>JAILMS010000035.1 GCA_024692385.1 Prevotella sp. | reverse complement strand
GTCAGTAGTTGGCGTCACCGCCTTTACCGTAGCCGAAGACGGCAAGTCTATCAAGGTGAAAGTTCCTGAGACATCGACCTCCGGCTCTGTTGTTCTCAACGCAGCATCAGGTCTGACGACCTCTGTTGATATCACGGTTCCTCTGGCATCCGTTACCAGCACAGATCCTACGAAGGACGTGAAGGCTGGTCAGACCATCACTATCAAGGGTACCAACCTGGATCGCATCCAGCACCTGCTTCTGACAGCTATCGATGGTGAGTTTACCAACTTCACCAAGAGTGCTACTCAGATTACCTTCGTTGTTCCTGAGAAGATGGGCGATGGTACCGTTGTTCTTGTTCAGCATGCTAACTGGAGCGTAGAGTCTGCCAAGATCTCTATGTACAGTGAGGCACCAGAGACCACATTGTGGGCTGGATCACAATATATTGGTGAATGGAATGGTTCTATGTCTGCTCTTGCTTATGGCGCTTATGACTGGTCAACGGCTAAACCTGGACAGGTTCTTACTGCCTATCTGACACCAGACATGTCTCAGGGTTGGTCACAGATCAGATTTGGCAATGGTTCGTGGACTGCTCTGCCTGGCACAGCCGATGTTAATCCGCTGTCAGCTGAAGACACGAAGTTCTCTGTAACCCTGACTCAGGCAATGATTGACGAGCTGGTTGCTAATGGTGGTCTTGTCATCTGTGGTGCATACTTCACTGTTACCAAGGTAACCCTCTCAATCCTTGAGGATGTTATCTGGAGCGGTAATGTTGCACTGGGTAACTGGGCTGCAGGTATGGATGCCCTTTCTTGGGGTAAATACGACTGGAGTCAGGTTGCTGTAGGCAAGACCCTAAAGCTGTACTACGAGGTAGATTCTTCAGTAGGCTATATCAACATCCGCTTCGGTAATGGTTCATGGGCTGCACTGCCCTCTACTCAGGGATGGGGTAACGATGGTAACGCTTCTCCCGATCCTTCAGAGACCAGTATCAAGACGACACTCACCGAAGCTGACTTGAATGAGCTTAAAAACAATGGTGGTCTTGTCATCTGCGGTGCAGGTATCATTTGTAAGAAAGTTGTTCTGCAGTAATAATTGATCTAAGCAGGGCGCCCTTCTGTCAACAGAGGGACGCTCTGCCTTTTTACTAATGATAAATAATAATTAAAATCCTATGAAACATTTCTTTAGCACTATTTCCTCTATCATGTTGATGGCCTCCGCGCTGTGTCTGTCATCATGTGGCGACGATAGTAGCGACGGTGGAAGCAGCAGCGGCGGAGGTGGCGGCACCACCAACATCTATGTCCGCTCATGCAGCATTACCAAAGGTGCTGAGTACAAAGCTAGTGAGCTGAAAGAAGTGACGGTATCCTACAATACCGTCGTTGCTGTTAGTTCTAATGCCAACATCATGCTCAACGCCACCAAGTGTGAAGCTAAGATCAGTGCTACGACCGCTATGGACGTCATCATTACCCTACCCGCTCTGGAGGAAGGAAAGGCTTATACGCTGACCATTCCTGAGGGCGGTATCGTGGGCAAGAACGATGCCAGCTCAACGGCTAAGAGCTACGAGATCAACTTCACCACCAAGGCTGGTGCACAGTCTTACGACAACGACGCCACAGCACTCACCAAGAAGCTGGGATGGGGCTGGAATCTTGGTAACCACTTCGACACCAGTTCCGGTCAAGATGGAAAGATTAACCAGTGGGGCTATTGGGACAAATCCACACCTACCGCAGCCCTCTATACCAATCTGAAGGCCGCTGGTGTCAGCACCGTACGTATTCCTGTCACATGGGGTAACTATCAGCAGCCCACCGATCCCTCTTGGACTATCGATGCCGACTACATGGCATTAGTCAAGCAGAATGTGGAATGGGCAGGAGCCGCTGGACTGAATGTTATCCTGAACATCCACCACGACGAATACTGGACCGACATCAAGACGGCAGCCATCAATGCTACCAAGAATGCCGAGATCATGGACCGTATCGAGAAGACCTGGAATCAGATTGCCGAGACCTTCAAGGACAAGGGCGACTTTCTCTTCTTTGAGACCTTCAACGAGGTACAGGACGGCAACTGGGGATGGGGCGACAACAAGACCGATGGTGGCAAGCAGTATAAAACCCTCAACGAGTGGAACCAGCTGGTGGTTAACACCATCCGTGCTACTGGCAGCAAGAATGCCACCCGTTGGATTGGCGTTCCTGGCTACGCATCAAGTCCTACCTTCGTGCTCATTGACGATTTCAAGCTTCCTACCGATGCTGCCAACAAGATTATGGTTAGCGTACACTTCTACGACCCAGGAGCCTTCTGTCTCACTCCAGTGAAAGACGGCGTTACCGAATGGGGTCACACCGCAGCCAATGGTAAATATGTCATCGGCAGCAACGAAGACCATGTCGTAGATATCTTCCAGCAGCTACAGGAGAAGTTCATCGCCAACAACATCCCCGTCTATATTGGTGAGTATGGTTGCGTCTTGCAAACGACATACCGTTCTAACCTGTTCCGCAACTACTACCTGGAATATGTCTGCCGTGCAGCACATAACTACAACCTGCCAGTAGTCATCTGGGATAACTGGGACGGCAATACCACAGGCGGTGGCGATGAGCACCACTACTACATCAACCACAACGACGGCTCATTCTATACTGGAATGGAATCTCTGGTCAACACCATGATCAAGGCCAACACCAGCGACGACAAGAATTATACGCTGGAGTCTATCTACAACAATGCACCAAAATGATAATTAGGTGATTGTTCATAAAAAAAGGATTTTGTTGTAATCAAACAAAATCCTTTTTTATTACATAGTGGCTGTAAGGAAGGTGGCGTTGCCAAAGATATAAAGCACATTCTCACAGGCTGGCACGAGGATTGTCTCGCCCTGGCGGATGCTGATACCATTGATGTTGGCCTCGCCCCAGAGACACATCACGATGACGAAGGAGTCACAGTGGAAGTCTACTTGCTGTGCTACCTGAACCACTACACGGTGTACCACAAAATAGGGGCAGTTG
>JAILMS010000024.1 GCA_024692385.1 Prevotella sp. | reverse complement strand
GGTACACCGAGGTATGTAAGCGGCAGTTCCACGTTCTCCTCTACGTTCATTTCGTCGATGAGGTTGAAGCTCTGGAACACGAAGCCGATCTTTCCCTTGCGAACCTTTGTGCGCTGACTCTCCTTCAGCTGTCCTACGTTCTCACCATCGAGTATGTAAGTGCCACTGGTGGGATTGTCGAGCAGGCCAAGGATATTCAATAGTGTTGACTTACCACAGCCTGAAGGCCCCATGATGGCTACGAACTCACCTTTTCTTACTTCGAGCGACACACCGCCCAATGCTACAGTTTCCACTTCTTCCGTGCGGAATACCTTCTGAATGTTTTCTAATTTTATCATTTTTCAACTTAAACTTTAATCTTTATACTTTAATCTTTATTCCTTACTCTGTCTTTAGATAGTTGACGGGATTGCTTGTCGTGACGCGACGGCAGCCTATGCAGACAACACACAGGATGACTGCCAGAACCAACAATGCACAGCCTATGAAGAGCAGGGGTGAAAGGACGGCTTTCTCGCTGAACTGCTCCTGCCAGAGACGAGAGACATACCAGGCAGCGATGGTTCCGATAAATGTTGCGGGCAGAGCTACACGCATGATGTCGATAATGAATAATCGGATAATATCAACCGCCCGAGCACCATTCACCTTACGGATAGCAATCTCTTTCTGTCTTCTGCCTATTTCGCCTGCCAGATAGCCGATGAGTCCGATAAGGGCTATGAGCAGAGCCACCAGTCCGCCAATCATCACAGTAGTGCGGAAATTACGGGCATCAGTATATAGTTTGACCACCATCTGGCTATATGGCGTGATGTTGATGTCGGGATTGTCGGGCACCAGTTCCTTCAGTCGCTTGTTGGCAGCCTCCAGACCGTCCATCGTATGGAAGCGAATGAGGATGTAACGCATATTTCTCGGTTTGCGACTATAGAAACAGACGCTTGGGCGGGTGTCGGGATACGTTATGCTGCCGATGCGGATATCCTCAAAAACTCCGACGATGGTATGCGGTTCGTCGAACGAGGTGCAGAAAATCTGTTTGCCCAAAGCCTGATCCCAGCCAACCAGTTCCTTCATGCGCTCTTCGAACTTCCTACTTACCATAACCTCGCGCAAGGTGTCGGTCTGTTCAGTAAAAGTACGACCTGAGACTATAGGAATACCCATCACATCGAAATAACCGTTGCCTACATAATAAAGGTCGGCTATATTCATATACTCATGGTCATCGTCTGGCAAATAGATATTATCACCACTCTGGAACTCAGTCAGATTTGCATACGACATCGTCACTCCCTTCACAGATGCCTGTTTACGCAACTCTTCCAATGCCAGCTGACGCTGCTCGGCGGACATACCGTTAACCAGCACGCAACCTAGCGTGGAATAGTTGTAGCCTATGTCGTCGTTTATCATTCTGTCATACTGACGTCCCGCCACTGCCAACAGCACAATAAGGAACGTGACCGATGCGAACTGCAAGCCTAACAGCAGGAGTTTCCACAGCCTATGGCTCTGACTATAGTTCTTGAAAGCTGCTGCCACAGGGATGTGGGTGTAGATGTAGCCGGGAACGAAGCCTGTGATAAGCAGAACCACGAGACAGGTCAGCGCTATCATCCACACATTGTTGCCTGCCATCAGCAGCACGGATAGCGGTGCGCATGTCAGCTGCTCTACAATATCCTTCGCTGCATAGAGCAACAGGGCTGCCAATGCCAGCGACAACAGCAGATGAACCGCGCTTTCGACCATCACCTTATGATATACATGCCGTGTTTCGGCGCCATAGCACTTGTGAACCGCCATCTCGCGAGCTCGGCGACTGATGCCGCCCACTACCAACAGCAGGTAGTTCATCACGGCGCAACCAATGAGCACTGCTGCCAGGAGCGAGAGAATCAACGTCATGCGACGCACACCATCATCCTTAGTGTGGAAGTCAATAAGCGGTGTCACGGAGAAGCTCAATTCATAGCCTGCTTTTTTCAGATCATCCAAGGGCAGGTTCTCCTGTTTCATCTTTTCCAACTGCGGTTTCAAGTCTTCGGGCGTGATACCCTCTGCCAAGCGGACATAGCCTATATAGCTGTCATAGCCCACCCAGTCCTCGCGTCCGTCATGTAACCACCTGGCTATCGAGGGCATTGACACCATCACCTCCATACCGTGGAGCTTGGAGTTCAAGGGAATGTCCTCATAGACCCCGCCAATGGTGAGTGCCAATCCGCCACGCCGTCTGTAATACACTTTCTTTCCCACAACATTCCCACCCAGTTTTTCTGCCAAGGAGCGGGGAATCATGCAGTAATCCGTCTGACTTAGCACTTTCTTTGGATTACCCTGCAAGACACGGAAGGGGAACACATCGAAGAAACAGCTATCCACCAGGGTGTAATTGGTGCGCACCCACCTGTCATCTTCCGTAACGATGGGCATATCATGGGCGACATCTACATAGCGCGTGGCAACCTCTATCTGCGGGCAATACCGTTTCATGCCTGGTGCAATACCTCCTGCTGTCTGAGGATTGTGATGATACTCGCCATCGTGGATATAGTCTTCACAAACCACATAGATGCGGTTACTCTCAGGGAAGAAGTCGTCATACGACTGCTCGAAGCCCACTTTGCCTATCAGCACTACGCCGGCTGCCAGTCCTATGGCCAAGCAGACTATCTTAGTCCAGTTATGCTGGCCTCGTTTGTTCAGAGTTTTTATTGCTGAAATCATGAATTATTCTGTTTTAATACTTTCTACGGGATTTGTTCTGACGGCCTTGATAATCTGGAGGCTAACAGAGAGTATAGCAACCAACAGGGCAATGGCACAGGTGGCAACGAAAATCCAGGCACTAAGCTCAATGCGATAACTGAAGTTGCTGAGCCAATCGCGCATGATATACCACGAGAGTGGA
>JAILMS010000126.1 GCA_024692385.1 Prevotella sp. | reverse complement strand
CTCGATGGAGAATTCGCAGACAATGTTGCTACTGCAGCAGACTTCGGACCTGCCTATGCCGTCCTTGGCGGTTCTACTACTGCTAAGGTTGATGTCATGAATGGTGGTTCTACGCCCATCAGCAGCATCGACTACACTATCACCACTGATGGAGTTGCAGGTACTGAGCAACACGTTGACCTGTCGTCACCCATTGCCTTTAATACCGTTGGCACCATAACCATTACCATCCCTGCTGATGAAACAATAGGTGAGAAGACCAAGACACTGAGCATCACAAAGGTAAATGGTCAAAACAATGCTAATGCTAACTTGGCTGCAAACTTTACACTCTATACACTGTCAAAACTGATTGACCGTAACGTAGTTGTAGAGCAGTTCACTGGTACAGGCTGTGGCTGGTGTCCTCGTGGTCATGTGGGTATGGAGAAGATGCGCGCAAACTTTGGTGACCGTTTCATCGGCATTGCCATTCACCAATATAGCGCGCAGAGCAAAGATGCCATGAACATAGCAGCAGAAAAATATGCAAAACTGAGCTTCAGTGGTGCTCCGTCATGCCGTCTGGACCGTGGCGCAGAAGCAGACCCTTATTATGGATTTAGCTATGATATCCTCGAAGATTTCAGCGAAGAGATGAACATTCCTGCATTGGCTGAAGTCAGCGTTAGCGGTATCTTAAACACTGAAAAGACACAGGTAGAAGCCAAGGCTAAGACTACGTCACTCTTTGACGGAACATACAATCTGGAGTTCGTACTCGTGGCAGATGGTCTGAAGGGTACAGGAACAGGTTGGGCACAAACCAACTATTACAATAGCGCCTATGCTAGCCAGACTGGCATCACAAAGGCATCGCTTCCCGATGATCTGAAACATCTGTATGATACAGGAGCGACATTCTATCCTACCTTCAACGACGTAGCTATTGCCAGCTCCTACACAAATAGCAAAAATCAGGTACCTGCTCTAGCTCTGACAGCAGATACAGAGGAAGAGACGACCTTCACACTAGCAATGCCTACATACGCCAAACTGAAGAGCGCCATCGATGTTGAACAGGTTTATGTTGTAGCACTCCTCATTAATGCTCAGGGCAAAATCGTCAATGCCGCCAAGCAGCAGATTACCATTGCTGACCCGTCAGGTATTGAGAACGTGAATGCAGCCGCCAACAACGAGCAGATTGCCCGCTATACCCTAGACGGTCGTCGTGTGCAGGGTATGCAGAAGGGGCTCAACATTGTCCGCATGGCTAACGGTAAGACTATCAAGGTTATACAGAAATAAGACCATATAGTTTTTCTCTATGTTCCGCTGCTGTCTACGCTGTGTAGATAGCAGCGGAATTGCTTTGCAAAAGTTTGCAATACTTGCTTGCGCACTTTTGCAAACCTTTTTTCTTGGTAGGAATGAGATTTTTTCTTACCTTTGCATCAAACAAAACCAAAGAACCGACATGATACTGACCAACCGCGAACTGTTTCTTCTCATCATCTGCACAGTGTTCTACATCACCTTATTTATTATGGTGCTGCAAGCCAACCGTCACAAGATACAACTGTTGCAGAGCAGACTGGATAATATCCATGCCATGCAGAAGATGGCTGTCATCGAACCCCGACAAGACGTAAGCCAGATATTCTCTACGTCAGTCTATCTGCGCATCAAACAATATCTGAATGAAGGTAGCTGTCTTGACGATGCAGACTGGAAGGAACTGGCGGAGATTGTTAACGACACCTATACAGGTTTCACAGAGAAGTTGTATAGTCTCTACAACATGAGTGACCAAGACTATCACGTCAGCCTACTCATCAAGATCAGGCTACAGCCAAGAGACATCGCCATACTGACAGCACACTCCAAAGAGAGTATAGCCTCAACACGCAGCCGTCTCTACCAGAAGGTGTTCGGCAAGAAAGGATCTACGAAAGACTGGGACGACTTCATCCTCTCTATCTAATCAAAAATATTGAAAATAACGTCTTAATATAATAAGGATATGATTGAGTACTTCTTACAAAACATGTGGCAGGTATGGGCCGTCATAGCTATCGCCTGCTTAATCCTGGAGCTCTCGTCGGGTGACTTCTTCATCATCTGCTTCTCCATTGGAGCCGTCTTTGCCATCATTTCGGCAGTATGCGGTCTGAGCATCTACTGGCAGATATTTATCTTTGCCATCTTCTCACTACTCAGTGTAATGTTTGTACGCCCTGTCGCCTTGCGCTATCTCCACAAGAACGATCCTAATCGTGTCTCCAATGCCGATGCACTCTTAGGTCGCACAGGAAAGGTAACAGAGGACATCAAGGCTGGAGCCGATGGCTATGTCAAGATTGATGGCGATATGTGGAAAGCTATCAGCAAGTCAGAGAGCGACATCCCTGCAGGTACCACAGTGCGCGTCATTGGTCGCGAGAGCACTATCATTACTGTTGAGACACTGTGACATTAAAGATTAAACGTTAAACATTAAACATTAAATATTTTGCATTATGGACATCATGAGTTATGTATTAATTGCCATCGTAGTATTGGTGATACTGTTCGCCAAGATGGCACTGGTGATTATCCCACAGTCAGAAACCAAGATTATTGAGCGTCTGGGTCGTTACTACGCTACACTGAATCCTGGTATCAACATCATCATTCCTTTCATCGACCGTGCCAAGGACATCGTCGTACTCTCTCGCGGACGTTACGCCTACTCCAACTCTATCGACCTTCGTGAGCAGGTCTACGACTTCCCCTCACAGAACGTGATTACCAAGGATAATATCCAGATGGAGATTAACGCCCTACTCTACTTCCAGATTGTAGATCCTTTCAAGGCTGTCTATGAAATCTCTAATCTGCCCAACGCCATTGAGAAGCTGACACAGACTACCCTGCGTAATATCATTGGTGAGCTGGAACTTGACGAGACACTGACCTCACGCGACACCATCAATACCAAACTGCGTGCCGTATTGGACGACGCCACTGACAAGTGGGGTGTGAAGGTAAACCGCGTAGAGCTGCAGGATATCATTCCTCCCGCAACAGTATTGAATGCCATGGAGAAGCAGATGCAGGCAGAGCGTAACAAGCGTGCACAGATTCTGACCTCTGAGGGTGAGAAGGCTGCTGAGATTCTTGCTTCTGAAGGTGAGAAGACTGCTATCATCAACCGTGCTGACGCTCAGAAGCAGCAGGCCATCCTGCATGCTGAAGGTGAGGCTCAGGCCCGCATCCGCAAGGCAGAGGCAGAAGCTAAGGCTATCGAACTGATTACTGAGGCTGTTGGTAAGTCAACGAATCCTGCCAACTACTTGCTGGCTCAGAAGTATATCCAGATGATGCAGGAGCTGGCTCAGGGCGACAAGACCAAGACCGTTTACCTGCCTTACGAGGCTACCAACCTCTTGGGAAGCATTGGTGGCATCAAGGACTTGTTCAAGAGCGAGTAAAAACGAAACTTCGAGACTTCGAAATATCGAAGCATCGGGAAATAAAAAAAAGAGGCTCAGGCCTCTTTTTTTTATTGCTTAATAGGTATTGTGAACGAGAATGTTGAGCCCTCTCCTTCGACAGACTCCACCATGGCATCACCACCATTCTTACGGGCAAAGTCCTGACAGAGCTGCAGGCCCAATCCAGAGCCTTCCTCACCACCTGTACCGTAGGTTGTCTCACCTTTCTTAAAGATGTTATCCACACGATCTGCAGCAATACCGACACCATGGTCACGCACTGAGACACGAGCGAAATCACCCTCACGCTTATAGAACACCTCGATAGACTTGCCCTCAGGAGTAAACTTCACAGCATTCGACAGGAAGTTACGAATAATGGTCTTTATCATATCGTTATCTGCATGCACTGTCAGCTTCTCATCAGCGGGAAGATACTGCAGATTGATATTCTTCATCTCTGCAATCATCCTGAAGATGTCAACCACGCCAGGTACCACATCGTCGAGGTCGATATCCTGATAGACCACATTCAGACGACCTGTCTGACTCTTGGTCCACTTCAACAGGTTGTCCAGCAGGTCGTGCGTTTCTTCCGACTCACGATTGGCTTTATCGAGCAGATTAAATATCTCTTCTCCAACGACATCCGGCGACACCACGTTAACAGCCAGGTTCAGCACCATACGGATGCTGGCCATTGGTGAACGCAGGTCGTGGGCAATAACAGAATACATCTTATCGCGATTGGAGATAGTGCGCTTCAATTCCTCGTTCTGCTGCACGATGATACGCTTGGCAGCCACCAGCTGAATCTGGTGCATCACACGCATCACGAGTTCTTCCTTATTGAAAGGCTTTGTCAAGAAGTCATTAGCACCCACCTGGAAACCTTTTACCAAGTCGCTTGGATTATTTAGCGCCGTCAAGAAGATAATAGGGATATCCAGCGTCTCAGGATCTTTCTTTAGAATAACAGCTGTATCAAAACCACTGATATCAGGCATCATCACGTCCAGCAGAATCAAATCAGGCTTTTCCTTCTTAGCCTGTTCGATACACATATTTCCGTTGGAAGCTGTGCATACCTGAAACTTCTCATTCGTCAACAAAATCTTCAGCAACAGCACATTACTGACCACATCGTCAACGATTAAGATTTTATAGTCGCTTCGATTGATTTGGGACTCAAAGGTTTCGTTCAGCTCCATTCTAAAATCGACGTTTTGGGTGTTTTTAGTTGTTTTTAATATGCAAAAGTAGCAAATATTTGGCATTTCGCCAAATATTTGCTCATATTTTTTTATTCGACCGTCACCGATTTGGCCAAGTTTCTGGGCTGATCAACGTTCTTTCCCTTGCAAACTGCCACGTGATAAGCAAGCAATTGGAGAGGGATGGTAGCCACCAGTGGTTCCAGACATTCCAGCACGTCGGGCAGCTCTATCACCTCATCGGCAATCTTTGCAATGGTGTCGTCACCTTTCGTAACAAGGGCAATTACCCTACCCTGACGGGCCTTGATTTCCTGGATATTCGAGAGCACCTTCTCGTACATGGCGTTATGCGTAGCAATGACTACTACAGGCATGTCTGAGTCTATCAGAGCGATAGGTCCGTGCTTCATCTCGGCAGCAGGATAGCCCTCTGCATGGATATATGAAATTTCCTTCAGCTTCAAAGCGCCTTCCAGAGCTACAGGATAGCTATAGCCACGGCCCAGATACAGGAAATTGTGAGCATAGGTAAAGGTACGCGCCAAGTCTGCCACCTTCTCGTTGGTATTCAGCACCTCCTTGATGACCTCAGGAATATCGTTCAAGCCTTTGACAATCTTCAGATAGAGCTGACGATCGATGGTACCCTTGGCTTCTGCCAATGCCAGTGCAAACATCGTGAGGACGGTAACCTGACCAGTGAATGCCTTGGTAGAAGCTACACCAATCTCCGGTCCCACATGGATATAGGTACCCGTATCAGTAGCACGGGGTATTGACGAGCCAATGGCATTACAAATACCATAGATGAAGGCTCCCTTCTCCTTGGCCAGTTGCACGGCGGCCAGCGTATCTGCAGTCTCACCACTCTGCGAGATGGCAATGATGACATCATCCTTTGTCACTACTGGGTTACGATAGCGGAACTCAGAAGCATACTCCACCTCAACAGGAATACGACACAGCGACTCGATAATCTGCTTGCCGATAAGTCCGGCATGCCATGAAGTACCACAAGCCACAATCACGATGCGCTTAGCCTGCAACAGCTGACGACGATAGTCAATCAGCGCCGACAGGGTAACATGGTTGCCCTCTACATTGATGCGGCCACGCATACAGTTGGTCAGACATTCAGGCTGCTCAAAGATTTCCTTCAGCATGAAGTGCGGATAGCCACCTTTCTCAATCTGTCCGAGGTCGATATCCACCGTCTTCACGGCCAGGTCTTGCTCTTCACCCAAGATGTCAACAACTTTCAGTTCCTCACCCAAACGGATAACAGCAATGTTACCGTCTTCCAGATATACTACCTTGTCCGTATATTCAATGATAGGACTGGCATCACTACCTAGGAAGAATTCTCCGTCACCGATACCTACTACCAGCGGGCTCTGCTTACGAGCTGCGATAATCTGGCTGGGGTCGCGCTTGTCGACAATGGCAATGGCATAGGCACCAATCACCTGATACAGTGCCACCTGCACAGCCTCCAGGAGTGACAGTTGCTTGTCCACCATGATGTATTCCACCAGCTGTACCAACACCTCTGTATCCGTATCACTCTGGAAAGTGATTCCCTTGGCTATCAGTTTCTGCTTGATGTCGGCATAGTTCTCGATAATACCGTTATGAATGATGGCAAGATTGTGCGACTGTGAGTAGTGAGGGTGTGCATTACGGCTGGAGGGCTCACCATGAGTAGCCCAACGGGTATGTGCAATACCCACACAGCCGCTGACATCCTTGTCGCTACAGTATTCTGTCAGGTTGTCAACCTTACCTTTTGTCTTATATACATTGAGATTACCGTCGTTATTGATCAGTGCCACACCAGCAGAGTCATAACCTCGGTATTCCAGTCTTCGCAGACCTTTTATCAGTATAGGATAAGCTTCCTTCTTGCCGATATAACCTACAATTCCACACATATAATTTGTATACTTATATAATTTCTGCGTGCAAAGGTAAAAAAAAATCGGCTATCCGATGCAGAATAGCCGAATTTTTTATTAGTAGAACTTGAAATATCTGCGAGCGTTGTTGTAAGAGATGTCCTCAACCATCTTGCCGAGTAGCTCACGGTCATCAGGCAGCAGGCCTTTCTCCACATCGTTTCCAAGCATGTTACAGAGGATGCGACGGAAGTATTCGTGGCGCGGATAGCTTACGAACGAACGACTATCGGTCAGCATACCTACGAAGCGACTCAGCAGACCTAATACAGAGAGGGCATTCATCTGGCGCTCCATACCGTCTTTCTGGTCGTTAAACCACCAGCCAGAGCCAAACTGTATCTTGCCGGGCTCACCACCCTGGAAGTTGCCTATCATGGTAGCTATCATCTCGTTGGCACAAGGGTTCAGCGTATAGAGGATGGTACGCGTGAGCTTATCCTCTGAGTTCAGCTTGTTGAGGAACTTCGACATAGCCTTGGCCGTGTTAAACTCACCAATAGAGTCGAAGCCAGTGTCAGCGCCAATCTCATTAAACTTCTTGGTATTGTTGTTGCGGATGGCACCATAGTGATACTGCTGTGTCCAGTCGCTGTCGGCGTCCATCTCGCCCATCACGGTCAGGAAGCAGTTCTTAAACTGGCGAGTTTCCAGCTGTGACAGTTGCAAGCCACGCATAGCCTTCTCGAAGATTGTCTCAATCTGCGAGTCGGTATACTCCTCATCATAGAACTCCTCAAGGCCGTGGTCTGACAACTTACAGCCATTGGCAGCAAAGAAGTCATGACGGTTCTTCAAGGCATCCACCATATCCGTAAATCTGGTGATGGTTACACCACTCACCTGCTCCAGCTGGTGAACATAGTCAGAGAACTCAGGAGCTTCAATATTCATGGCTCTGTCAGGACGCCAAGCAGGGAACATCATGGGGTCGCCCTCAGCCTTGTGCTTAGCATATTCTATATGATTGTGCAAATCGTCTATGGGGTCGTCGGTAGTGCAGACACACTCCACATTGTAGTGCTTCATCAGGCCACGGGCGGAGAACTCAGGCTGCTGCAACTTCTCGTTACACTCGTCGAAGATTTCGCGAGCCGTCTTAGGTGAGAGCAGCTTGTCGATACCGAAAGCAGTTTTCAGCTCCAGGTGTGTCCAGTGGTATAGTGGATTGCGCAGGGTATAGGGTACTGTCTCTGCCCACTTCTCAAACTTTTCCCAGTCGCTGGTATCATTGCCAGTGATATATTTCTCCTCCACACCGTTGGTGCGCATGGCACGCCACTTATAGTGGTCACCACCCAGCCACAACTCGGTGATGCTCTTGAAGCGATGGTCGTTGGCCACCATTTCCGGATTCAAGTGACAGTGATAGTCGATAATGGGCATCTTGGCCGCATGATTATGGAACAGGTCTTGTGCCACCTCATTGTCTAGCACGAAGTTCTTGTCATTGAATTGTTTCATAGTCTTTATGAGCGTTTGTCGTTTTAGTGATATTCTTTATTAGTTTGCAAAAGTAGCAATTATTTTTCATTTCTGCTGTAACTTCTTCTATTTTTTGCAGAAAAACCACCTAAACTTTTTTCTTTTCAAGTTTTATTACTATCTTTGCCACATGCAAAACAAAGTATTGCTCATTTATACGGGCGGAACCATCGGTATGAACCGCAATCCACAGACGGGAGCCTTGGAACCTTTCGACTTCCAGCACCTGTTGCAGAACGTACCCGAACTGAACCAGTTCGACACGGAGATTGCCACCTATCAGTTTAATCCGCCTATCGACTCCAGCGACATGTCGCCCAGACTGTGGACAGACCTGTCGCATGTTATTGCCGACCACTATGACGACTACGACGGCTTTGTCGTGCTACATGGCACCGACACGATGGCCTATACAGCCTCTGCCCTCTCCTACATGCTAGAGAATCTGACCAAGCCCGTCATCTTTACTGGCTCTCAGCTGCCCATCGGTCAGCTACGCACAGATGGTAAGGAGAATCTTATCACCTCCATCGAGATTGCAGCCACCAAGGATGCCGACGGACATGCCATGGTGCCAGAGGTAGGTATCTATTTCAATGGTCACCTGTTGCGTGGCAACCGCACCACCAAGCAGAGTGCCGAGGAGTTCAACGCCTTCGAGTCGTTCAACTATCCACACCTCGTAGATGCAGGTGTCAACATCCAATACCACCGCCACCGTATGCTACAGCCTGACTGGCAGAAGCCTATGGTGCCCCACTATCGGCTGGACAACAACGTCATCATCTTCTCGCTATTCCCAGGAGTACGTGAAGACCTCATCCGCCACATCATCCACACGCCCAATCTGCGCGCCATCGTCATGCGCACCTTCGGCAGTGGCAATGCGCCTCAGAATCCTTGGCTGCTCAACGCCCTAAAAGAGGGTACACGCAATGGCAAAGTCATCGTCAACATCAGTCAGTGTATGCAGGGCTGCGTAGAGATGGACCGCTACGATACGGGATTCCAACTGAAGGAGGCTGGCGTGGTCAGCGGCTACGACTCTACTGTAGAGAGCGCCGTCACCAAACTGATGTTTCTACAATCACACTACGACGACCCAGAACAGGTGCGCTACTATATGAATCAGAGCATCCGTGGCGAAATATCTATTTAATAACTAAACAATTACAATTATGAAAGAACTGAAAGGAACAAAAACCGAGAAGAACCTGCAAGAGGCTTTTGCTGGTGAGTCAATGGCACGCAACAAGTATAGCTACTGGGCATCTAAGGCCAAGAAAGATGGTTTCGTACAGATTGCCGCCATCTTCGAAGAGACTGCTGCCAACGAGAAGGAACACGCTAAGATGTGGTTCAAACTGCTGGAAGGTGGTTCTATCAAGGATACTGCCAGCAATCTGGAGGCTGCCGCAGGTGGTGAGAACTTCGAGTGGACCGATATGTATGCCCGTATGGCTCGTGAGGCTCGCGAAGAGGGATTCCCTGAGATTGCCGAGAAGTTCGAGGGCGTTGCCGCCATCGAGAAGACTCATGAAGAGCGCTATCGCAAGTTACTGGACAATGTTCGTAAGGAGCGCGTATTCTCTAAGGATGGCGACGTTATCTGGCAGTGTAGCAACTGCGGCCACATCGTTATTGGCAAGAAAGCCCCCGATGTATGTCCCGTCTGCGACCATCCACAGGCCTACTTCCAGGTTAAAGCAGAAAACTACTAAAGAAAGCAAAACAGCTAAGCCGAGTGGCTTAGTTGTTTTGTTTTTATTTTCTTACAATCACGCTACCGCTGGCCTGATGAGTGGCCAATATCAGCACCTCTGCTATCTGGACATGCTTGGGGGCATTGGCGGCATATACGGCAACATCGGCAATGTCGTCGCCAGTGAGGGGCTGGATACCTTTATATACGTTGGCAGCACGCTCACTGTCGCCATGGAAGCGGATATTGCTAAAGTTGGTTTCTACAAGACCAGGCTTCAGATTGGTGACACGGATGACTGTATTGGCAACATCGATACGCAAACCATCGGAGAGAGCCTTCACTGCAGCCTTCGTGGCACAATAGACATTACCTCCAGCATAGGCGGCATCGCCAGCAACAGAGCCTACATTGATGATATGTCCGCGATTGCGCTGCACCATGCCTGGCACAATGAGGCGAGTCATCGTCAAGAGACCTTTGATATTGGTATCAATCATGGTATCCCAGTCATCATGATGACCTTCATACTCTGGTTCCAGTCCGAGAGCAAGTCCTGCATTGTTCACCAACACATCAATCTCTTGCCATTCTGCAGGCAGCGACCCGATAGACGCAGCGGCCTTCTCACGATCTCTTACATCGAATACCAGTGTCAACACATCAGTACCCTTTTCTGCTAATTCCTTCTTGATGTCAGCCAAACGACTCTCGTTTCTACCCGTAAGAATGAGTCTGTCGCCATTCTCGGCAAACTTTCGTGCACAAGCCAGACCTATTCCGCTGGTGGCACCCGTAATCAATACTACCTTGTTCATACTATAATATTATCTTAGTCTAGTTATTTCTTTCTGTAAACGCTCAAGGAAACAGGCTGCATGGCCACCGTCCATCTGAGCATGATGGAACTGGAAGGATACAGGCAGAGTGGTCTTGAACCAGCCTCTGCGATATCTTCCCCACGCTACAAACGGGTTGTTATATCGCCCTGAATACTGATTGACGATACAGTCTAATTCCGTTTGTGGCAGTGCTGACGTGCCAACAATCATATAGTCCTCCAATGCCGTACTCTCACAAATCTCTGCAACCTGACAGGTCAGCTTCATATAGTCAGCATGAAACTGCTCGATATCATCAGAAAAGGGAACATCACACAGGCTGATGTCGCCTTTCACATTCTGTACGACGACATTGACGGCTATTCTGTCGTAACGATACAATCGCCCATTCTCAGGAAGGAGATAGAACACATCTATATCGCTGGCAGCTTTGGCTATGCACCAACACATCAGCGCCGTAAACTTCATGCCTCTCTTCTTGCTGACCTTCACGATGCGGCTAACATCCAACGTCTTCATTAACGTCACCATCGGCATCGGTGACGTCATCCACATGCTAAATGCATTAGCACGGACACTCTCCTGAGGATTGATTTCCTGTTTCATCTTAAGCTTTTCAGTATGCAAAGGTACGAAATATCGTGCATACCACCAAAACTACAGGATGTTTTATTATCATTTCCCAAGCCAGGTAAGTTTGCGCCATACACCTTCCAACGGACCACGCTGGTGACTGCTAAACCAGAAGCGGGCGAAGAGGTATTGAGTGATAACCATACCTACCCCAACCATTACGGCATAGGTGATGCCCAACTTATAATAACAGCCCAGACCGTAGCCACAGAAGATGGCACAGCCGATGATAGACTGCAACAAATAGTTGGTAAGACTCATACGACCAAAGATACAGAGGTGATGGAGCACACTGCGCACGCCCTCGAAGGCATACCATGCAGAGACCACCGCCGAGACAATCATCAGGAGGATGATAAGGTTGTAGATGGGTTTGAGCCAACCTTCCAGATTGCCAAAGTTCACAAAACTCAAGGCAACAACAACGATGCTCGATATAATGAGAATCTTATGCCATATCTGCAGGTTCTTTCCCTCGTCATAGAATAGTCGATGACGCCCTAACTGCATACCGAGGATAAAGAGGCAGAGCAACTGTGTCAGACGACCACTGAACACGTTGAATCGGAAATTCACTTCAAAGCCGTAGCGCAGATTGATGAGAGCATTCTCCCAGAACGTAGCATGTTCGTGGGCATTATTGATTTGGCCATAGAGTTCCCACATGGTGGAATGGTCTATCGTGGTACCTGTCAGCAGACAGAACAACTCTACGGGCTGAATGGCCAGCAGGCCGATGATGCACCAGACCACCTTCGACGAAAAGTAGCTGATGGGGATGAGCAACAGACCGTAGCACGCATAGAGCATCAGAATGTCACCATCGTAGAAAGCCACATTGATGACGCCAAACAGAAAGAGCAGACACATGCGCCAAGCAAAGCGTCCAGCAAAACTCCTACCTTCCTGCTGTTGGTTGTCGTTCATGATGAAGAAACTCAGACCGAAGAGCATGGCGAAGATGCCATACATCTTGCCTGACAGCAGCCAGGCCAGCACATCAGCAACCGTCTGGTCAGAAGGAAGTGTATGAATGATAATCTCCTGCGTAAAGATGTTGAAGTGCTCTACGGAGTGATACAGAATGATGCCAGCCACCGCGATTCCTCGCAGGGCGTCGGCCACGTCAATACGTGTGTTGGGTAGATTACGGGGTGTATACATATTAAATGGATAATAGTCTTAATGTCTTTTAATGAAGGTCTTCAGTTTCTCGTTGAACATTTCAGGCTGTTCCATGTGTATGAAGTGTCCACAAGTGGTCAGTTCCGTATAGTCGAGCTTAGGATACAGACGCTCCATTTTCTGCTTATTGTCAGGATCAAGACCACTGTTCTGCGTACAGATGACCATTGCAGGCAGAGAAATCG
>JAILMS010000058.1 GCA_024692385.1 Prevotella sp. | reverse complement strand
TTCTGGATGATATACTGGTTGAAGCCCCAGTAACCGAGGTTGGTCAGCCACAGAGCACCGAAGATCAGCACGATGCCAGGATTGGTGAAGAAGGGGTCTTCCTTCTGTACGATGTTACCAGCATTGTCAACAACGCCATTGATAACAGGATAGAGTTCTTCGTTACGGGTAACAACCAGATTGAAGTGCTTGTCACCATCGATAGATGCCAGATAATCCTTGATATGAGCCAGTGCATCCCATGCACCACCTAAGCCCATCTCGCTACCAATAACAGAGAGCGCAGCATAAGCGGTAATCAGACCACCACCAACGAGGAAGGTTACCTGCATTACGTCGGTCCATGCTACAGATGCCAGACCACCGTAGATAGAGTAAACACCTGCGATGAGGAACAGAGCGAGGATGATGCACATACGAACCTGGTCAATCTCCATACCACCGATGTTGATAATCATGTCGGTTGGCAAGCCCAGAATCTGCTGGATAGCCAGCGCACCGAGCCATGCTACAGATGTCAGGTTAACGAATACATAAAGGAACAGCCACAGCAGAGAGAAGGCGAAACCTACACCCCAGTTGTAACGCTCACGCAGGAACTGAGGAATGGTGAAAATCTTCTTCTCAATCATCAGTGGCAACAGGAACTTACCTACTACCAACAGCGTGGCAGCAGCCATCAGCTCGTAAGCAGCCTGAGCAATACCTGATGCGAAGGCTGAACCAGACATACCAATAAACTGTTCGGCAGAAATGTTGGCAGCGATGAGTGATGCACCCACAGCCCACCAGGTTAAGGTATTACCTGCCAGGAAGTAGTCGGTTGATGATTTCTCTTCACCTTTCTTGCTGCGTGACAGGAACAGTCCCATACCAACAAGAATGATGATGTAAATGATAAATACCAAATAGTCAGCAGTAGCAAATCCGTTGTTGCTTAACGCTTGATAAATTTTGTCCATAAATGTTTGTGTAGTAATTGATTGTGTTTGTTATTTGTTATTTTACTGAAAATGTGTATGCAGCATGACTGTAATATTTCTCACCGGGTTTCAGTACGGGACTTGCCCACTCAGGATGGTTGGGGCTGTCGGGATATTTCTGGCTCTCCAAGCATACGCTAACGTGCTTCGGATACTTCAGACCGTGCTTGCGGATGATATCAGCATCCTTGCCAACACCCTGGAAGTTACCACTGTAAACCTGTACGCCTGGCTCGTTGGTACGCATCTCCATGAAGATACCGGTCTTTGGAGAGTACAACGATGCACATACCTGAGTATCGTCACCGGCGGTGTTCAGACAGTAGTTGTGGTCGTAACCGGTAGCGTTCTGTACCTGATCGTATGTAGAGTTGATAGAGTCGCCAACAGCGTGGGGAGTACGGAAGTCCATAGCGGTACCCTCTACGTCGCGAATCTCACCAGTGGGAATGTACAACTTGTCAGAAGCGGTAAACTTGTCAGCGTTGACGTACAGCACCTGATCGTAAGCGGCCTTGGTGAAGTCACCGCTCAGGTTGTAGTAGTTGTGGTTGGTCTGGTTGATGATGGTCTCCTTGTCGGTGGTAGCCTCCCACACCATATCCAGTGTGTTGTCAGCAGTAACCTTGTAGGTGGTTGTAGCAGTAACAGTGCCGGGGAAACCGTTCTCGCCATCCTCAGCGATGATAGTCAGCTTCAGGATAGAGTCGCCAATCTGCTCAGCGTCATATACCTGATTCATCCAGCCAGTTGTGCCACCGCCATGCAGGCAGTTAGGACCGTCGTTCTGCTTCAGCTGATACTCAGCATCTCCCAATTTGAACTGACCGTTCTTGATGCGGTTGGCATAACGACCTACGCTTGAACCGTAGTCAGAGGGAGAATTCAGTGTGTCGGCATACTGTGCGATGTTGTCGAAACCAAGTACGACGTCGGTGGGCTTGCCATCCTTATCGGGTACTACGAGCGATACGATACGTGCACCATAGTTGGTGATACATACCTCCATACCGTTCTGGTTTTTCAACGTGTACAGCTTGACGGGCTTCTCATTGATGAGAGTGTCGAACTTGGCAGGATTTAATCCTGACACTGTCAGCGTCTGCTCAGGGGCAGAACTACAAGCAGTAAGCAATGCTGCTGCAATGCCTACGAGACAAAATGTTGCTTTTAAGCCTTTCATTTCTTTGGTGTTTTAAGTTGGATAGTCAAATTTGGGTGTAAAATTACAATTTATATTTGACATAGCAAAATAAAACACCAAAAAAATGTCGGAATTAATAATTATTATTAATCTTCTTTCGGTTCTTCTGCCGACTGATGGTTGTCGGGTAGTGATTGACTGTTGGCATTCGACTCAGAAGGGCGACTGATAATGTTACCCATTTCGTCTACCGCCTCAATGGTTTGATCACCATCGAGTGCCAGGCTGTCTACTGCCAGCGAGTCGGAGTCAGAAGGAGCCTTGAAGTAGCCTCCACAGCCGTAGTCATTGGGTGAAAGACCCTCAAACTTTTCAAACTTAGCATGATACTTCTGGAAGTTCTTATCAGACAATACGCTCTGTAGGAAGTAGCCACAGATAGGGAGTGCTGTGCGGTTACCCTGGCCAAGCTCACCCGTGCGGAAGTGGATGCAACGATATTCACCACCAACCCATGCACCAACGACGAGATTCGGTGTAGTACCGATAAACCAAGCGTCAGAATGGTTGTTTGATGTACCCGTCTTTCCACCGAAGTCGGTATCGGTGTCGTAGCCTACAAAGCCACGCAGACGTGAAGAGGTACCGCTCATACCGCCCATGAGCAACTGCTGAACCATGAATGCTGATTTGCGAGAAATGACTTGCTTGTCGTCAGATGGTGCAACATAAATCTCTTTGCCGTCACGGTCGAGGATACGGGTAACAAGTACAGGGTCACGATGAACACCGTTGTTACAGGGCGTACAATAGGCATTGACCAACTCTTCCAATGTGACATCACTTGAACCCAGTGCAAGCGCTGGAGTGGGGTCGAGATGGCTCTTAATACCCATATCGTAAGCCGTTTTAGCAATACGCTCAATACCACACTCTTGTCCTAGTCGAACGGCAACTGAGTTGATACTCATGGCAAAGGCCTGTTTCAGTGTGATGTCTACGCCCGAGAAGCGTCCGTCGGCATTCGTTGGTGCCCACGTAACTTCTTTCTTCGCCTTGGCGTCATATACCTGCATAGAGAAATATTCGTCTTTGCGGGTGTCACAAGGGGTAATACCTTGATTCATGGCCTCCGTATATACGAAGAGCTTGAAGGTAGAACCAGGCTGGCGCATAGCCGTCACTTTGTCGTATTTCCACGTCTTGAAATCGATGTCGCCCACCCATGCTTTTACATGGCCAGTCTGTGGCTCCATGGCGATGAATCCGCAGTGCATGAAATGCTCCATATAGCGGATAGAGTCCATTGTTGACATCTCCTTCTCAATGGTGCCCTGCTCATAGTCAAAGAGTTTCACCTTATGCGGCAAGTTCAGGTAGTAGTCGATGCTATCCTGATTGTTGTCATACTTCTGAGCCAGCATCTTGTAGTAGGGCGTTTTCTTCGCCAGATCCTCGATGAAGTGGGGGATTTCTACGTGGCGCTCGTCCTGCCAAGGGTTCGTGGAACCCCAGTGAGCGTTGAAGGTTCTCTGTACCTGCTTCATCTGCTTGATGGCAGCCTCCTCTGCATATTTCTGCATGCGGGTGTCGATAGTGGTATAAATCTTCAGACCGTCCTTATACAGGTCGTAGCCACTCTCTGCACACCATTTCTGCAGGTGGTTCTTTACTGCCTCGCGGAAATAGAGTGCCTGACCATCGTAGTTGTTCTCCACGCTGAAATCCAACTTTACGGGTTTGAGTGTTAGCGTATCGTAGGCTTCCTGCGTCAGGTGGTTGTGCTTCATCATGTTGTTGAGCACCACGTTGCGACGGTTGAGCGAGTTCTTCGGATTGATGCGTGGGTTGTAGTAGGTCGTTGCTTTCAAGAGACCTACGAGGATAGCTGCCTGGTCAGCGGTCAGCTGCTTTGGTGTCGTACCGAAATAGGTCTTGGCAGCAGTTTTGATGCCAAAGGCATTAGAGCCGAAGTCAACGGTGTTGGCATACATCGTAAGAATCTCCTTCTTATTGAAGAAAAGCTCGATTTTTACGGCTGTTATCCACTCTTTGCTCTTCATAATGAGCATCTTCACGCCGGGGATATAGCCCAGCAAACCTGTAGAATACTCCGTACGAACGCGGAACATATTCTTGACCAGCTGTTGTGTGATGGTAGAGGCACCACGGGCATCGTGGTGTATCACATAGTCCTTGACAGCAGCGAAGACACCCTGGAAGTCGATGCCGAAGTGATGGAAGAAGCGCTCGTCTTCTGTATCTACCAGTGCCTCCCAGAATACGGGGTTAATGTCTTCGTATTCCACGGGGGTGCGGTTCTCACTGAAGTATTTACCAATGAGTACGCCGTCGGCACTATACAGTTCTGAGGCCTGTACCGTCTTGGGGTGCATGATAGAACTCAAGCCCGGTGAGCGTCCGAAGAGCCAGAGGAAGTTGATGTCTACCATAAACAGGTAGAGCATGAAGGCGAAGACAAACGTCAAGAAGCCGATGCCAGCCTTGTTATACCATTTATGACCTGCGTAGAGACTCTTGTACCAGGGCCAGAAACCTTTGACGGCTTTCCAGCATCTATCCATGTATTTCTTCATAGTGCTTAAGATAATTCTGTATTTCTGTTATGTTGTCGGGATGAAACCAACGCATGTCTGCATCACGCTTGTACCAAGTGAGTTGTTTGCGGGCATAGCGACGGGTATTCCCCTTTATGCGTTCTACGGCTTCGTCGAGCGACCAGCGCCCGTCAAGATAGTCAAATAGTTCTTTATATCCTACTGTGTTTAAGGCATTTGTACTACGTTTGTTAACGAGACTCTTTACTTCATCTAGCAATCCGTCTGCCATCATCTGATCTACGCGTTGGTTGATGCGATTGTAGAGTTCCTCGCGGTCGCGATTCAGTCCAATCTTCACGATGCGGAACGGACGTTCTTTCTTCCGCTGTGTGCGGAAAGAGGTGTAGGTGCGACCAGTCTGATAACATATCTCCAGGGCATGAATCACACGACGATAGTTCTGACGGTCTACGATGGCATAGTGCTCAGGGTCCAGTCGTCGGAGGTCTTCACAGAGCGCCTCCAGTCCTTCCTCGGCATAGCGTCGCTTCATCTCCTCACGGATGTCGTCGCGAACTGTTGGTATGTCGTCGATGCCGTTACATACAGCATCCACATACATCATAGAGCCACCGCTTAAAACATGGAAAGTTGAACGCTCAGCGTCCAACAATTCCAAAACCTCCTGTTCATACATAGAGGCGTTATAGTAGTCGTCTATGCTCTTCGTACCAACGAAGTAGTGCTTTACCAGCTGTTGCTGTTCGGCTGTGGGGGCAGCAGTACCGATTTTCAGTTCTCGGTATATCTGCCTTGAATCGGCATTGATGATAGGAACGCCATATTGCTGTGCCAACTCCATAGTCAGCGCTGTCTTTCCTACCGCCGTAGGTCCAGTAATCACAACCAGCGTATCCATTTTGATGCCGAATACCTACCTCGTATTATTCCCTTAACGGATTACTCCGCGCTTAGAGTTCTCGATGAACGAGCAGATGTATTCCACCTCCTTAGAGTTGGGATATTTGGCACGAGCTTCAGCCACACCGTCCTTCATAATACCCTTTGAGTAGATGATGCGGTAAGCGTCGTGGATGGCGTCGATGGTCTCGTTAGAGAATCCTCTGCGACGCAGTCCAATCAGGTTTACACCAGCATAGCGGATAGGCTCTTTACCAGCGATGACATAGGGAGGAATGTCCTGTGAGGTGCGGCTACCGCCCTGGAACATGATATATCCACCTACGTGCAGGAACTGGTGGAACAGGCAGCATGCTGAGATGATGGCGTTGTCGTCCACCTCTACCTCGCCGGCAAACTTCGTAGAGTTACCGATGATACAGCCGTTGCCAATGATACAGTCGTGACCGATGTGCATATTCTCCATCAGCAGGTTGCCGTTGCCCACTACTGTCTTTCCTCTTGATGCAGTACCGCGGCTGATGGTGACATTCTCACGGATAGAGTTGTTGTCGCCAACCTCGCAGGTGGTGTCCTCGCCTTGGAACTTCAGATCCTGAGGCTTGGTAGAGATGCTGGCACCAGGGAAGAACTCGTTGTTGTTACCGATACGAGCACCGTAGTGGATGGTTACGTTGTTCAGAAACTTGTTATTATCGCCAATAACGACATTCTTGTCAATGACGCAGAAAGGCCCAATCTCGTTGTTGTCGCCAATCTTGGCCTCTGGGTCAACTACTGCTAATGGATGTATTTTATTCATAGTATTATCCTTTTGATTCTTATATTTTTATTCCTTGTTCTTAACAATCTGTGCTGTAAAGGTAGCCTCTGCTACTACATGGTCGCCAACGAAGATGTAGCCCTTCATGGAAGAGATACCGTGGCGTACAGGAGCCATCAGGTCAACTTTGAAAATAAGCGTGTCGCCTGGTACTACCTTCTGACGGAACTTCACGTCGTCAATCTTCATAAAGTAGGTAGACCAGCTTGAAGGATTCTCCAGTGTGTTCAGTACCAACAGTCCACCACACTGTGCCATGGCCTCAATCTGTAATACGCCTGGCATAACGGGCTCCTCAGGGAAGTGGCCCTGGAAGAAGGGCTCGTTAGAGGTAACGTTCTTGATACCGACGATGGTGTTTGCACCCAATGCTGTCACCTTGTCTACCAGCTGCATGGGGTAGCGGTGGGGCAGCAGTTCGCGGATGCGGTTCACGTCCATGATGGGTTCCTCATTGGGATCGTAAACGGGAGCCTGAACTTCGTGCTTACGAATCTCCTTTCGCATCTGTCGCGCGAACTTATTATTAATAGTGTGTCCAGGACGGGTTGCAATGATGCGTCCCTTGATGGGCTTACCAATCAGTGCCATGTCACCGATGATGTCGAGCAACTTGTGGCGTGTGCACTCGTTCTCCCATACCAGTGGTTTGTGCTGGATATATCCCAGTTCTGTTGCGTCGCGGTGCTCCACACCCAGCATGTCTGCCAGCATGTCGAGGCGTTCCTGAGTGGTCTGGCGCTCGTAGATAACGATAGCGTTGTCCATGTCACCACCCTTGATGAGGTTTGCCTGCAGCAGTGGCTCGATGTCGCGTACGAATACGAAGGTACGAGCGGCAGCAATCTCTGTGACGAACTTCTCAGCGCTGTCGAGTGTAGCAAACTGAGAGTTGATGAATTTCGATTCAAATGAGCACATCGCTGTCAGCGAGAACTCGTCGTCGGGCAGGATGGTGATACATGAACCTGTATTCTCGTCCTTTACCTCAATCTTCTTGCGGATAACGTACCAGTCCTTAGGTGCGTTCTGCTCCTCGGTGCCTATCTCTTGGATTTTCTCCACATATTGGATAGATGAACCGTCGAGGATAGGGAACTCAGGACCGTTTACCTGCATCAGACAGTTGTCGATGCCCAAGGCATAGAGCGCAGCTAGTGCATGCTCTACGGTAGATACGCGGGCTTCACCTTTGCCCAATACCGTACCACGCTGAGTGTCGATGACGTTCTCGGCGATACCGTCGATGATGGGCTCGCCTTCGAGGTCGATACGCTGTATCTTGTAACCTGTGTTCTCTGGAGCAGGATTAAATGTTACTGTGAGATTCAAACCCGTGTGCAGTCCTTTACCAAAGAGGGAGAAACTGCCTTTGAGTGTCTTCTGTTTCATAGTATCTTATTTTGTTTTCTTGAGTTCTTCGATTTCCTTGCGCAGGGCTGCCAGCTCTTTGTACATATCGGGCAGACGCTTGGTGACGGCTGCTGCTTTGAAGAAAATTTTGGGGTCGATGGCTGGTGAGCCAATCAGCTGCTCGCCATTACCCTTGGTGTTGCTGATGACACCGCTCTGTGCTCCGATGAAGGTCTTGTCGGCTATATGGATATGACCAGAGAAACCAGCCTGTCCGCCTACCATACACCAGGCACCAATCTTCGTAGAACCTGCCAAGCCCACCTGAGCAGACATGACGGTGTTTTCACCGATTTCGCAGTTGTGGGCCACCTGAATCAGGTTGTCCAACTTCACACCCTTGTGGATAACGGTCTGTCCCATCGTTGAGCGGTCTACGCAGGTGTTAGCACCAATCTCCACATCGTCCTCGATGATAACGATACCGATCTGGGGAATCTTCTCGTAGCCCTCCTGGTTGGGAGCAAAGCCGAAGCCGTCGGCGCCAATCACGCTACCAGCATGAATGGTGACGTTCTTACCAATCTTACAACCATCGTAGATAGTTACATGGGGGAAGATGCGAGAGCCGTCGCCTATGGTCACATTGTCACCGATATAGGCAAACGGAGCGATATATACATTCTCACCAATCTTGGCGCTCTTTGATACGAATGCCAGTGGGTCGATGCCCGTTTTCTTAGGCATCATCGAGGCATACAGCTGTAGCAACTTAGCTACGCTCTCGTAGGCGTTTTTCACACGAATCAGCGTGCAACTCACGGGTTGTGTCAGTTCCACATCCTCGTTGATGAGCACTACGCTCGACTCAGTCTCATAGATATAAGGGGTGTATTTAGGGTTTGACAGGAAGGAAATAGCTCCTTTCTTGCCTTCTTCAATCTTCGCAAAAGTGTTGATTTTAGCTTGTTCGTCGCCTTCAACACGGCCGCCAATCATATCGGCGATTTGCTTGGCTGTAAATTCCATAAGTATGTATTAGTTTTAATAAACGCTGCAAAGTTACGATATTCCTACCAAAATTCCAAATTTTTTTCACTAAACTCGCTGATAACAGAGGTAATATTTGCGTATTTTCTTTGAAAGCAGCTGTACATTGAGGATTTCTGACGCCTCAGAGATGTCTTTCACGGTGCCGTCTTTATACAGGATTCCGATGCTGTCGTCGTCGGGATTGTACATATCTTTTCCTATCTCCGTCAGCGACATCAGGTGGCTGGTGTCTGCCTCGCTGATGCCCATTGCTTGGGCAATGCGCTGACGTATCTCGCTTAGGCGCTCTTCCGTCGGTGGCTCTTCTGTCACTTCCACCTTAAACAGGCGGCGGTCTACCAGGTCGGTAGCCAGTGTAGCCAGTATTTTGTCGTCATGATGGCGCCACACCTTCAGTGCGCTCCAGATGTCGGAGTCGTCCAGCTCGGCATAGTTGCTGAGCGCCTCCTCGTGAGTGGCAAACCACTCGGCATCTACGTTGTTTTTGAGGAAGTAGGCGAGGGCAGGGGATGCAAACACTTCGCGCCCCTCCTGAGTCAGTTGCTTGGCTCTCTTCAGGGCGTTTACCAGTATCTTCTCGTAGCCCACGGTGGTCTTGTGCAGATATACCTGCCAGTACATCAGTCGGCGTGTTGTCAGGTAGTTTTCTACCGAGTAGATGCCCTTTGCCTCTACCACCAGTCTGTCGTCTGCCACGTTGAGCATTTTGATGATACGCGCCGAACCGATATTGCCCTCTGTCACACCCGTGTAGAACGAGTCGCGGCGCAGATAGTCCAAACGGTCCATGTCCAGTTGTGACGAGATGAGCTGGTGGAAAATCTTGTTGGGATATTCGTCTTTGAAGATGCTGATAGCCAGGTTCAGCTGACCCTTCAGGTCGTGGTTGATTTGCTCCATCATCAGCAGTGATATGTCCTCGTGCGAGATGCCGCTAATGAGCGTATTCTCAAGCACATGCGAGAATGGTCCGTGACCGATGTCGTGCATCAGGATGGCAGCCTGTACGGCCTCTGCCTCCGAGTCAAAGATATAGATGCCCTTCTCCGTCAGTGACTTCACAGCCTCCGACATCAGGTGCAGAGCGCCCAGCGAGTGCTGGAATCGAGTATGGCGTGCGCCGGGGTAAACCACCGACGCCAGTCCCAGCTGTACGATGCGGTTCAGTCGCTGAAACAGCGGATGACTCACGATGTCGTATAGCAGTCCCCTGCGTATCTTGATAAATCCGAACACAGGGTCGTTTATAATTTTATGCTCATTCATAATTCATCTGCAAAGGTAAGAAAATAAAATGTAACTGCCAAATAACTGTCTTTTTTGTATTATTTATTTGGATATTTTGAACAAAATGCTTATCTTTGCACCACTTTATAACGACGAACTAACAACTTGATGTAAACCCTAACAATCATGGAGATACTATTTATCATTATCATCCTCCTTCTTATTAGCTCTACTGTATGTGTTTTTCTGCTCTATCGCCACTATGAACGTAGGTTGGCTAAAGAGATAAAGCGTGCCCAGCGAAGCGAGCAACTCAAATCCGTATTCCTGTCGAATGTGAGCCATGCGCTCCGCACTCCACTGAATGCCATTCTTGGCTTCTCCCGACTGATTCTTGAGGAGAAAGAAGAAAATATGTCCGCCACACAGGTAAAGGAGATGGCCTCTCATATCGAGCAGAATGGCGAGCAGCTGCTTTCCTTCATCTCGCAACTGCTGGAGCTGTCTAATTTCGAGGGCAGCATGCCGACGTTTACGCTCATCGAGGTCAATCTTGCCGAGCTCATGGCCAGCTATCGTCGTGAGGCGCTGATTGTTACTAATCCCGATGTCTCCGTACGTGTCAGAACCAACCTGTCGCCTCACTGTAAGGCTACGCTCGATACCAATTTCATGCACCAGCTGATGATGTATCTGCTGACGCATGCTGCCAAGCATACTGCCAAGGGCGATATCTCCCTCTTCTATAAAGATTTTCGCAGAGGCCTGAAGATTACCGTCAGCTATCACGGTAATGTGCAGGAAGAGCCTGTTGGCGAGGATATCTACTCCTTCCTTCAGCGAGAAAACGCACTGACGCTCGACAAGGATGCCTCAGGACTTGCCATGTCTCTCTGTAAGGCTATCGTCGACGCTTTCGAAGGAGAGTTCGACATCTATACGGAGAGCAGCATGAAGACCGTGGCAACAGTCTGGTTCCCCTGTAAGCTCGTAGACAAGCACAAATAATAGTAAATATATATATAATTATGTATATATTATTAACGAGTAAATAAGCACAAAATAAAAGAGAGCCCACAGGACATTCCCGTGAGCTCTTTTTTTCAATTTCTCATTTTCTCCATTTCTCATTTACCCCATTTCTCATTTTCTCCATTTCTCATTTTCTCAATTTTACAAGCCTAATACGCTCGCGTATCAGGCTGATACAAAAGCGTATCAGCCTAATATGAAACGGTATCAGCCTAATATGAAACGGTATCAGCCTGACTGCTGCATGAGGTAGTTTCCCCCGTTGACAGATGACAAATGACAATTAGAAAACAATGCCCCTCTACGCCTGCACTCACTACTGCCCAGCTGAAAGAGAAAAGCAGCAGTATTAATGATTATTCTATATATTTTTATATCTATATATCTATATATCTAATAATTTATATAATATTATTATCATATATAAATATATGTATAATACTAATTATTAAGTATTTACAAGTTTTCTAAGGCTTCCCTTCTTCTCCTGTAGGGATGGATAGGTACGTTGTTTTTTATCTGTCATCTGTCATTTGTCATAAACTAATCGAAAAATATTTTACGATATTCTTTTGAATATCGGGATTATTTTGTAATTTTGCAATCAATCTATAATCAACTATATGAAGACAGAGAAGCAGATGGCTATGGCTGCAGCAGAGTTTGCAGAACGATGGAAAGGTAAGGGCTATGAAAGAGGCCAGTCACAGCCTTTCTGGATAGACCTGTTGACGAATGTCTATGGTATCGAGAATCCCTCTGATGGTTTCATTCTTTTTGAAGAGCATCAGAAGGTTGATACTTCTAACTTTATTGACGGACGTATTCCTTCTACTCGTGTGCTTATCGAGCAGAAATCGATAGATAAAGACCTGCGCGCTCCTGTCAGACAGAGCGATGGCGCAGTGCTCAATCCCTTCCAGCAGGCACGTCGCTATGTGGTAGGTCTGCCTGTTTCTGAGCATCCCCGCTGGATAGTAACCTGCAACTTCAAGGAGTTCCTTGTCTATGATATGGAACAGCCTAATGGCGAGCCAGAGCAAATCCTTCTGGAGAATCTTGGCAAGGAATATTATCGCTTGCAATTCCTGATAGATGCCAAGAACGAGCACCTTTCCAAGGAGATGGAAGTATCTATTCAGGCAGGTGATATTGTTGGCAAGATATACGAGGCGCTGCTGGAACAATACGACGACAACTCACCCCAGGCTCTGCGCTGGCTGAATATACTCTGTGTGCGCATCGTGTTCTGTCTTTATGCTGAGGATGCTGGCGTGTTCAGTCACGACCAGTTCCACGATTATCTTGTGCGTTATGATGCAGAAGACATGCGCAATGCCCTTATTCGCCTGTTTGATGTCTTGAATACGCCTCTGGATAAGCGCAGCAAGTATCTGAAAGACGACCTGAAAGCATTCCCCTATACCAATGGTGGCCTTTTTGAAGAGGAAATCGAGATACCACAATTTACTGAGGAGCTGAAGCAGACACTACTGCAAAATGCCAGTCTCGACTTTGATTGGAGCGAGATATCACCCACCATCTTCGGTGCCGTCTTTGAGAGTACGCTAAATCCAGATACTCGTCGTAGTGGAGGCATGCACTACACCTCTATTGAGAATATCCATAAGGTGATAGACCCGCTGTTCTTGAACGATCTGCGCCACGAACTTGATGGCATCCTTGAGGAAAAGGTGGAGAAGCAGCGCAAGCGCAAACTCAGCGACTACCAGATGAAGCTATCATCGCTCACTTTCTTAGACCCCGCTTGTGGTAGTGGTAATTTCCTCACAGAAACCTACCTGAGCCTACGTCGTTTAGAGAATGAGGTTATCCGCGAGATGTATCACGGCCAGACGATGATGGGTGCTTTCGTGAATCCTATCAAGGTGAGCATCCAGCAGTTCTACGGCATCGAGATTAACGACTTTGCCGTTACTGTTGCCACCACCGCCCTTTGGATTTCAGAGGCTCAGATGTTGGCAGAGACGGAAAAAATTGTGCACCAAGATATTGATTTCTTGCCGTTGAAGAGCTACCACAATATCCGTGAGGGCAATGCTCTCAGAATGGATTGGGACGTGATAGAAGTTCCTTCTGACATCCCAACGATATATGCTAAGAATGCCCATCTGATTGTGGAGCCAGAACAGATGATGGCCAGCGAACCCATTGAGTATGACGAGGTGAATATCGTTACCAGCCATTTTGATGGTAATGCCAAACCAAGCGTACAACGCTACGAGGTACACTATGACTACATCATCGGTAATCCGCCATTTGTAGGCTATTCTTTGCAAAGCAAGGAACAGAAGGATGATTTAAATGACTTGATGAAAGGCTTTGGGAACAACATTGACTATGTGGCAGGTTGGTACTATAAAGCATCGCAACTTATTCAAAATACGAATACAAGATGCGCATTGGTCTCTACGAATTCAATTACCCAAGGAGAACAAGTAGCCGCCATATGGAAACCAATGTTCGAGAGATTTGGTATTCACTTTGACTTTGCATATCGTACATTCCGATGGGATAGTGAAGCCAGTTTAAAGGCTCATGTACACTGTGTTATCATTGGCTTCAGTAGCAACCAATCTAATAATCGGAAGAAACTGATATTTGAGAATGGGAAATGTAATGAAGTAGAGAACATTAATCCATATTTGATAAGTGCACCCAACATCTTTATTGAGAACAGGAAAAAGCCCATAGCAACTATTCCAGAAATCACTAAAGGTAGCATCCCCGTAGATGATGGTAATCTTATAATTGAAGCAGATGAGTACCATGACTTTATAAGTCGGGAACCAGATGCCACTAAATTCGTCCATCGTTTTGTCGGAGCCCGTGAATTCCTTCATGACCTGCCTCGATACTGCTTATGGTTAGTTAACGCTTCACCTAAAGAATTAAGCCAATTGCCTTTAGTACGTGAACGTATAGCCAGAACACGCGATTTCCGACTTTCCAGTTCCAAAGAAGCTACTCGCAGGTTTGCAGACCAACCGACTCGCTTTATGGAAATACGCCAACCACAGAGTAACTATATAATAATTCCAAGTCACTCCTCTGAGAATCGTCGTTATATTCCTATGGGATTTATGTCTCCCGATGTTATTTGTAGCAATGCTAATCTGATGATACCCGATGCAACATTATACCACTTTGGAGTGTTGGAAAGCAATGTTCACATGGCTTGGATGCGTTGCATTTGTGGAAGAATTAAAAGTGACTATCGCTATAGTAATGATATTGTCTACAATAACTTCCCATGGCCAACACCAACGGATGAGCAAAAGGCAAAGATAGAGCAGACGGCACAAGCCATTCTTGATGCCCGTGCCAAATATCCAGACTCTTCACTGGCAGATCTCTATGACGAGCTAACCATGCCAGTAGAACTGCGTCGTGCCCATCAGGATAACGATCGCGCCGTTATGCAGGCTTACGGATTCAACATAAAGACTACCACTGAGAGCCAGTGCGTAGCCGAACTATTTAAAATGTACAAAGAATTAACAAAAATAAAAGATGATACAAACCCAATTACTTAAATCAGACCAGCCTTACCAAATTATAGCGGCAGCAGGATTAGTAGGCATTCAAGTTGCTACTCTTATTGTTACTGAAGAGAAAACCGCACAAGACGGCAGTTACTTTATTGATACCCATAGTCATCCAGTAGTAAATTATGGCAATAAGGAAGGGCTAATAGAGGAATTCAAATACAGGAATAGAACGCCCGAAGATGATTGGAAATCTCTTATTCGTATGCAACCAGAAGGGGCAGTATGGAACAAAGTTGAGATACGAGATGTGAAAGTATTAGGTCTTGTCGGGGCTAACAACCCGTGGGTTGACTTGGAAACATTTATTGACATAGTTCCTTCTTTAACACCCCAAGACCCTTTAAAACACCTATGGGATATATCAACAGTCGCTAAGATGAGAAATGTGTTTTTTAGCCTTGACCGTGTTGGACTTAAAATATCACGAACGGTTCAAAACACCTTCTCTGATCGTTATTTAAACCAAATAATATACCTTGAATTAGAAGAGGAAGATGGACACCATCAAGTCTTGGTGAAAATACGTGAGGAAGATTTCGGTATTTCAGCTATGCCATTGTATCCCCTCTACTTTAGATGTCGTCTCGATAATAATCCATTAGATTGTATCAGTACCATTGGACGTTGCTTTGCAGTGTTGTATAATCATTTTGATTTTAACAAAGACCTGAAGTTTGTCTACAACCGCAAGGAGACAGACAAAGACGACAAGTGGGCAGACCATTTAGAAAGAGTGACTGAACATCTTAATAACAATTGGAAGACGTACTTGTGTGAAGGATAATTTATCCGATAAGAGAATTCCTATTGATGGTTTCGCATGGCGTCCTCTGGATTTGCTAGAACGTCTTCGCAGCCCTGAATTGCCTGGCGAAGAATTCTGGCGAAGTATGTCGTATGCACTCTACGTAATGAAAGACGATGAGGATTATATTGCTACACTCAATGAGGTAAAGAAGGAACGTACAAAGTCTTTCTTTCCACAACAAGAAGCAACAACGCCTCAGAATGTGATGCCAGATTCGCCATTACGATTGGCTTCTAATCGAAACTTAGGCTCACATAAAAACCAGAGTAAATCAGTAAAAAACTTTAGAGAATTTATTAAAGATGCAAATCAAACAGAAGAAATAATGCTCTTATTACATAATCTCATAGGTAATAAGACTAATACTAATGCGCTCAGGATAATCGCAAAAGCAATGTGGCTTGATTTGATTGATAGGCCCACCAGCACGTCAATCAAAAATGAATTTGCTACTATTACTTGTTCTGACACTATTATCTCAAACGTTTTGAATGAGGAAGCGCCAATGCACCCTCATATGATGGAAGAAATCCGTAAAGAGTTTAATTTGTTATAGGTATTCTTACCTTATTGGTTGACATAAGTTGAGGTTAGTTTAAGTTAAACTTCCCTCAACCCTTTTTTTTATATTTGTATTTTCTTTTTATTTACCTTTGCATCGCAGTCAGGAAAATCCGGCTGTGGTGTTTACTTGTCTGGTGCACTGAAAAGGATAGGGAACATCGAGACGCGTCTCACATTTATATTTTTATAAAACAATAAAGACATGAGACAAGTAATCTCAATCAACGGTGTTTCTGTTGTCACCACAGACGAAAACAACAGCGTAGTAAATGTTCAGTTCCTTCCAGACGACGAGTTTACTCCCGTTCTGGAGAAGAGTAGTAAGGTCAGTGGGCAGTTGCAACTAATGCGCAATGGTACTTTCGACTTCGTGCCCAGTAAACCTCGACAGCGTGCGAAGTCAACGCTTCTGCGCAAGGCGGCTCATGGCAGATTATCTGCAACGAGAGACGAGGCCTACCAGTTGACGCTGAAGCTATACAAGCGCGAGGGGTTGGAAGTGAAGGAGACGATGCTACGCGAGGCAGTAGAACTGATTAGTAACATAAAATTCTAAATAGCTATGACAGATTTATTTGAAATGTCGGTCTTTAATGCGCCGATTACCAACAAGGTGCCTCTGAGAACGGTAACGCTGCTGTGGGTGGCAGAGGTGATTAAGAGTAGTTGCTTGGAGCCACAGACACAGGCTCTGCGAAAGATTACAGACGAGGCGAAAGCACGGGCATTTAAGGGCAGCCACTTTCCGTACATCACGCCAGCAGGCATATTCTCGTATTGTAACGACCAGTCGCTATTGAAGCATTCTGGAGTGCTCTGCATGGACTTAGACCACGTTGGCGATGTGGATGGCCTGAAGCGTAAGTTGATAGACGACCGCTTGTTTCAGACCCTGATGATATTCCGCTCTCCCAGCGGCGACGGACTGAAATGGTTTGTCAGGATAGACCTCCAGAAGTGTAGCCATCGCCAGTGGTTTGACGCAGTGAGAAACTACCTGATGGTAACTTATGGTCTCAGCGAGAAACAGGTTGACCCATCAGTGCGCAATGAGTCGAGGGCTTGCTTCCTCTGCTACGACCCCGAGGTGTATGTGAATCCTTTGTTGACAGTTTGACAAATGACAGTTGAAATGGAAGACAATACTTTCGACCCAATGGCTTGGCTAAGCCAGAAGGAAACTAAAGAAACACCTCATTTGTCTACGTCACAGCCTACGGTCTGCCAGCCTCTTTCCCATGAGGAAGAGCTGGCAAAGGCCACGGCCGTCGTCAGGGAGTTGATACGTATGGGGGCTAATATTGCTGAAGACTATCGTGACTATGTGCGCCTGGGATTTGCTTTGGCCAATGGACTGGGCAGCGAGGGGCGCGACCTCTACCACATGCTCTGTGCCCATAGTACGAAATATCGTATGAGGGATTGTGAGCGTAAGTGGCAAGAGTGTCTGCGGAAGTCGGATGGGCGTACCAGCATAGCTACGTTCTATCATATGGCTCGACAGGCTGGGGTGGAACTGAGGAACATTAAACATTAAAAGATTTATATTCATATGAAAAAAGAAACTAAAAAAGCCAAGAAGGCTACAGTGAAAAAAGACGTGAAGAAGTATAAGCCACAATCATGGGAAGAGGTGTTCAGCAGTGAGCAGATGCCGCCTCTGCCTACAGAGCTGCCTAAGCTGATAGAGATCACCATCTCGCAGACACCAGAGCTATTGAAAGGTACAGTGGCGCAGGTGGCTCCCGTACCGTTCTCTATCTATCCGAGAGCGTTGCAATTTGTCTATACGGATAATCGCGTTCGCGAGCTGCGTATGAATTGTCTGCTGGTAGCTCAGGAGGGTGGCGGTAAGGAGTGTATCACTCTGCCCGTAAAACGTATTCTGGCTGATATAAAGGCTGACGATAAGCGTAACCGTCAGCGCCTGAAGGAGTTTAACGAGAAGTACAACCGTACCCGCTCAGACGATGAGAAGCCCCAGCGCCCCTCTGACTTGGATATTCGCTGGCTCTATCCCGATATTACTCGTCCACGTCTTGGTCAGGCTATGGAGGATGCGCAGGGCGCTTTTCTCTTCCTAAAGCTCAATGAGCTGGAGGATTGGGACAAGGTAGAAGGGCAGCGAGGTAAGAGTAACTCGTTTAGCATCATGAAGCTGATAGATGATGAGGACAATGACTTTGGTCAGGATAGAGTAGGTGCACAGAGTGTAAATGCCGATGGTTGTCTTAGACTAAACTGGCTGGCAGACACCACAGAGCCCAAACTGAAGAAGTACTTCCGCTACATTCATGGAGAAGGACCTATTTCGCGTATCACGTTGGGTGGCATTCCGACGGTTGAGATTGGTGCTCCGATACCCGTCTTCGGCAACTACGACAAAGCCTATGACGATGCACTGCATCCTTATATCGAGAACCTGAAGAAAGCTACAGGTACTATTACCTGCAAGCAGGCTCAGAAGATGGCCAGCAAGCTAAAGGCAGAGATTGATGAGTTCAACTCGAAGAGCCAGGACAGAATCCTCGATACGCTATCACACCGTGCGCTGGTGGCAGCCTTCCGTCGTGCTTGCCTAATCTATGCTGCCAATGGCATGGTCTGGGAGCCTGAGATAGAATACTACTGTCGTTGGTCAATGCAGACTGACCTCTATCTGAAATATAAGCTCTTTGCGGATGATATCGCAGAGGCTACTGCGAGTGTGAAGGAATCGAAACCAGGTCCACAGAGCCTGCTGGATAAGGTGGTCGTTGACGATAATGGACAGTTCGACTTTGACGAGGTAGTACGTGTATATACCGAAAGTGGCAAGAAACCCGACGAGAAGAAGGTTAAAAACATACTTAGCCAATGGAAGGGACGAGGCTACATCTTACAGATGACGGATGACAGTTATAAAAAAGCGAAGTAACCGCAAAATCTGAAATAAATAAAAAAGAGAGCTCACGGAATTGTCCTATGGGCTCTCTTTGTTTCCTCTTTAATAGCCTCTTCGTAGCCCATTTACAGGCGGGCTACGAGGTCTTGGATTTTCTGCTTGGTGGCATCGGTCTTCTGCTCGTCGAGCTTGGCAGTGACGATACCCATATTCTCTACCTTCCAGTAGTTGCAGATGTCGCGGAACTCAGCGGTGGCTCCGTCATAGACTCCGGGGGAGTGGGAAGAGACGAGGAGCGCCATCTTCTTGACCTTGGCGGGAGCGTTGACGCAGTACATGCGCTGGATGGGCGCCTGAATCTGGGCAGAGAGGGTGAAGTAGTAGATAGGGCCAGCGAGGATGAGAGCCTCAGCATCATTCATCAGGGGATAGAGCTCCTGCATGTCGTCTTTCTGGATGCAGGCGCCATTGCCCTTGTTATGGCAGTACTCACAGGCCAGACAGCCTGCTATCTTCTTCTTCGCTACATTGACCAGCGTGACGTCGTGACCTGCTGCCTCGGCAGCCTTCTTGTACTCTTCCGCC
>JAILMS010000021.1 GCA_024692385.1 Prevotella sp. | reverse complement strand
ACAGGGCGCGGCACGCCCTTCGGCACCTTCGTGCCTACCATGAAGATAGCCACCAATCCTACCCTTGCCAAGAACAAGCCCCACTGGGTGGACTTCTCGGCAGGACAACTGGTAGAGGGACGTACCATGCAGGAACTGCTGCCAGAGTTCATCGATAAGGTGCTGGCAGTAGCCAGTGGTGAGCAAGCCCGCAACGAAGAGAACGGCTACCGTGAGATATCAATCTTTAAGAACGGAGTAACATTATAAATGAAGAAAGGCCTGATAGCATTATCGCCCATAGCGGTGTTCGTCATTTTGTATCTGGTCACGAGTATCATCGCTCGTGATTTCTACAAAGTGCCCATCACCGTAGCATTCATGGCAGCATCTATGTATGCAGTCCTTATCAGTGATGGTGCGACACTTCACGAGCGCATCGACATCTACAGCCGTGGTGCGACCAAGGGACAGATGATGCTGATGATATGGATATTCATTCTGGCTGGTGCCTTTGCCCATACTGCCAAGGTGATGGGAGCCATTGACGCTACGGTCAATCTGGCGCTGACACTCTTGCCTGGCAATATGCTGCTGGCAGGACTATTCCTTGCCGCCTGCTTTATCTCCCTCAGTGTGGGTACCAGCGTAGGTACCATTGTTGCACTGACGCCCATCGCTGCCGGTGTGGCTCAACAGACGGATACCAGCATACCACTGATGACTGCCGTCGTAGTGGGTGGTTCGTTCTTTGGCGACAACCTGTCGTTCATTTCTGATACTACTATCGTGGCAACCTCGACGCAGGGCTGTAAGCTCAGCGACAAGTTCCGCGTCAACTCATTCATCGTGATACCAGCGGCACTGGTCATCCTCGTGGTATACCTATTCATGGGAGCCGACATCCACTCACCGCAAGACATCCCTGAGGTTGCCTATCTAAAGGTAATACCATATCTGGTGGTACTGATAACAGCCATTATGGGCATGAATGTGATGGCCGTATTGTCGATAGGCATCATCCTGACAGGCATCATCGGCATCATGGATGGTTCGTTTGACATCTATGGATGGATGGGGGCTATGGGCGACGGTATTGTCGGCATGGGCGAACTGATTATCATTACGATGATGGCTGCTGGACTATTAGAGATGATTAAGCATAATGGTGGCATAGACTTCATCATCCAGCGACTGACGAATCATGTATCCACCAAACGTGGAGCGGAGATGACAGTAGCCGGATTGGTATCGTTTGTAGACCTCTGTACTGCCAACAACACTGTCGCCATCATCACTGTGGGAGGTATTGCCAAACAGATAGCCGACCGCTTCGGTGTCGACAACCGCAAGTGCGCCTCCATACTCGACACATTCTCCTGTACGGTGCAAGGACTTATCCCCTATGGTGCACAGATGCTAATGGCAGCAGGACTGGCAGAACTGAATCCTATCAGCATCCTGCCCTACCTCTACTATCCCATTGCCATCGGCATTGCTGCCCTACTCTCTATATTATTAAGGTATCCGAAACGCTATAGCTAAACAGATAATTGACAGATGGACATCATTCAGCGCAACTTTCTACGACTGCTCCGCTGTGGAGCCTTTGGCAAGACAGAGCCCATAGAGCCCATGTCCCACTGGAAATGGAACAGGCTTTACGAGATATCCCAGATTCATGGTGTAACGCCTTGGATTAAGAATGGTATCCGTCGTTGTCAAGACGACTTCTTCTTGCAGCTGACACCCTCATTACGCCAGCATTTTGAAGATGACGTCACCTCAACGAGAGAGGAGCAAGGACCTGAAGAGCTGACCAATCCCATGCTGAACAGCAAGCTACAGAAGCTGGCTGAAGAGGCTGGTACGGAAGACCCCACCTTCAACCTGTTGCTACGCCTCATCCATATCGCCCGTAATATCATAACACAGGGCATCAGCCTCCGCCAGCTCATCATGCTGGGCATCTATCTGCGTACTACCAAGGACCCCATTGAATACGAGGTGCTGAAGACGTGGATACAACGACTGGAAATGGGAAGGATGGTACAGTTGGAGGGATCACTGCTGATGGAGTTGTTCGCCTTTAACGCAAGAGAGATACGCTTCACCGATGCCACAGTCAGCAAGAGCACACAGCGAGCTGTTGACGACATCTTCCAACTGACGGAGAAGAATGCTGCCGACTGGTATTTCACACAGGGTAGCAGTATCTTTGTGCGTACCAGCGACTCACGCGCCATGATGTGGCACGTCAAGCAGTCGGCCCGCTATATGCACTACTATCCCGCAGAAGCCTTTACCAATTTCATGAAGAACTTTGCGCACTCAATGTCGCACATCGAAGAGTAACGTTAAACATTATACATTAAATTCGCTTCGCTCAGAAGCATTAAACATAAAACTATTAACGCTAAAACTATACATATATGGGATTATTCGATTTATTTAAACGTGACCTCAGCAACGACCCTGATCTCACACGCCTACGCGACCTGATAATCATCAGTGCATCAGACAGCAACTACTCGATGGACGAGAACTCTATCATTCTGGACATCTGTAGAGAAGAAGGCATCGACATCGATAAACTGCAGCAGCTGTTTAAGATGGACCCAGAGAAAATCAAAGACAACTACCCTACCAGCCTGGTAGAGAAAAGCAAATATCTGCGTCGACTCATTGAGGTGATGGCTACCGACAAGGTGTGCTACCCACAGGAGATAGAAGCGCTGAGAAGTATTGCGCGCCGCATGGGATTCTCCGACGATCAGACTGACGGAGAAATCAGAGACTACTGTAAGTGTCTGGGAAAGAAAGGTGAAGCAGTGCTGGCGTCTTACGAGGAGAACAAGAACAAGTGATTAGTGGCGGAACTTAATCTCGCGCAGATTATGGTTCCCCATAAAACGACTCTTGTCTACATAACCACTAATACCGGCTATGCTGCCCTTACCTGTATATTGCCACATCGTAATCTCACGGTCGTCAGCAACAACGGGCTCCTCATCCGTATACATGGCAATCATAATCTTGTAGTCGTCAATCTTGCCCTGCAGGTGTTTGTTGTAGAAGTTACGGCCCGTATAGATTAGTGGTTTCTGCTGATAAGCCTCCTCCACAAGGTCGAGGAAGTAGAATAGCGAGTCGCAGAAGACATCGGTAGACAAGCCACCCGTGCTCTCCACATCAATCATGGGAATCAGGTCCTGCTCCTCAGGGATACACTGCGACTGGAAATTACGCAACTGTCTCAGCTGGTCGGACTTAGGACGATAGAAATGGTAGCTGCCCACCTTCAGCCCCTGCTGATGAGCCATCCAAATGTTACGTTCAAAGGTAGCATCAATGCGGTCGCCACCCTCTGTAGCCTTCAAGTAGACATAAGCCATGTGGGTATTGTCGCCAATGGTTTCCCAGAAGACATTGCCCTGATAGTGACTGAGGTCGATGCCGTGAATATGTGAGCAGGTATCCTCACACTGCACATAATAGTCCTGCGCTCTCAGAGAGAGAGGACATAAGAGCAATAAAAAAAGTATATAGCGTGCGAAAAGCGTCATATTTTTCAAATTTCCTGCAAAGATAGCATTTTTTTGCCAATTATTTGTATCTTTGCAGCATAAAAATGATATTATGAAACAATTATTATTACTATTTGGCCTCTTTTTAATAGTGACATCATGCAGTAAAGATGACGACGATAGCGCTCCTGCTCCCCCAGAGCCTGCACGTCGTACTGTCATTGTGTATATGGCTGGTGATAATAATCTGAGTAACTTCATGCAAAACGACCTGAACGAGATAAAGACAGGACGCATGCAGGTTGGCAATGGAGAGAGTCTAGTGGTATTCGTAGATAGAGCAGCTACTAACGAGAAACCCTTCATCGCCAAGATTACGGAGAGTGGCGAGATGGAGAAGCTATATGAATACCCATCCGATTTCTATAGTTCTGATACCGACAACTTTACGGAGGTACTGAGCCGTTGTGTACAACTCTGCCCCGCCACAGAGGATTACGGACTCGTATTATGGGGACACGCCAGCGGCTGTCTTTTCGAGAGCGACTCGATAAGCAACAGCAGCTATGGTGCTCGCAGAGCGTATGGTGTTGACAATGGCATGTGGATGAACATCCCCTCAATGCGCATAGCACTCACCAACTTACGCAACGCCAATAACATCAAATGGAAATACATCTTCAGCGACTGCTGTAATATGCAGAATATCGAAACGGCCTACGAACTGAAGGATGTAGCAGAATACCTGATAGCCTCGCCTGCCGAGATTCCTGGCATGGGAGCACCTTACAAGACAATAGTTCCTGCCCTCTTCATTCACGACGACAAACAGATGTATGAGGCGATATGCGACAACTACTACGCGCAGACAGATACCAAAGGCGGTCATCTGCCTATCTCAGCAGTTCGCACAGATAAACTTGCGGATTTAGCTGCTGCCACTGCACACATCTTGCCTGCTATAACAGACAATCTGCCACACTATGATTTCGGACGAGGACACATCTATTATTTCTGTCTGGTAAATGGCGACTCATGGAGCATCACCTACAACGACCGCTATAAAGCGCTCTACGATATGAACGACATCATCCGTTGGGCAACAGAGAACGATAGCGAAGCCTACAACATATGGAAAGAGGCCTTCGACCAAGCGGTGGTCTATAAGCGCATGAGTACCTTCTGGCATGCTAACTATTTGGAGAAATCTGGCGAGAAGACATTCTATGACTTCACGGTGACAGAAGAGGCCTATGGCGGCATTAGCATGTTCTTCCCATTAGAGAAATACAACAACGTGACCACCTTCAATGAAGACATCAAGAAGATGGGCTGGTACTACGCTGTAGGCTGGTCAGATGTGGGATGGTAACTATTGCTTTCGCTTAATCACGACCTTAAAGCGTTGCTTTGAGCTCGTTCACGCTCAGCAATAATAATGCATTATCATTGCTTTCGCTTAATCACGACCTTGACTTTTGAGATGCGGCGTTCTTCCATTTCCAGAATCTCAAAGGTATAGTTCAGGTACTCAATCTTCTCGTGGAGCTTGGGGAAGTCACCCTTGATTTCCAACAGCAGACCAGCAATAGTATCTGCGTCTCCCTCCACTTCTGAGAAGGTTTCGTCGTCCAGTTCCAGAATCTTGTAGAAGTCTGCCAGCAGCGTCTTACCCTCAAAGAGATAGGTGTTTGAGTTGATGCGCTGATAATTCTTCTCATCCTCGTCGTATTCGTCGTTAATCTCACCAACGATCTCTTCCAAGACATCCTCCAGCGTAACGATACCGCTGGTACCGCCAAATTCGTCGACAACGATGGCGATGTGTACCTTATTCTCCTGGAACTCACGCAGCAGGTCGTCAATCTTCTTCGTCTCGGGTACAAAATAAGGTGGACGAATCAGCGACTGCCAACGGAAGGCAGGCCCCTTGGTGAGGTGTGGCAGCAAGTCCTTGATATAGAGGATGCCACGAATATTATCACTATTATCTTGGTAGACAGGAATGCGCGAGTAGTTATTCTCTACAATACACTGCATCACCTCCTGATAGGTAGACTTGAAGTCCAAATCTACCACATCCTGACGCGAGGTCATAATCTCCTTGGCCGTCTCGTCGCCAAAGCGTACGATACCCTCCAAGATGCGCTGCTCATCCTTGATATCCTCCTTGTCAGTCAGTTCCAACGCCTGCTCCAAATCATCCACACTCAGCGCATGACTCTCCTTCTGCACCACCTTGTCAGCCAGACGGCCAGAGCTCATCACGATGCTGGCAAAGGGATAGAACACCTTACGGCAGAACAGAATACCATTCACAGCACCACGACAGAAGCGTAGCGGCTGTTGGCCAGCAAATACCTTAGGCATAATCTCGCCAAACAGCAACAGCAGAAAGGTCAAGAGCACGGTCATGCAGAGGAACTCCAGCCACCAGGCGTTGCCAAAGTTGACAACATGGTCGAAAAAATAGCCAAAGAGCATGATGATGGTTACGTTTACCAGATTGTTGGCAATCAATATCGTTGCCAGCGTACGTTCTGATTCTTCACGCAACTGTTTGATACGTTTGTCTTCCTCGCTCTTCTCTTCGTCAAGCTCATTAAGGTCAGCTGGTGACAACGAGAAGAAAGCAATCTCAGAACCTGACGCGAAGCCAGAGACAAACAATAATGCACACGCCAGCACGCCGGCAATGATAGCGCCTGTTGAAGGAGTCAACAGGGTCACTTCATTTAATATTTCTAGAAAATAATCCATGAATTACACATTGGCAGAACCAGCAGGTTCTTGTGATGGAGACGTCTGCTTCGGTGTCAGCAGTTCCATATTGTCTGCCCATATCTCAGTGGCATTATGGCGCTGTCCTTGCTTGTCGTCCCATGTGGTATAGCGGATACGTCCCTCGACATACAGCTTGTCACCTTTATGGACGTACTTCTCTACTATCTCAGCAAGTTTTCTCCAGAGCAATACAGTATGCCAGTCAGTACGGTCGGGCACCTGAGTACCATTGGGCAGCGTATAGCCACGTTCTGTAGTAGCCAAGCGCACACGGGCAACGGCTACGCCTTGATCTACATAGCGTATTTCAGGGTCTACACCGACATTACCAATAAGCATTACCTTGTTCATATAGTTCAGCGTTTAGAGTTGAGCGTTTAGAGTTACTTACACTTTCCCAGATACTGGAACTTGAAATTCTTACCCTTTGCTGAGGGGAACTGGCTGCGACGGTCTACGCGCTCAGAGAGATGTGCCACGATGCGGTTGTAGCAGTCCATACCTGAAGCAGCTTTCACTCGAGCCACAAAGGAAGTGTCGCGATACTGGAACTTACCCGTTCCAGGCACCTGCTGCACGCGCTTGAAGAGGATAGCACCCTCATACCAGCCAAAGCGCGACTCATTGAGCGACATCAGCACGGGAGTATTCTTGGCAGCTTGTCCTTCTACAGGGCGCACAGCCTTCTTCTCCTTAAAGTCTTGCATGGTCTGGGCCTCGGTCTTGATAATAATAAAGTATACGCGAGGGCGAATCTTATAGCGTTTGGGATAATAGACATCGCTGGCAACATAGTCGCGCACGTCTTTCTCCAAAACAGGGTTCATAGAAATATCATCGATGGCGGATAAAAAGTCGATAGCTTCATCAGCACTTTTTACCAGCACCTCACTGTCAAAATAACGAATGTATAAATTCATTGAATTTGTTGTTTTTCAAAATAAAAAATCAAAGAAGAGCGGAAAACGGGACTCGGACCCGCGACCCCAACCTTGGCAAGGTTGTGCTCTACCAACTGAGCTATTTCCGCATTGTATATCCTTGCCAAGGTTGCCACCTTATTAATCTTGGGCAAGGTTGTGCTCTACAAATGAGCTTTTTCTGCAAAAACAGAAAACTGATGGTGAAGAGGAGGAGACTCGAACTCCCACGTCGCAATTGACACTACCCCCTCAAAGTAGCGCGTCTACCAATTCCGCCACCTCTCCATCATGTTTATTGCAAACGTGTGAAGAAAAAAGAGTGCCCAGAACAGGACTCGAACCTGCACGCCTCGCGGCACACGCACCTGAAACGTGCGCGTCTACCAATTCCGCCACCTGGGCATTATTCATTACAAGCCTTCTCGTAATGCTCTTTTTTGTTCAACAAGTTGAGCGGAAAACGGGACTCGGACCCGCGACCCCAACCTTGGCAAGGTTGTGCTCTACCAACTGAGCTATTTCCGCCTTTTCTTCCTTGTTTGGAAGGCATCTCTCTCGATTGCGGATGCAAAGGTACAACAATTTTCCGAACTGCCAAAACTTTTTAGGCGTTTTTTTCAAAAAAACATCGTTTTAGTACGATTGCCACCCGTCAGAACAGGCTACACCTTATTATATATAGTGGTCACCTCGTCAAAAAGTGCATTTAACTCCTCACCCCAGTGTCCTGGAATGATGACATGATGGTTGCCGATAGGCTCCGTCAAAAAGTATTTAGCTTGTTGCTTATCATCAAGCATGATGACCTGCTGTGTACGACAAAGATCGGGTTGCGATTGATTGCGCACCAGTCGTCCTTCGGCAATAAAGCATCGCGAGAGGTCGCCTGCAAATTTAAACAGTGTTATCGTTCCTTGCTTCATATAGCCACGGATGCCTACACCGATGCCCGACTCGAAATGGGTATCAAACTCGTAGCGCTCCACCATGTTCAGCGGAATAGTGCAATGGGCAAAGAGCAACTGTCCCGTCTCCGAATCGATGCGCGACGGATTGGCTTGGAATCCCGACAGACCTGTCAGTGCCTGAGACAGTGTCATCGTCAGCAGTGTGGGCACGTCGCCCTCACATCCTGCCACTACGCCCTCGCTATTCAGCTTTGCCAATGCCAGGCAGCCCGTATTCTTTACGGCTGTCAGCAAATCGAAGCAGCGCAGCGTGAATCCGTTCAGGTGATGGCGATCCACGAGCACCTTCAGGGCTTCATATATCTGCTGGGCACCTGGCAGTGCCTCACGGATAGCTGCCACCTTGCTGGTCTCCTCCGTATCATACAGCGGCGTCTCGCTGATGACATCGAGCAGTTCCTGCATGGGGATATCCACGATTTCAATGCCCAGTCGCTGAGCCACCGTCTGATAGTCAGCCTTGCTGGAGATGAGCCAGTCGGAGGGTTCGCCAATCACCCCCAGACGTCGTCCCTGCAGACTGCGACGTATCTCGCCCACCTTGGCCAGCAGCTCCACACGATGATACACATACGCCTCACTACCATGAATAACCTCACCGCCAATATGCTGTTGGCGCAGATACGATAGTATCTCCAATGAGGCTGCCAGCGAATTACTCTTGCCTGACGTCAGCAGATAGAACGGGCGGTTTGACTGCTTTTGCAGCTGTGGCAGCAGGCGCTTGAAGATACCCTCCGTACCGCCCGTGCGCACATAAATAAGATCGAGCGCATGACTACCGTAATCGCTATAATCATTGCCCTTCATCTCATAGTCTACGCCCAGCGTACCCAGAAATTCCTGTGTTACGGCACTTACGGCCTGTTCGTCGTGGAGCTCTGATGTCAGTGTATAAATCGCGATATTCATAGTTTTATAGATTATTTTCTACATTTCGCCTACAAAATTAGTTAAAAATACGAAGAATCCGCATATTTCGCCCAATTTTTTTTGTACCTTTGCATGCAAAATTAATATTTATCGGTTTTTATGTTTGATAAGAACACCTATATTCGGCGACGTGCCGAACTGAAAAAGCTGGTTGGAGAGGGCATCATCGTACTCTTTGGCAACAACGAGGCCCCCTGCAACTATCCTGCCAACAGCTATGCGCCTATGCGTCAGGACTCTTCGTTCCTGTACTACTTCGGCCAGCATCGCGATGGTTTGGTAGGCGTTATCGATATCGACAAGGACGAGGAATGGCTCTTTGGCGACGACATCGATGTAGAAGACATCGTATGGATGGGTTTCACTCCCAGCGTCAGCGACTTGGCTGCTGAGGTAGGTATTACAAAGACCGCCCCGATGTCGGCTCTCACATCTTACATCAGCCATCAGCCATCGAGCGTTCACTTCCTGCCTCCTTACCGCTTTGATACCAAGATACAAATCATGGACCTGCTGGGCATCCATCCCAGCAAGCAGAAGGAGGCCGCCTCACTCAAGCTCATCCAGGCCGTTGTCAAGATGCGCGCCACCAAGGAGCCTCAGGAAATTGAGGCTATCGACCGTGCTTGTAATGTAGGCTACGCCATGCACACCACCGCCCAGCTGCTGATAAAGCCAGGCGTTACGGAGCGTTTCATTGGCGGACAGGTGGATGGTATTGCCCGCTCACTGGCTCATGGCACCAGCTTTGCCACTATCTTCTCGCAGCATGGTGAGATTATGCACGGCAACCCCTCTGACGCTAAGTTGGAGGCTGGTCGTTTGGCACTCTGCGATGCTGGTTGCGAGCTCAATGACTACTGTTCTGACCACACGCGCACCATGCCCGTTACGGGTAAGTTCACCCAGCGCCAGCAGGAAATCTACTCCATCGTAGAGGCCTGTCACGACTATGTGCTGGAGGTTGCCAAGCCTGGCGTCAAATATATGGATGTCCACTTTGCCGTTTGTCGCATGATGACGGAGCGCCTCAAGGAGCTCGGCCTCATGAAGGGCGATACCGACGAGGCTCTGCGCGCTGGTGCTCACGCCATGTTCCTGCCTCACGGCCTCGGTCACATGATGGGTATGGACGTTCACGATATGGAAGGCCTCGGCCAGATCTATGTAGGCTTCGACGACGAGACGCGCCCCAATCTCGAGCAGTTTGGCACCAACTGTCTGCGCATGGGTCGCCGCCTGGAAGAGGGCTTCGTTGTTACCGACGAGCCGGGCATCTACTTCATTCCTGCCCTCATCGACGAGTGGAAGGCCAGCGGCCACTGCAAGGAGTTCCTCAACTTCGACAAGCTGGAGACCTACAAGGACTTTGGTGGCATCCGCATCGAGGACGACGTGCTCATTACCAAGGATGGCTGCCGCTTCCTCGGCGACAAGCGCATCCCCTACCACGTCAAGGAACTCGAAGAGTTCATGGCTCAAAACACCCATTAACCCCATTAAAACAACCCCAAAAATTAATTAGATTATAAATAACAACATGAGAAAACTAATGACTCTCGCGCTGCTGGCTCTCTTGAGCCTTGGCGCACAGGCTGAGGAGAAGAAAGACTCAGCGAAATGCAACAAACCCGTATTTACAACCATTAAGGAGAACCCCATTACCAGCATCAAAGACCAGAACCGTTCAGGTACGTGCTGGGACTACTCTACCCTCTCTTTCTTTGAGGCTGAGATTCTGAAGGCTACAGGCAAGACCTACGACCTCGACGAGTCGTTCGTAGCCAACAAGACCTATATGGATCGTGCCATCCAGGTAGTACGCTTCCATGGCGACTGCCAGTTCTCACAGGGCGGTTCTGCTGAAGACGTGCTGGCTACCATGAAGACCCACGGCATCATCCCACAGGGCATCATGCCTTTCCCCGGCTCACTCTATGGCGACTCACTCAACAACTTCAACGAGTTCTTCCACCTGATGGAGCCCTATGTAGCAGCTATAGCCAAGAGCGACGCCAAGAAGATTTCTGGCCAGTGGAAGGTTGGTCTGCAGGGTATCCTCGACGCCTACCTCGGCAAGTGCCCTGAGGAGTTCACCTACGAGGGAAAGAAGTACACTCCAAAGAGCTTCATGAAGAGCCTCGGCATCAACCTTGACGACTATGTCAGCATCACCAGCTACACCCACCATCCCTTCTACACCACCTTCGCTGTAGAGGTACAGGACAACTGGCGCTTCCCACAGTCATACAACCTGCCTATGGACGAGATGATGAAGGTTATCGACAATGCCATCGACAAGGGCTACACCATCGCTTGGGGTGGCGACGTATCTGAGGATGGCTTCACCCGCAAGGGCCTCGCTTACGCCATCGACGGCAAGGCCGCTCAGAGCCTGCGTGGTAGCGATATGGCTAAGTGGCTCAAGCTCTCTACCACCAAGAAGCGCGACATCATCGATTCACTCGGCTGCACCGTTCCCGAGATTGTTCCCACTCAGGAGCTGCGTCAGGAGCGTTTCGACAACTGGGAGCTCACCGACGACCACGGCATGCTCATCTACGGCGTTGCCAAGGACCAGAACGGCAAGGAGTACTACATGGTCAAGAACTCATGGGGTGAGACTGGCGACTACAAGGGCATCTGGTATATGACCAAGGCCTTCATCGCTGCCAACACCATGGACTTCCTCATCAACAAAAACGCTATCCCCAAGGATATCCGTAAGAAGTTAGGACTATAAAAACATTCATTGTTTTCATTAGTTTAAGATTGAACATAAAAAAGCGAAGAGCCGTTCTCAGTGATGAGCGCGGCTCTTTTTGTGCTGCAAAAATACGGCGTTTTTACGAAAGA
>JAILMS010000063.1 GCA_024692385.1 Prevotella sp. | reverse complement strand
CTCCTCATTCTCTTCAGCCTTATCGACTGCAGTGTAAGCGGCACAATTGACAATACCATCAATCTGGTTATCTTCCACAAACTGTTCGATAGCCGTCTGATTAGTGATATCAAGCTCAGCAACATCCGTATTATAATAGGTATGCTGTGGATTTTCATTCTCCAACAGCTGCATCTCGTTTCCTAATTGGCCATTACAGCCTGTAATCAAAATATTCATTTATTCGAATTTCAGTCCTTCTTCCTTGTCTTTCTTGTAATAGTCAGAGAGCATGCCGATAAAAGTAGTGATTTCCTTCACAGCAGCTTGAGTATTGGGCGTAACCTCTTTCTTCTGCAAACGGAGCAACATCGTTCCATAGAGAGCATTGAAACAGGTTTCAACCTCATTCTCCTCTTTATTGGCACCATGATTGCGCAATTCAACAATAAATGGCAGCACTTTATAGTACGCAGCATTATAGAAAGGGAACTTCGGTGATGCAAGCAACTGAGCATGCAAATCAGTAAGCGTCTGCATTGTCACCTTATTGATTTGCAGGTGCCCCTGCTGGCGACATCCTTCCTGATTCATCATTCGAATCAGGTTACCAAACCAATCGGCTTCGTCCTCTTTCTGCTCCTCAGTATAGTCGAAGCGTTCGATATACTCTTTACGGATGCGAGAAATAGAACAGTCAAAGGCACGGATGGTATCCTCCACCTGCCACATATATAGCAAATATTCTGCAATATTCGTCTTACGTAACTCGTTAGCTATAAACATTTGTATCTTGTCGTTATTTCGTTATAACGTTATCACGTTAATGATTAGAAGAATCTGAACAGATTCGTTACCGTGCCAAAAAGCGACACGACAGAGAAGATAATGACCACAGCACCAATGATACGATTGATGATACGTATGGCCTGGGCATTAAAAATAGTGCGAACTTTATCAACTAGCCACGAAAGTCCATACCACCACAGCAATGCACCAGCTACAATGCTGGCAAAACCGATGAACATCTCAAACGGATGATCGGGAATAACGAAAGCAAACTGGGCAAACAGTGCCATGAAGAGGAAGATAATCAGCGGGTTAGAGAACGTAACAATAAATGCCGTCCACGTATTATACCAAATTGTTCCTCGCTGCATACCCGACTTTCGCATATTCTTCGTAGGATCAATGCGATAGGTATAGATACCGAAGCCCAGCAACAGTGCCGAACCGATAATCTGTAGATAGAACTTATTCTGATCGTTATTTACAAAGTCCATGACGAAGGCCATACCAAAGCCTGTAATACCAGCATAGATGATATCACTAATAGCCGCGCCAATGCCTGTCACGAAACCATACCAGCGTCCTTTTTTCAGCGTACGTTGAACACAAAGGATACCCACTGGTCCCATCGGTGCTGAGGCCACCATGCCTATCAGCATCCCCTTAAACACAAGGTCTACTATGTTTATATGTAATGGAAATGGCATAATCGTTTGCAAAGGTACGAAAAAAAACTGAAACCGCTTGCTAATTCGAAATTATTTTGTACCTTTGTGGTCACAAAAAAGCATCACAACTACAATGAACGAACAACAAGGAATAAAACCCTATGTCATTGGATTAGACTTAGGGGGAACAAATGCCGTATTTGGCATTGTCGACCAGCGTGGCGACATTAAAGCCACAACAGCCATTAAAACTCAGCAGTATGACACTGCCGAAGCATTCATAGAAGCATCCATCAATGCCTTACAACCTATCATCGAGCAAGTTGGAGGAATCGATAAAATCAGATCAATGGGTATTGGTGCGCCAAACGGTAACTTCTACAACGGTACTATTGAAATTGCCCCTAACATCAAATGGGCTCACGACTGCGTAGTCCCCTTAGGCCAGATGTTCAGTGAGAAACTGAACGGCATCCCCGTAGCTGTTACCAACGATGCCAACGCTGCAGCCATCGGTGAGATGGTTTATGGTGTGGCTCGCGGTATGAAGAACTTCATCGTTATCACTTTAGGAACAGGCGTTGGCTCAGGTATCGTTGTCAATGGTCAGTTAGTATACGGCAGCGACGGCTTTGCCGGTGAGTTAGGCCATGTTACAATGGTACGCGGTGAAGAAGGACGCCTGTGTGGCTGTGGCCGCAAGGGCTGCTTAGAGACCTACTGCTCAGCAACAGGTGTGGCACGCACTGCTCGCGAGATACTCGATAAGACCAGTCGCCCATCACTATTGCGCGACATGAACCCAGAGGATATTACCTCACTGGATGTCTCCATTGCCGCTGGCAAGGGTGACGAACTCGCTAAGGAGATTTACGAATTCACCGGTAAGATGTTGGGAGAGGCATGTGCTGACTTTGCAACATTCTGTTCTCCGGAGGCATTCATCTTCTTTGGTGGCATGACCAAAGCTGGCGACCTGATTATGGAACCTATTCGTCGTGCCTACAACGAACATGTGATGAGCATTTATAAAGATAAGGCCCAATTCCTCGTTAGTGGACTTGATGGTGCATCAGCCGCTGTATTGGGCGCTTCCGCCATTGGTTGGGAGGTATAAGAACGCTATCTGTTTATAGAAAAAAGAGGTTGGTGCAGGACGCTACCAACCTCACTATAAATAGATGATAAGTGTCGTGGCAAATGCCTACGTAAGGCTTATCGGGGGCAAATATAGGCAATTATCAGATAAAATGCAAATTTTTCGGCTTTTTTTTTCGATTTTTCTGCTTTTCATCCTTTGGGGTTGCGAAAAAGAGTTGGCCACAGACCAGCAGCCCGCCAGCTCAAATGATGAATTGACTGACGACATCAAACGAAGTGCACTGACTGTTGCTGAAGCCATAGACATCGAGCCTGGCTACTGGATAACAGTAAAGGGATACATCGTCGCTGCAGCAGAAAGCAGTATAAAAAATGCCGACTTCCGTAGTCCTTTTGCAGGAAAGACAGCCATACTCTTGGCTGATGAGCCATCAGACGGTAGCGATGAACAGCTGTTTGATGATCTCATGCCAATCTCGCTATCTGATGCCGCCAAGGGTATCAGTGCCAGTTTCAACCTACAAGAGAATGCCAATCGCTGGAACAACTTCGTTTATATCCGTGGCATCCGTAAACAATACATGAGTGCCCCAGGTATCAAAGAAGTTACCAATATGTGGATAGGCGATCCTGATGAGATTCCCAATCCTATAGTAGTCCCCGACGACAATCCCGATGGCCCTGACAATCCTGATATTGATGACGAAGATGATAGAGATGTGTTAACTGTAGCACAAGCTATTGAAGCGGTTTCCGAGCAATACATTTGGGTAAGGGGTTATATTGTTGCCACAACAAAAAACAGTTTAAATAATCCTAAGTTTGATGGTATTCTTGACAACTTCAATGCCATTGTTCTTGCTGACAAGCCTGGAACTACTGACAAGAAACTACTTTTTCCCGTAGGAATAGATAAGAATGCTCGTCAGGCACTTGCCGAATATGGCGACCAACTTATCAATATGAAAGTAGAGGTATATGGCAACAAGCCTATTGAAGGCTATATGAATCAAGCTGGCATCAAGAAAGCTATAAAGATTATCATCCTATAATATTACTATCATTTTGTCGGTAAAAGCAAACTTTTTCTTGCATTTTACAAAATTTTCAACGAAATTATTTGCATATTAAAAAGAATATGTGTACTTTTGCCACCGAAAAAGAAATAAACAGACAATGAAACAGTCAATGAACAATACATATTGGTGGCGCATCTCGAGATTTAACTAGTCGCGAGGTACGTAGCCGTTTGGTATAGTTCATGGAAATATAAAGAGGCTCGTCGTTAACGCGACGAGCCTCTTTCCTGTTTAGTAAACCAACAAAAAACAAGAATATATGAGTTACTTAGTAGATGACAAAGGATTTTACGGAGCATTCGGTGGTGCTTATGTACCTGAGATTCTCTATGCTACGGTAAAGAAACTACAGCAGGAGTACCTTCCCATCATTGAGTCGGCAGAATTCCAACAGGAATATATGCAACTCTTGCGCGATTATGTCGGTAGACCATCACCTCTGTACTATGCCCGCCGCATGAGCGAGAAGTATGGCTGTCAGCTGTATCTGAAACGTGAGGACTTGAACCATACGGGAGCCCACAAGATAAACAATACCATTGGGCAGATTCTCTTGGCCAAGAAGATGGGTAAGAAACGTATCATCGCTGAGACTGGAGCCGGTCAACATGGTGTGGCAACTGCTACCGTCTGCGCACTGATGGATATGCCCTGCGTGGTTTATCAGGGAGCACTGGATGTAGAGCGTCAGCATGTCAACGTAGAGCGTATGAAGATGCTGGGTGCTGAGGTACGCCCCGTCAAAACCGGTAACTGGACATTGAAGGATGCTACCAATGAGGCCATCCGCGACTGGTGTTGTCACCCTTCCGATACCTTTTATATAATAGGTAGCACCGTAGGACCTCACCCCTACCCTGATATGGTGGCCCGTCTGCAGAGCATCATCTCTAAGGAAATCAAAGAACAACTTCAGGAGAAGATTGGTCGCGACTATCCCGACATTCTGATGGCATGTGTCGGTGGTGGCTCTAATGCCGCCGGTACCATCTACCACTATATCGATGATGAGCGCGTAAAGATTGTCTTGGCAGAAGCCGGTGGTAAAGGTGCCGACACAGGACATACCGCAGCAACTATCCATGCCGGACGCTTAGGTATTCTGCACGGTGCCAAGACTCTGGTTATGCAGACTCCCGATGGTCAGATTGTAGAGGCAGAGAGTATCTCCGCTGGTCTTGACTACCCTGGCATCGGTCCTATGCACGCTAATCTGGCCAGTCAGCATCGTGCCACAGTATACAGCATCAACGATGATGAAGCCATCCGTGGTGCTTACGAGTTGACTCGCTTAGAGGGTATCATCCCCGCTTTGGAGAGCGCCCATGCCATTGCAGCACTGGAGAAAATATCATTTAAGAAGGATGATGTAGTGGTGCTGACCGTCAGTGGTCGTGGCGACAAAGACGTAGAAACCTATCTGAATAACAAAGACTTAGCAGGAGAATATGGAAACTTTTAAATATACTACAAGCAGCAAGACCATTCTCGCTGACCTTTACACGCCAGTAGGAGTATATATGCGACTGCGCGACCTCTATCCTCAGAGTGCGCTGATGGAGAGTTCTGACTATCATGATGCCAACAACTCACACTCATTCATCGGCATCAACCCCATCGCCAGCGTAGCCATCGGCCATGGTATCGCTATAATCAGCTATCCTGACGGAACGACTCTCCAGCGTCCCTTGTCTTCAGAGTTCCAATCTGCTGAAGCCATCCATACCCTTATCGACCGCATTGAGGTTACGGGCAACGATGCCAATATCTGCGGACTCTTCGGATACACCTCATTCAATGCTGTGCGCTACTTCGAGAACATCGACGTCAAGGATGAGACGCAAGCCAAGAATGATGCTCCCGATGTGCTCTACATATTATATAAGGTAGTGATTGTCTTTGACCATCATAACAACACGCTGAAGGTGGTAACATTGGGCGATGCCTCTGACATCGACATTATACTGAAGGCTATGAACAAGGCAAACGTAAAGGCTTACGACTTCCATCCTGTTGGTGATGTACGCTCTACGCTGACCGACGATGAACACAGAGCCAATATCCGCCGTGGCATCCAGCACTGCCTGCGTGGCGATGTCTTCCAGATTGTGCTGAGCCGTCGCTTCATCCAGCAGTATGAGGGTGACGACTTCAAGCTCTACCGTGCCCTACGCAGCATCAACCCCTCACCCTATCTCTTCTATTTCGACTTTGGTGGTTTCCGTATCTTTGGCTCATCGCCTGAGACCCACTGTCGCATCGAAGGTCGTAAGGCCTATATCGATCCCATCGCTGGCACTACAAAGCGTACAGGTGACGCAGAAGCAGACCGCAAGGGTGCCGAGTATCTGCGCAACGATCCCAAGGAGAATGCTGAGCATGTCATGCTGGTTGACCTCGCTCGTAATGACCTATCGAGAAACTGTCATGGTGTGAAGGTCGACTTCTACAAAGACCTGCAATACTATAGTCATGTGATTCACTTGGTATCTCGCGTCAGTGGCGAGCTCGATAATGGTGCTGATCCTATCAAGGCATTCATCGACACCTTCCCTGCTGGTACGCTGAGCGGTGCTCCAAAGGTTCGCGCCATGCAGCTCATCAGTAAGTATGAGCCACACAATCGTGGTGCCTATGGTGGTTGCATCGGCATCATCGGTCTCGACGGTTCACTGAACCAAGCCATCACCATCCGCACCTTCGTCTCTCGCAATGGTGAGTTATGGTTCCAGGCTGGCGGTGGCATCGTTGCCAAGAGCGATGTAGAGTATGAGTTACAGGAAGTAAACAATAAACTGGGTGCCTTACGTAAGGCCATCGAAAAAGCTGAAACATTATGAAAATTGTCATCATAGATAACTACGACTCATTCACCTATAATCTGAGTCATCTGGTCAAGGAACTGGGCGCTGAAGTAACAGTATATCGCAACGACCAGTTCGAGCTACCACAGTTAGAGGAGTTCAGCAAGATTATCCTCTCGCCAGGTCCTGGCATTCCCTCTGAGGCAGGTCTCTTGCTCGATGTCATCAAGACCTACGCTGGCAAGAAGCCTATTCTCGGCGTTTGTCTGGGTCATCAAGCCATCGGTGAGGCTTTCGGGGGCAAACTCGAGAACCTAAGTGATGTCTTCCATGGTGTGGCAACACCCTGTCATCTCACAAGCGATGATGCACTATTCTCTGGCATCTCAAAAGATTTCACCATTGGCCGTTACCACTCGTGGGTAGTATCCAAAGATGGACTTCCCGACTGTCTTGAGATTACAGCAGAGAGTGACGAAGGCCAGATTATGGCACTGAAGCACAAGACGCTCAACATTCGTGGCATCCAGTTCCACCCAGAGAGCGTATTGACTCCCGACGGCAAGAAAATGCTGCAGAACTGGATGTTCTTATAAACATCACGAAGTATCGAAAAAAAGAAAAAAACAAAATACAATGGCACAAACAATGAAAGACATCCTGAACAGGATGCTGAACCACGAGGAGCTGTCTCGTGAAGAAATGAAGAACATTCTGATTGGTATCACACAGAGTGAGTTTCCTACTGAACAGATTACCGCCCTGCTGACCGCCCTACAGATGCGTGGTGTAACAGTTGACGAACTGCTGGGCTTCCGTGATGGCATTTTGGAAACAGGTGTTCCCGCTATCCTTAATGCCGACCGCTACATCGACGTAGTAGGTACTGGTGGTGACCGCAAGAACACCTTCAACATCTCTACCACCAGCTGTTTTGTGATTGCCGGTGCTGGCTACAAGGTTGCTAAGCACGGTAACTACGCTGCAACCTCCGTATCAGGAGCATCAAACGTTATTGCTCATCATGGTATCAAGTTTACCGATGACCTTGACAAACTGAACCGCTCACTCGACGAGGCTGGCATCGTGTATCTCCATGCCCAGCTTTTCGCCAAGGCCATGAAGTTCGTTGGTCCTATCCGAAAGGCATTGCAGTTCCCCACTATCTTTAATCTACTTGGCCCGCTGGTTAATCCCAGTCAGCCAAGTTGCCAGCTATTAGGTGTTGCCAACCTCGACCAGATGCGCCTCTACAACCAGGTATATCAGAAGATTGGCATTGACTACGGTATTGTCAACTCTATCGACGGCTACGACGAGATTTCGCTCACTGGCGACTTCAAGGTGACTACCAAGCAGTATGAGCGCATCTTCAAACCTCAAGACCTCGGCTTCGAGATTGCCAAGCCCGAGGAGCTTGTAGGTGGTGCTACCGAGGAAGAGGCAGCAGCCATCTTCGACTCTGTACTCGAGAACCGTGCCCTTCCTGCTCAGAAGAATATCGTTCTGGCCAATGCGGCCTTCGGTATTCAGGTATTGGAGAAGGGTGAGAAGAGTATCGAAGAGTGCATCGACATTGCCCGTGAATCTATCGACAGTGGTGCTGCTCTAAAGACCTTCAAGAAGTTTGTGGAACTCAACAGCTAAGTCGAGATGCAAGATATTCTACAGGAAATCGTCGCCAACAAGCGAGTAGAGGTAGAGCGCTTCAAGACAGAACTCAGCGAGCGGGAGATTCACCGTCGCGTTGAGCCACTGCTCGACTTCAGCGTTGCCTCTATGTCGCAAGCACTGACGAAATCCGACTCAGGCATCATCGCTGAGTTCAAGCGCAAGTCACCCTCAAAGGGATGGATCAAGGAAGACGGACGTGCCGACATCATTCCGCTCAGCTATCAGCAGAACGGAGCCTCAGCACTGAGCATCCTGGCTGACGAGAAGTACTTCGGTGGCAGTGATGAGTTTATCAAGACGGCCCGCCACAGTGGTGTCAATATTCCTATTCTCTACAAGAATTTCGTCATTGACGAATACCAGCTATTCCAGGCCCGCCTCTGTGGAGCCTCCGCAGTGTTGCTCATTGCTGCCGACCTCTCATTACAAGAGTGCGGAACACTCCTGCACACTGCCCATGAGTTAGGACTGGAGGTACTGTTGGAGATGCATTCAGAGCCAGAACTGGAATATGCTGCCTTAGAGCCTGACATGTGTGGCATCAACAACCGCAACCTCGGTTCGTTCGTCACCGATGTCGACAACTCCTTCCGCTTGGCTGAGCTTCTACCCAAGGATGCCGTGAAAGTCAGCGAGAGTGGCATCTCCAATCCAGATACCGTCCGTGCGCTGCGCCAGGCTGGTTTCCGTGGTTTCCTCATTGGCGAGAACTTTATGAAGACTGCCGACCCTGGTCAGGCATTAAACGAATTCATCTCAAAGATATGATTATCAAGGTCTGTGGCATGCGAGAAGCGGAGAATATCCGTGCGGTCGAACAACTATTCACTATTCACTATTCACCATTCACTGCTTGGATGGGCTTCATCTTCTGGCCTAAGTCGAGCCGCTATGTCAGCGAGCATCCCAGCTATCTGCCAACCCATTGCAAGCGTGTGGGCGTCTTTGTTGATGCCTACATTCAAGAGGTTCAGCAGAAGGTAGCAGAGTTTGGACTTGACTACATCCAGCTACACGGTCACGAGAGTCCCGACTATATCCGCCAATTACGTGCCGATGGCTCATCTCCTGCCATCATCAAGGCTATCAGCATTAGCAGTCACAATGATATCGCAACATACAAGGATTATGAAGGTATTGTCGATTACTTTCTCTTCGATACCAAGGCACAGCTACCTGGTGGCAATGGACAGCAGTTCGACTGGAGTGTACTTGCAGATTACAATGGCAACACACCCTTCCTGCTCAGCGGTGGCATTGGCCCCGATGATGCAGAACGCATCCAGGTCTTTAGCCATCCCAAATGTATCGGCATTGACCTCAACTCTCGTTTCGAGCTAGCGCCAGCCTTTAAAGACATCAATAAACTCAAAGAATTCATTAAAAAAGTAAGGATATGAACAATTTGAATAAGAGAGAGCAAAACGAGCTTGCTCGTTCTGCCGAACGTGAAAATTGTCGGACAGAGTCCAACAGAATCAATCATCTCTTCGCAAATAGTAAGGACCAAAAGCTCCTCTCGCTCTACTTCTGCGCTGGAGTCCCCACCCTTGACAGTACTGCCGATACCATTCTGGCCATGCAGGCCAAAGGCATCAGCATGGTAGAAGTCGGCATCCCTTTCAGCGACCCTATGGCCGACGGTCCTGTCATCCAGGAAGCTGCCACCACAGCCTTGAAGAATGGTATGAGTCTGCGACTGCTTTTCGAGCAGCTGAAAGCCATCAAGGAACAGGTCAACATTCCCTTGGTACTGATGGGTTATCTGAACCCCATCATGCAATATGGTATTGAGGCCTTTTGCCAGTCGTGTGTAGAGAGTGGTGTCAGTGGTGTCATCATTCCCGACCTGCCCTTCGACGACTACCTTGAGAGCATCAAGCCCGCTGCCGACAAGTACGACCTGCGCATCATTATGCTCATCACGCCAGAGACCAGTGAGGAGCGCATCCGCTTCATCGACGAGCATACCGACGGCTTCATCTATATGGTAAGCAGTGCCGCTACCACAGGTGCTCAGCAGTCGTTCGACGACCAGAAGCAGGCCTACTTCCGCCGCATCAATGCCATGAACCTGCGTAATCCCCGCATGATTGGCTTTGGCATCTCTAACAAGCAGACGCTGGAGTCTGCCCAGCAGAATGCCGCAGGAGCCATCATCGGTTCTAAATTTGTGCAGTTGTTGCAGACTCACGGTAATGCCACTGCAGCCCTCGACGCACTCTTTGAGACATTGAACCACTAACAAATTATCTTTACACAAACACAAAAACTATGCGTAGACTAACAACCTTATTCTTTATGGCCTGTACAATCACTGTGCAGGCACAGGTATTACCGTATCAAAATGCACAGCTGAGCGCCGAGCAACGTGCCGACGACCTGCTGAGTCGACTGACCTTAGAAGAGAAGACCAAGCTAATGATGGATATATCACCAGCCATCCCACGTCTGGATATTCCTCAGTTCCAGTGGTGGAACGAAGCACTACACGGTGTAGGGCGCAATGGTTTTAGTACCGTTTTTCCCATCACCATGCAGATGGCCGCTTCATGGGATGATGCCCTACTCTATAAGATCTTTACTGCCGTCAGCGACGAAGCTCGTGCCAAGAATCAGGAAGCCAAGAAGAGTGGCCATGTTCAACGCTATCAAGGCTTATCATTCTGGACTCCCAACATTAATATCTTCCGTGACCCACGTTGGGGACGCGGTCAAGAGACCTACGGCGAGGATCCATACCTAACGGAACGTATGGGTTTGGCGGTAGTGAATGGCTTGCAAGGACAAAGCTTTACCGGTGAGGCTGGTAGCAACAAATACAAGAAATTGCTGGCCTGTGCCAAGCACTTTGCCGTCCATAGCGGTCCAGAATGGAACCGCCATGTGTTTGATGTTCAACAACTACCTGAACGTGACCTTTGGGAAACCTATCTGCCAGCTTTCAAGGCATTGGTACAGAAGGGTAATGTGGCTGAGGTGATGTGTGCCTACCAGCGTATTGACGGCGACCCTTGCTGTGGCAATGCTCGCTATGAGCAGCATATCCTGCGCGACGAATGGGGCTTCCAAGGCCTCATCACCAGCGACTGCGGAGCCATTCGTGATTTCCTGCCACGCTGGCATAATGTATCGAAAGACGCTGCTTCAGCCTCTGCCAAGGCCGTACTCAGCGGTACCGACGTAGAGTGTGGTTCAGAATACAGAAACCTGCCAGAGGCTGTACGCCGTGGTGACATCAGCGAGAAGCAGATGGACACCAGTCTGCGCCGACTGCTGAAGGCCCGCTTTGAGCTGGGCGATTTCGATGCTGATGAAATGGTTGAATGGACAAAGATTCCATCCTCAGTGATAGCCTCCAAAGAGCACAAGCTGTTGGCCCTGCAAATGGCCCGTGAAGGTATCGTACTGCTGAAGAATGATGGCGTACTGCCATTAGAGCGTTCGCAACAAAGCCACAAAATTGCTGTGATGGGTCCCAACGCCAACGACTCTGTCATGATGTGGGGAAACTACAGTGGTTATCCCACGCAGACCATTACCGTATTACAAGGTCTAAACAAGCTGCTCCCAACGAAATACATTCAAGGCTGCGGACTGGCCAGCAGCGAGGTTTATGAGAGTCTCTTCCACCTGTTGCGCACACCTAATGGCGCTCAGGGCATGGAGGCTACCTATTGGAATAACACCCAACAGTCGGGCTCACCAGCTACTATTGTCACTATAGCCAATGCCATCCACCTCAACAATGGTGGCAACACGGTCTTTGCACCTGGTGTAACCCTCGAGAACTTCTCTGCCACTTATGACGGCATACTTACCGCTCCTCAGGATGAGACTCTCTTCCTACGTGTCGGAGCCGACGACCGCATACGTGTCATCGTCAATGGCGACACACTGGTCAACATCATGCGAGGTCGTCAGCGCATCCAAGAGGCCACTCCTACCCTGGCAGTCAAGAAGGGCGAGAGCTACCGCATCCATATCGACTATGTTCAAGATGCCGACATGGCAGAGCTGATGTTTGACGTATGTAGAAAGATGACACCCACGCGCGAGCAACTGCTGGCACAGCTCAACGGCATAGAAACAGTGGTTTTTGTGGGTGGTATCTCACCACGTGTAGAGGGTGAGGAGATGAAGGTAGACCTGCCTGGTTTCAAGGGTGGCGACCGTACAGATATTGAGTTGCCACAGGTACAGCGCGACATGCTGCGCATGTTGCATGAGGCAGGCAAGAAGGTCGTCTTCGTCAACTGTTCAGGAGGTGCTATGGCACTGGTTCCTGAATTAGAGACCTGCGATGCCATCGTACAGGCATGGTATGGCGGTGAGCGTGGCGGTGAGGCCCTCGCCGAAGTGTTGACGGGACAGTATAATCCCAGCGGCAAACTACCCGTGACGTTCTATCGTAGTGTCAACGACCTGCCCGACTTCCTTGATTATACCATGACTAATCGTACTTACCGCTACTTCCGTGGCGAGGCACTGTTCCCCTTCGGCTATGGTCTGAGTTATACCACGTTTGAGATCAGCAAACCCACTTATAAGAAAAATCAGGTTCGCGTAAACATCCGGAATACTGGTGACAAGGAGGGTACTGAGGTGGTGCAGGTCTATATCCGTCGCATTGCCGATGTTGAAGGACCTCTAAAAACCTTACGAGCCTACCAGCGCATACAGCTGAAAGCCGGTGAAAGCAAGACGATCAATATTGACTTCCCTCGCGACCGTTTCGAGGGATGGGATGCACAGACCAATACCATGCGTATCGTACCAGGCAAGTACGAGGTGATGGTGGGCTCGTCGAGTGCAGATAAAGACCTGCAGAAAGTAGTAGTTACAGTGAAATGATAAGCCACAACAATCTGATATAGTAAAAAAAATAGAAGGAGAAGGGCGACATTTCGCCCTTTTTTCGTACCTTTGCGACTGCATAACAATTATAACATACAAAAAAACTACAATGAGCAAAATTAAGACAATAGCCATCATGCTGTTTGTTATGGCGGGTGCCATTAACACGTCAGCACAGACCACGGTTCCTATTGACGAGGAGCATTTTCCTGATGAAGGGTTCCGCAACTACGTAAATGCACATGCAACTCCTGATAATATTTCATCAATTACTCGTTTTACAATAGATGACGAGAAATCGGAGTATAATATCAAGGACTTGCAAGGTATAGAGTATTTTACGTCCTTGACGGGTCTTGCAATCTACAGTTGCAATATCACGAATACAAACCTTTCAAACATCCCCAATCTAAGGTCATTAGTGGTATACAACTGTCCTGAATTGATTTCGTTAAGCATGACGGGTCACTCACAAATAGCAGGCATTGGCATTGATCATTGTAAAAATCTCAGTGTCGCACATCTCTCAAACAACCCCAATCTCGGCACTCTCTCCATTCAACAGAACTCCAATCTTCAGCAGATAGAGCTTGAAGGTAATGTTGCCCTAAAAGAAATAAAGTTGTGGCAACCGAAGGATGCCCTAATGAAAACTTATGATTTCTCTATGTTGCCCAATTTGGAATATCTGAGTTTCAACAACCTACAAGAACTTAACTTGTCTGGAAACACCAATTTAAAGCACCTTGACACAACAGATTCTCCTAATCTTTTGGGAATAGATATTTCAAATAATGTTAACCTTGAAGCCGTGTGGTTCTTCGGAACGAAGAATTTACCCTCTTTAGATGTAAGAAGCAACACCCGATTGAAAGATCTGAGAATTAACTCACATCAACTGACATCATTAGATGTTTCAAATAATACCAACTTGGAATTCTTGTTAGTAATGAATGCCCCTATAACATCTTTAGATGTGTCAGCAAACCAAAAGCTAACATCATTATTCTTGGATTCACTTCAATTGACAGAAATAAACCTTTCTAACAATGATAAGCTAAAAGAATTTCGTTGCATTAGAAACAACATAACAGCGCTTGATTTTTCAAATAATCCAGCATTAACAAGTATAGACTGTAACGGCAACCAGCTCACAAGTCTTGATTTGTCATATAACCCAGAACTGAAAACTCTGAATTGTAGCAATAACCTGTTGACAAGTCTTGATTTGCAACATAACACCAATATTCAAGACGCACTTATCTTTATGAACCACATCAAAGAGAATGCCATGACTATGCTCATTAATTCTCTCCCATTAGCTTATAGTAATTTCTGTGTGCTATTCCCAGAAGGAGATGAGGGCAACGTCTTTACCTATAACCATTACCAGCTTGTCAAGTCTAAAAGATGGACCCCTTATTATATGGAGTGGATTTGGTTTCCTTACCGAGAACGCTATGATTATGCAAAAAGGGAGATTACTGACAAATTCTGGGAAGGAACGCATATCCAAACCATTGGCACAGACAAGCAGACAAGCCCCATTTACAATCTTAATGGTCAACGGTTAGCTTATCCTTCTGTCAAGACACCTTACATTCAGAACGGACGCATTCATATCAAATAGAATTTCTCCACATATCACCCACAAAACAGGGTTCACGCCTAACGCCTTGTGATACTGAATATTAGGTGTGAATTTAAAGGCAATTTTTAACCAAATTTCTCTATTAAGCGTACAAAGGGGAATCAGAATTCTTGCACGGTTGTTAAAAATGTTGTACCTTTGCAGCTGCATAACAATTATAACATACAAAAAAACTACAATGAGCAAAATTAAGACAATAGGTATTCTGACGTCGGGTGGTGACTCTCCCGGCATGAACGCAGCTATCCGTGCCGTGACACGCGCTGGTATTTGCAATGGTTTCACGATTAAGGGTATCTACCGTGGTTACGACGGCCTCATCAAGGACGAGATAAAGGTGCTGACAACTGAGGACGTCAGCGGCATCATTACTCGTGGTGGTACTATTCTAAAGACGGCACGCTCTAAGGAGTTCATGACGCCAGAGGGTATGCAGAAGGCCTACGAGACGTGTAAGAAGGAGGAGATTGACGCGCTGGTAGTGATTGGTGGTAACGGTTCGCTCACTGGTGCCTGGAACTTTGGCGTGGAGTTCGACTTCCCCGTCATCGGTCTGCCTGGCACTATCGACAACGACCTCTATGGTACTGATGCTACCATCGGCTACGACACCACGATGAATACCATTATGGAGTGTGTGGACCGCATCCGCGATACTGCCAACTCTCACGAGCGCATCTTCTTTGTTGAGGTAATGGGACGCGATGCCGGCTTCCTGGCTCAGAACTGTGCCATCGCCTGCGGTGCAGAGGCCGCTATCGTTCCTGAGGAGACAACAGACGTCGACCAGCTGGCAGCCTTCATGGCTCGTGGTATCCGTAAGTCGAAGAAGTCGTGTATCGTCATCGTCTCTGAGAGTCCTAAGTGTGGTGCTCTCTACTATGCCGAGCGCGTGAAAAACGAGTTCCCTGAGTTCGACGTGCGTGTCTCTATCCTTGGTCACCTGCAGCGTGGCGGCAGTCCCTCGGCGCGCGACCGCATTCTTGCCAGCAGCACGGGTGTTGGTGCCATCGAGGCTATCAAGCAAGGACAGCGCAACGTCATGGTGGGCTATCGCAACAATAACATTGTCTATGTGCCCTTCTCAGAGTGCATCCGTACCGATAAGCGCTTCGACAAGCGCCTCATCACGGTACTTAACGAGTTGAGCATCTAAGACATCATTCCTTGAATCCTTCTATCAAGGTTATTCTACAGGCTATGAATTAGTTCATAGCCTGTTATTTGTTGTGGCAGGAGGAAAGGATAAATAGAAAAGAATCGACTCGCATCTCTGCGTTTCAGAAAAACGCTTTCACCTTCACAGCTGATACGGAAAGTCCCTGTAAATAAGGGTTCTCTGGCGTTTCCTGCGGGCGCGAAGAGGCGCAGACGTTTCACATCGCTTTCACAAAATTGTGTGTGAAACGTTTGTGAAACGTCAATAGCAGGGAAAGGGGTTTGAAAGCCCTGTAAATAGGGGATTGTGAAAGTGAAAGCGATTTTTTGAAACACTCGCGCGCACGGGACACCCGTGCGCGACCATTATTTATGCTAAAAAGAGTGGCTATCCCACATACGGGAGTAACTGATACCGCAGCGAGATAGCTATTCCCACCAGAAAGTGGTACCTCTTTTCAGAAAGTCGTACCACTTTTGAAAAAGCCGTACGACTTTTTCACGGCTATGGCTGTCCCACTCGTGGCTTAGCCTATCCCACGCACAGGACAGCCTGTCCCAGCGCCGTATCAGCTGTAGAAATAACCAGTTATCCCTTGTATTCTGAAGGGGTTACACCGAAGTGCTTCTTAAAGACTACAGAGAAGTGGCTGGGCGTGCTGAAGCCCGTCTTATCGGTAATCTCTGCAATGGTAAACTTACCACTCTTCAGGAGTTCAGCTGCACGGTTAAGCTTATAGGTGCGGAAGAAGTTGCCTGGCGTCTCGCCCGTCAATCCCTTAATCTTATAGTATAGTTTGGTCCGCGAGATATAGAGCATCTTGGTGATGCGCGTTACGTCGAGTTCCGCATTAGAGAGTTCTTCCTCCATCAACTTGTAGAGCTCCTCCATGAAGTGCTTGTCTTGTTCAGAGAGTACATTCTCTACATCTTCCTCATCGGTAGTGGTCGACTTTGTAAGAATCTTACGGACACGCTCACGGTTTTTCAGCTGTGACTGGATTAGCGCGGAGAGCACCTTAGGTTCAAAGGGTTTGGTGACATAAGCGTCGGCCCCCACGCTAAGACCTTCTACCTGATTCTCTGCCGTCACCTTGGCGGTAACAAGGATAACAGGGATGTGGCTGAGCTGGATATCCTGCTTGATTTCCTGACAGAGCTGATAGCCATCCTTGCCTGGCATGGCGACATCGCTCAGTACCAGGTTTGGTTCTTCGGCACGCATCTCGTCGAGTGCTGTGTCAGCATCCAGACAGGTAATGAGACGATAGTCGTGGGCAAAGAGGATACGCATATAGTTGATGATTTCCGTATCGTCATCGACGACAAGGATGGTAGGACGATTGGCGGCCTGCTCACTGGCATCTTGATTAGCAGTTACAGCAGCAAGAGAGTCTCCTTGTGACTCAGCTGAGGCAACGAAATCATATACCTTTTCTACTCCGCCATCTATCTCCAGTTGAGTGTGCTCAGCAGGGGTATAGGCCTCTTCATTCATAGGATAGACATAGGTAAACACAGCGCCCTGACCTTCCGTGCGGTTGCCTGCCGTGAGCGAGCCGTGATGCAGCTCTGCCAAGCGACGCGAGTAGTAGAGACCGATGCCCGTACCCCAGTTCTTAAAGGCCTTGGTCTGGTTGTCGAGCTGATAATAGCGCTTGAAAATGTTCTCCAACTGGTTCTCAGGAATACCTTTACCTGTATCGGCCACGCAGACCTTCACCGCATCGCCAACCACGTCGAGACTCACATCAATCTTGCCACCGCTGGGAGTGAACTTCAAGGCATTGGAGAGTAGATTAGAAAGAATCTTCTCCAATTTGTCGCCATCCGTCCATGCCAGGAGTTGATCTTCCATGCCATAGCGGTTCAGCGTTACACCCTTCTCACGGGCATTAAACTCAAAGGTGTCGCAGATTTCATTCATCAGCTTCACCACATCAAACTGTTCTACACTCAGTCGAAGGGTATCATTCTCCAACTTATTGAAGTCCATCAGCTGGTTAACCAGTTTGAACATGCGCTGGATGCTGCGCTGGGCAATGGTCAGCAAGTTACGGTCGGCACTGTCGAGGCTCTCACTCTTAGCCAGCTGACCAACGGGACCGGCTATCATAGTAAGAGGTGTGCGGAACTCATGAGCGATATTGGCAAAAAAGCTCATATTCATCTGATTAGTGCGCTGTTCCTGCTCTTTCTCCATCTGTGCCTTACGAGCAGCACGGCGAGCCTTGACCACACGCTTGGCATTGTGATAGAGATAAGCACCCAGCACTGCTGCCAAAGTCAGATAGATAAGCCAGGCCCACCACGAATTGGAGGGAGCAGGCTCTACGGTAATGCTGAGTGTACGCTCTTCATTGCCGGTATCATTACCTGCATTGTCGGCTGTACGCACTCGGAAGGTATAATGACCTGCGGGCAGGTTGGCATAGCTGGCAACATGACCATTGACAGCATCTGTCCAGTCATTGTCAAAGCCATCCATCATATAATAATAGTGTACGCGCTCATACTCTCCATAGTCGAGGGCTGTAAACGAGATGCTAAAGCTATTCTCATCGTGTCTCAGTCTTACCTCCGTACAGCTGTCGAGCATCGCCTCTATAGGTCCATCCTTACTGGGTTTCACCAGTTGGTTGTGTATCTTCAGGTCGCAGAACATAATATGCTGGCTTCCCAGCGTGTCGATATCGGCAGGATTAAACATCGTGATACCGTCAGTGCCACCAAATACCAAGCTGCCATTGGGCAACTGACAGGAAGCACGGTCGCAGAACTCATCGCTGCCAATACCGTCGGCCTTATAAAGCGACGTGATGCGCCCCGTCTTGCGATCTAATCGGTTAAGACCCTTCATCGTACTTATCCAGAGGTTGCCTTGACGGTCTTCCTCAATACTGCCCACATCAGAGCAGGAGAGACCGGCAATACGCGTCATGCTATTGGTCTTGGGATTATAGCGCAACAAGCCGTTGCTCACCGTACCTATCCACACATCGCCATCTGAGTCTTGCAGCATATCGGTAGGGATATACACACTACGACGGATACATTGCTGCATATCAGGAATCTCCAATTGGCTCATCTTGCCCGTCTTCGTATTCATCTTCATGACGTTCTGAAAGAAAGCGGAAATCAGCATCGAGCCATCGTTCAACTTCAACAATGAAGGGATAAAGGTAAAGTCAACATTGAAGGCCTGCTTAGCTTTTGGCTCGGCAGCGCCAGGACGGAAGCCAAAGATATAGGAAGAGCCCGAAGAAGCCCATACTGTACCATCGTCGGCCTGTTCGAAATCCATTGTCATCGGCACAGGCCACTGGCCTAAGATATTGAGGCGTCCGCCTTCATATCGACACTTCATTACGATGTTAGTAGTGGAGAGCCACAACAGTCCGTCACGGTCGCAGAAAATGTGGGTTACGGCATTCTTCTTCTCGCCAGCTGGCAACCCCTCTATCACTATATGCTCAGCCTGATGCGTCTTGGAGTGATAGACAAAGACACCTTTTCTCATCGTCGAGATCCATAGGTTCTCCTGCTGGTCTATCGCCACAGCGAATACTGAGGAGTTGTCTATCACACGATTCAGATAGCTATTGCTACCACCAAACTTCTCCTTATAATAATAGTCGGCAAAAAGTCCTTTGTCATAGGTACCGAACCAGATATTCTTTCGTGAATCCTGGAAAATCTTGGTAACGTAGGCATCGGGAGCAGGTATCGAGAAACCTGCATCGCCCTCACCATGCAAGGTTTGTGTCAGCAGGTTTAGCTCAAAGAGTCCATTATGCGACGTGCTCAGCAGAATGCTATTGTTCTCCAGCAGACAAGCCGCCTGTATCACACTGCCGTGAGACGTGAGTCGCTCTTGCATATCGTGACTGAGCGGAATGGGTTGGTGCGACTTGACGTCATAGATAATCAGTATACCATTGCCCGATGCCACCAGCAGGTCGTTGGAAAGCAGCTCGAAATAGTAGCACCTATTATCTTCTATACCACCCTCTTTCTTCAGTTTGAAGTCGTCACTGCTATAAATCTGCATGTCTTGCGGACCAATAATAAGGATGGCATCAGAGCCATCGATGAAGCAGTCGCCCCACGATAGGTTGGTCAGCTTACGGGTAAGCTTGGTAACAAACACTTGCTGAGCCTCATCATACATCATCAACTCCGTACCATTATATACGAAGACACGTCCCTTGCTATCCATCAACAATTTGCGGGCATTCAAATTGTCTGACTTCATAGGAATACGCTCAAAGTTGTCCATCTTCGTATAGCGGCATACGCCATTGACAGTAGCCACCCAAAGGCGACCACGCTTATCACAAAGCAGACTTTGCACATTATTGTCAGGCAGACCTAAAGGGTCGCCCGTACAGAAATATTGGTGGTATTCATGACCATCATAGCGATTGAGTCCACGGAAGGTTGCTATCCACAACTGTCCCGTGGCATCCTCTTCGATGCTTTGCACACGACTGTTAGATAACTCCTGTGCAATCACCAGATTATGTTCCTCATCCTTGTCGAGTTGAGGCGGCATCTCTGTCTGCCGACATGCAGCCAGCAAAAATGTCAGTATCACCGCAACCGACAAAAGAGCCCATCGATTTTGTTTTGGCATATATTATCGTTATTTGTCCACAAAGATACGAAAAATAATGAAAGCAGCAGGAGATTTCCAGCATATTTTGAACGAATCAGACAGTTTTTGAACAAATCAAAAAGAAACGTAAGCGATTTGAACACAGCAGAAAATGAAATGGACGCTCATGAAAACTACCTTATTTTATTTAATGTACCTTTGCGGCCGAAAACATAATACTACATAATAATAACCCAAAACCAAAATCAATGAAAAAAAGCTGTTTTCTCTTGATGTTAATGACACTATTCATGTCAGCAACATCTTTCGCCCAAAAAATTAAGGGCTCAGTGATTGACGAGACTGGCGAACCTGTCATTGGTGCTACCGTTTACGACAAGGAAGATGCCAAAAATGCAACAATCACAGACTTAGACGGTAACTTTACCATTAATGTAAAAACTGGAAAAACTATCGTAATTTCTTTTGTAGGCTACACAACACAAGAAGTAGCTGCTAAGAACGGTATGACGGTCAAGATGCAACCAGACAACAAGGTACTGGATGAAGTGGTCGTCGTGGGTTACGGTGTTCAGAAGAAGAGCAGTGTGACGGGTGCAATCTCGCAGGTAAAACCTGAGGATATGGAGAACCGTACCATTTCCAACGCTCAGCAGGCACTGCAGGGTAAGACCTCTGGTGTACAAATCATCTCTTCTTCAGCTGCTCCAGGCAGTTCGCCCACGGTGCGTATTCGCGGTTACAGCTCAAATGTAAGCTCTGACCCTCTATACGTTGTAGATGGTGTGCGCATGAGCGACATCAGTGGTTTGGACCCCAGCGTCATCTCCTCTATGGAAATCCTGAAGGATGCTGCTTCAGCTGCTATCTACGGTGCTGAAGCCGGTAATGGTGTTGTACTGATTACCACAAAGAAGGGTAAGGCTGGAGAAGGTAAGATTACCTACGACTTCATGTATACAGATGAAACTCTGGCACGCGTACCTAAATTGCTGAATGCTGAGGAGTATATCAACTACATGGACGAGGGTGGTATCTACTCAAAGGATTATCTGTTGAAGAACTGGGACGGCGTGACCAATACCTCTTGGACAGACGTGGTCTTCAATCACGGTCACATGATGAAGCATGCACTGTCTTTCACAGGTGGTAATGACCGAGGCAACTACTACCTCTCGCTCGCGTACCTGAATAATAATGGTATCGTAAAGGGAGACGCTGATAAATACAAGCGTCTCACTGCCACCATCAACGGTGAATACAAAATCAAGGACTGGCTGAAGGTGGGTACTACCAACCAGGTGGAGAAATACGACGTGCGTCAGGTATCAAGCAACAGTGAATATGGCTCACTGCTGACCGCTGTACTGATGCTAGACCCTCTGACTGCAGAGAGTTATTCTCAAACCAACCTGCCCTATCACATGCTAAACGCCCAAAATAACGGTTGCGTTCTTTCACCTGATGGTGACGGAAACTACTATGGTGCTTCTATGTTCTATGTCGGCGAGCAGTACAACCCACTGGTTATGCGCGACAACAACCTGACAAAAACGGAAGGTTTCAATATCAGTGGTTCTGTCTATGGTGACTTCACTCCTATTAAGGGTCTGACCATGACATCACGTTTTGGCTATCGTCTGGGAGGCACACACCTGACCAGCACTTCTCTGCCCTTCTATGGCAACTCTAAGCAACATGGTGAATATGTGGACCTGAACAGCACCTCATCAACCTCAATCTATTACCAGTGGGAGAACTTTGCCAACTATATGCGTCAGTTCGGCAAGCACACCGTAACGGGTATGGTAGGTATGTCATTCCAGAAATCATCAAACAACAATGTCGGTGGTTCTCTGTCACATGCAGAAGGTGAAGATGCCATCACCAAGAACGATCCACTGTTCTACTATCTGAATTATGCTAACGCATCAGCAGTGAAGTCTGTAAGCGGTGAGACTGTTGACAACACAAAATATTCATACTTCGGACGTCTGAGTTACGACTATCTGGGCCGTTATCTGTTGCAGGCTTCTCTGCGCGCTGATGCCGCTGACCTCTCAAAGCTCTCAAAAAAGACACGTTGGGGCTACTTCCCCGCAGTATCTGCTGGTTGGACAATCAGTGAGGAGAAGTTCTTCCAGCCACTGAAGAAATGGTTCGATAGCTTGAAGTTCCGTGCCAGCTGGGGACAGAACGGTAGTCTCTCGGCACTGAGCGGATACAGCTACAGCACTGACATGGCTCAGGGCGGACTTTATCCCTTTACCTCAGGCATCAACTACACGCAGGCTGCCGCTCCTTCAACGATGGGTAACGACGAACTGAAATGGGAGACCTCAGAACAGCTGAACTTCGGATTCGACGGTATTCTCTTCGGTGGCCGCATGACCTTTGGCATTGACTACTTCACCAAGAAAACCAAGGATCTGCTGGTATGGAACACCACCCCATCACTAATCATCGGTGGCGCTACATCACCTATCAATGCAGGAAATGTGGAAAACAAAGGCTTTGAGTTTGAGTTGGGTTGGCGCGACCTCATCGGTGACTTTAACTACAGCATTCGTGCAAACCTCTCTACGCTGAAGAATGAGGTAACCTATATTGATCCGTCAATTACTCGTGTAGCAGGTAGCACTTTCCACACCTATACCGTGACATGGTTCGAACAGGGCTATCCCGTTTATTACTTCCGTGGCTATGAATTTGACAAGATTGACCCAGAGACGGGTAATCCTCTCTTCAAAGATCTGGATGGTGACGGCAAAATCTCTGACGGTGACCTGACCAACATTGGCGACGCCATCCCCGACTTTACCTATGGTATCACACTGACTGCAGCATACAAAGGCTTCGACCTCACCGTATTCGGCACAGGTTCACATGGTAACGACATCTTTAACTGTATCAACCGTCCTGACTATACTACATCGAACAGACTGAAAGAAGTATTCTACGACAACCGCTGGACACCAACCAACAAAACTGGCGACAAGCCTCGTGCAGGAGCTAATGACATGGACAAATACGCTATCTCAAGTGCGTTGGTCTATGACGGCAGCTACTTCAAGATTAAGCAGATTCAACTGGGATATACGCTGCCGAAGAGCTTGCTGAAGAAGGTGGCCATCAATCATGCTCGTATCTATGCGTCACTTGACGACTACTTCACCTTCTCAAGTTATCCAGGTTTCGATCCTGAAGCCAGTGCCAACTCAACCACTGGTATGGGTATTGACAAGGGTAGCTATCCAACTTCTAAGAAGATCGTATTTGGTCTGAACGTCGAATTCTAAAATAATAAAAGTATGAAAAAGAACATATTATATATAGCACTGCTGGCTGTAGCAACAATGGCTTTCACAAGTTGTGAAGACCAACTGGACATTGAGAAGCACGGCAACATGGGTAGTCAGGATACTTACTACACAACCGACGATAACGTGAATGCCGCAACAGCCTCACTATATCTGCAGATGCGCTCACTGCACTACACATGGTTTATGACTAAGAACTGTCTGGCAGATGATGTCTGGTCAGCAGGAGGTTCACGTGGTGATAATGGTGACATGGAGAGATTGAATGAGTACACATTCGACATGGATAACGGCATGATTCAAAGCCTCTACTCAGGTCTCTATTCTGTTATCTACAAGGCTAATCTTATTATTGATAAGGTACAGGGCGACACGCCAGTGATGAGACGCGCCATCAATGAGGCAAAGGTATTCCGCGCTTGGGCACACTTTGAGCTGGTAACACTGTGGGGCACCTCTCCCGTAGTAGATCATCTGCTGGATCCCAGCGAATACCGTAAAGGAAATAGCGCTCCAGAAGAGCACTGGGCACTAATCGAAGGTGACCTTACATCTGCCATTGAGTCGGGTACTCTACCTTCAAAGAGCGATGCTGACGACCAAGAGACGGGCATTCGCGCTACCCAGGAATTGGCAGAGGCATTCTTAGGCAAAGCCTACCTTTTCCAAGGTAAGTATAGCGAAGCGGCCACAATGCTTGATAAGGTCATCAGTTCTGGGAAATATGCCCTCTTCACCGCTGATGACTACGATATGCAGTTCCATGCGAAATATAACAACAACTGCGAGTCGATGTTTGAACTCCAGAAGCGTAACGACCAGGAGCAGATGGGTAATCAGCTCGACATGCTGTTACTCATGCAAGGTTGGCGCTCAGATGTACTGTCTTATAGTGGACTGGCTAATAACTTGATTGCTCAGGGTACCTATGGATTTATGAACCCTCGCAAAACGCTGTATGATGCCTTTGTTGCTCAGGAGGGAGCCAATGGCTATCGTCTGAACAAAACGATGATGACTTATGAACAGCTTGAGGCCTTCGGTGTAAGCGTACAGCCCGGTGCTTCAGTATATGGATGTGAAGGATACTTCATGTGGAAAAATCAGTCATTGAAAGAAGACTGTGTTATGGATTTCTCTGCCTTCCAAGGTTTACAATACTGCAATCTGAAGATTATGCGCTATGCTGAGGTACTGCTGCTGGCTGCCGAGGCCCAGTTGCAAGCAGGCAATACAACAAAAGCACTGGACTACATCAATCAGATTCGCACACGCGCTAAGGAGACCCCATTAACCAACGTAACGCTCAACGACATAAAGACAGAAAAACGTCTAGAGCTCTGTAACGAAAGTGTACGTTTCCAAGACTTGGTACGTTGGGGTGATGCCATCACTGCTATGGGCCAACAGGGTAAGGAGATTCCTTCATTCACCACTACTGGTGTAAAGTGGGGATTCCAGAATACGAACTATGGTTTCAAGGAGAAGCACATGCTGCTACCTATTCCCCTTAAAGAACTGAACCTCAATTCTAACATGCAGAAAAATGCTGGTTGGTAAGATCAAGAAAAAATAGGAACGGTACAAAACAAACATATAAAAAACCCATTTATGAAACAGCTAAAATATATCATTTGCGTAATGTGCGCAATGTGCGGCTTTACGGCCTGCGACAAAGACTCTATAGATGAGCTTAGCGGTGAGTTCAGTAACATCGCATTCTGCAACTTCACCAATGCCTCTGTACAACCTACCGACAAGCTAGGTAAAGGCATCAAAGCACTGAATACAAGTTTTACAGATGCAGTAGGTAACACGCTGACACTACGCTTTGGAAGTGGTGAATGGACATTGCAGCCAGGCACCTACCTGCAGACGGCAACGGTTAGTACAAAAAACCAGTACTCTGGCTCTGTCAATGGTGCAGCCATCAGCGAAGGTAACATTGATGTCAGCCAAACTGGAGACACCTACTATGTAGTTGGACTTGTCAAGACCAGTGACGGCAAGGAATACAAGACAAACTACAAGGGTAGTCTGTCATTCGAGATTGGCATTGACGACCCAGAGGCCAGCGGCTATACCTATACTGTAACCATGAGCGGTGTATGGGTGATGGATATGACCACCTACAACTACGTCAACGTTCCGGGTGTAACAAAGTACAGTTTTTCTATCAAGGATCCTAATGGAAATGCCATGGCAGCCATTGACGCTATTGCTGCAGAAGGAACAGCTGTCAAGGACTTGGCAGGTACTTATACGGTAACCAGTGGAGCCTCTGCACCATTTACCATTGATGCTGGATATTATTATCCAGACTATAATGCAGTCGGTGGTAGCAACTATACAGATGAGACAGGTGGCCATTATATCAGTGCTGGAACAATTGACATTGAGACTGCCACCGGTAGCGAGGGTGAACTGCTACTAACCTTCATCGGAAAGAATTTGGGTTCACAGAATACCAATGGCACCGAGAGTAGCGATGGCTCATTCAAAATTTCTTATGTTTCTGAAGCTAAATAAGAAAAAAATGTGTATATTTGCAGCATAGTAGATAACCAAAACGAGATAAGAACATAATTATGAGAAAATTATTGATGGCAGGTATTCTCTGCCTTACTGGCATGGTAGCCCATGCCCAGCAGAACTTGAGTTGGGGACAAGGACCACAAGTGGCCTCTCCCGATGTACATACAGACAACAGTGTCACCTTCAACTTGATTGCTCCCGAGGCACAGAAGGTACAGATTACGGGTGACTTCCTCACACCAAAGAAGGTGGAATATATGGGTAACACCTACGAGACTCCTGGTGTCGTTGACCTCGTAAAGAACGAGCAAGGTATATGGAGTTTCACTACAGAGCCACTGAAGCCTGAGCTCTACACCTATAATATGATTGTTGACGGTGTAAAGATTATCGATCCGCTGAATGTCTATAACATTCGCGACATCAACAACCTGTTTAGCGTACTGCTCATTGGTGGCAACAGTCGTACTGATTTATATAAAGTCAACAAGGTAGCTCACGGAACAGCTAGCAAGGTGTGGTACGAGAGTCCTACAGCAGGACTGACACGCCGACTCACCGTTTACACTCCTGCAGGCTACGAGACGAGCAACAAGGAATACCCTGTATTTTACCTGCTGCACGGCATCGGTGGTGACGAGAATGCCTGGAGTGAATTAGGACGCGCTGCACAGATTATGGACAATCTGATAGCTCAAGGCAAGGCAGAGCCAATGATTTTGGTAATGACCAACGGCAATATCTCGCAAGAGGCATGTCCTGGTGAGACCAGCGAGGGTTTCCGTGTACCAACCATGATGCTGCCCAAGACCATGGAGGGTTCATTTGAGACAGCTTTCCCCGACGTAGTGAAGTTTATTGAGAAAACCTATCGCGTAAAGAAAGATAAGGCTCATCGCGCTATCGCTGGTCTGTCGATGGGTGGCTTCCACAGTCTGTTTATCAGCATCAACAATCCAGACCTCTTCGGCTATGTGGGACTGTTCTCAGCAGCAGTCGACCAGCAGCAGAACACCAACAATGGCGGATTCCCCAATATCTATGCAGATCGCAATGGAAAGATTGACCGTCTCTTCAGCAAGAACCCTAAGTTATTCTGGATTGGTATCGGCAAGACCGACTTCCTCATCAAGAACAACAACGACCTGCGTGCTTACCTCGACTCGAAGAAGCACAAATACACCTATTTGGAGACCGATGGTGGTCATATCTGGCGCAACTGGCGCATCTATCTGACCGAATTCACCCCATTACTATTTAAATAATAGCCTATGAAGAAAACGATGTTTTATGCCATCGGCATAGCAACCCTCATGGTAGGTTGTAACTCTGCCGATAAGGTGACACGGAAAACCATTAATCAAGAAGAAGTGATGTCAAAGCTGTCGCTTGAAGACAAGGCACACTTTGTAATTGGAACTGGCATGGCTGGTTTCTCTGGTAATGACGCTGTCATCGGTGCTACAAAGAACTTGGTACCAGGTGCTGCTGGTACTACTTATCCACTTGACTCACTCGGAATCCCTGCTATTGTTCTTGCTGATGGTCCTGCAGGACTCCGCATCGAGGCAACTCGTGAAGGTGACAGTGCTACTTACTATTGCACACACTTTCCTATTGGTACACTGTTAGCCTCAACATGGAACACTCAGTTAGTAGAAGAGGTGGGCCTGGCTATGGGCGAAGAGGTGAAGGAGTATGGTGCCGATGTGCTACTGGCTCCTGCTGTAAACATTATGCGTAATCCGCTCTGTGGTCGTAACTTCGAATACTATTCTGAGGATCCTGTAGTGGCAGGTAAGATAGCTGCAGCCTATATCAATGGCGTACAGAAAAACGATGTAGGTACGAGTATCAAACACTTCGCCGCCAACAATCAGGAGACCAATCGCATGAATACCGATGCTCATATCTCTCAGCGTGCTTTGCGTGAGATATATCTGAAAGGTTTCGAGATAGCTATCAAGGAAGCAAAGCCTTGGACGGTGATGACTTCTTACAACTATATCAACGGCACCTACGCTTCTGAAAGTAAAGACCTCGTGACCACCATTCTCCGTAATGAATGGGGCTACGAAGGAACCGTGATGACCGACTGGTTCGGTGGTAAGGACGGTGCCAAGCAGATGTGGGCAGGCAACGATATGTTACAGCCTGGAAAGAAAGAGCAGTTTGACAGCATCGTGGCAGGTGTGAATAGCGGCAAACTCAACGAGGTTGATTTGGACCGTAATGTAAGTAGAATCCTCAACCTCGTAGAGAAAACTCCACGTTATCAGGGATATCAGTACTCCAACAAGCCAGACCTCAAAGCACATGCCACTGTAACCCGCCACTCGGCTGCTGAGGGAATGGTACTGATGAAGAATTCCGAGGTTCTACCTTTCAATAAGAATATAAAGAATGTAGCCCTCTACGGCTGTACCTCATATGATTTCATTGCGGGTGGTACCGGCTCTGGTAACGTAAACCACGCTTATGTGGTATCGCTCGTTGACGGTCTGAAGAACGGTGGTTATATTATCTCTGAAGAACTAAAGAACGCTTATGAGACCTATATCGCTGACTGTAAGAAGAAAGCTGAAGCAGAACTGGCAGAAAAGGCGAAGAAGGATCCAAAGAATGCCATGCTGATGAGATTCCTTCCTGGCACACTTCCCGCTGAAAAGCAGTTTACTGCTGACGAGTTGACGGCTCAAGCCGCACAAGCCGACGTAGCTGTTATTACCATCGGACGTATCTCTGGTGAATTTTTAGATCGTAAGGTTGCAGACTTCAACCTTAACGACTCCGAGAAAAAACTTATTCAACAGGTATGCGACACCTATCATAAGGCGGGAAAGCAGGTAGTTGTACTGCTGAATATCGGTGGTGTTATCGAGACAGCAACATGGAAAGAGCTGCCTGATGCCATTCTCTGCGCTTGGCAGGCTGGTCAGGAAGGCGGTAACAGCGTTGTCGACGTACTCAGCGGCAAGCAGTCACCTTCTGGTAAGTTCACGATGTCATGGCCAGTGAAGTTTACCGACGCCTACTCGTCTAAGAATTTCCCCATTGACGAAGATCCTCGAATTGACATGATGAACCAGGGTAAGAAAGGTAACGTGAGAAACGTAGACTACACAGACTATGAAGAAGACATCTATGTAGGCTATCGATACTTTGACTCCTTCGATGTACCCGTAAGCTATCCCTTTGGTTATGGCCTCTCGTATACCACTTTTGAGTATTCGGATGCAAAAATTGCTGAGAAGGATGGTGCGTATGAAGTAGCTGTCAACGTGAAGAACATCGGCAAGTACGAAGGCAAGGAAGTGGTAGAGCTATATGTTTCTGCCCCAAACAACAAGGCAGCCAATAAACCAGTGAAAGAACTGAAGGCCTTCGCTAAGACCAAGTCACTAAAGCCTGGTGAGAGCGAAACCGTCACCCTCAAGGTAGATGTTTCAGACCTTGCTTCCTTCGATGAAGAAGCCTCTGCATGGGTTGTCGAAAAGGGAGAGTATGAATTCATCGTTGCTGCCTCTGCTCAGGATACCAAAGCAAGACTGAAAGCTGCTGTCAAAGCTCAGCTGACCAAAACTAACGATGTATTGAAACCACAAGTGAAGATAAACGTCTTAAAGCGTTAATAAAATAGTTATGATTCAAAAGGTTAGATTAACACTCGCCGTAGCCACCCTATGTGGCTACGGTTTTCATGCCACTGCTCAACCAAAATTAAATGCTAACAACATCGACGAGGTGGTCAATGCCATGACTATCGAAGAAAAGTGTCACCTAGTTTTGGGGTGTGGCATGCATTTCAATGATGATGCGAAATTCCCTGGAACCGCAGGTAGCTCCTATGGAATTCCACGCTTGGGTATTCCTGAGACCTACTGTGCCGACAGCCAGCAGGGTCTTCGTATGGACAGCAAACGTGCTTGGGATCACCGAGACTACTACCCCACAGACTTCGTAGCCAGTATGACACTGGCATCCACATGGGATCGTGAGGCAGCCTATAAGGTGGGAAAGGGCATTGGTAATGAGGTACGTGAATTTGGTCTTGACTGGATTCTCTCGCCCTCAATGAACTTGATTCGTAATGTACTCTGTGGACGTAACCACGAATACTATTCAGAGGATCCCTACCTCTCTGGCACCATCGCTGCCGGCTATGTAAACGGTGTACAAAGCGAGGGTACGGCAGCATGTCCGAAACACTTTATCGCCAACAACCAAGAGACTAATCGCAGCAATAATATCTCACAGATGTCACAGCGTGCACTCCGTGAAATCTATCTGAGAGCCTTTGAGATTATGATTAAGGAGAGTAATCCCTGGACTATCATGACCTCTTATAATAAACTGAATGGCCCGTATGCTGTACAGAACCGCGAACTGCTAACCACCATTGTTCGCGATGAGTGGGGCTGGAAAGGAATGTACGTCAGCGACTGGGGCGGTGGCGACAATGCAGTAGAGGCCATGAAGGCCGGCAACGACATGTTGCAGCCTGGTAGCGACAAGCAATATCAGGATATCCTTGCCGCTGCCAAGACTGGTCAGCTCTCAATGGATATTCTGAATGCAAACGTAAAGCGCATTCTGGAGTACATCGTGAAGACCCATAACTTCAATGGATACAAGGCAACAAACGAACCAAACCTAAAGGCCCATGCCCAAGTGGTTCGTGAGGTAGGAGCCGACGGTATCGTGTTACTGAAGAATAATGGTATTCTTCCCATAACAGGCAAGCATGTCGCCCTATTCGGCTGCGCCAGCTACGACTGGATTTCTGGCGGTTCAGGCTTTGGCGGTGTCTCTGTAGGTCACTACACTGTCTCACTGGTAGAAGGTATGCGCAGTGTTGGCTATGATGTTTACAAGCCACTCATTAAGACTTACAAACAGTATATCGCAGACGAAGAAAAGCGCCTCTTCCCTAATGGTCGTCCACAGTTCTCGCTGACACCTCCTGCTCGCGCTGCCGAGAAAGTGTTCACTGCTGAGGAGCTCAGCGCAGCGATTAATGGTAGCGATGTAGCTATTATCTCATTAGGACGAAAGAGCGGTGAGGCAGCAGACCGCAGTGAAAGTGACTTCTACCTGAATGACGGTGAGAAGCAACTCATCAAAACCGTAAGCGAGGCCTATCACGCTAAAGGAAAGAAGGTTGTAGTATTGCTCGACATTTGCAGCCCTATCGATGTTTCTTCATGGCAAGATCAGGTCGACGCAGTTGTCTGCACTTGGCAGGGTGGTCAGGAGTCTGGCTTTGCCGTTGCCGATGTGCTCTCTGGTACAGTAAACCCCAATGGTAAACTACCCATGACCTTCCAAATAAAGTATGGTGATGCCTATGCTGATAAGAACTTCCCTGCTAACGTGGATGACAAAACTCTCGGTGCTATGTTCATGTGGGGTCGCAACAAAGATGACAACAAGAAACGTGAGCCACAGAAGAATATTGATTTCACCAACTATGAAGAAGATATCTATGTGGGCTACCGCTACTTCGACAGTTTCGGCAAGCCTGTAGCCTACCCATTTGGCTATGGTCTGAGCTATACGACCTTTGCCTATGAGAATCTTACCAGTTCAGTAGACGGTGATGTCATCACCATTAAAGTAGACGTGAAGAATACCGGTAAGAAGGCTGGTCGTAATGTAGTGGAGCTATTCGTAGCAGCTCCTAACAGCAAGAAGACGAACAAGCCAGAAAAAGAGTTGCGTAACTATGCCAAGACCCGCCTGTTGCAGCCTGGTCAGACAGAGACAGTCACCATGAAGGTTACTACTGAAGACCTTGCATCGTTCAACGAGAAAGCATCAGCTTGGAAGACAGATGCAGGAGTCTATACCTTTATGATATGCTCGTCTGCCAACGATATAGAGGCGCAGACCGCGGTGAAGGTAAAAGCTTGGACTAAGAAAGTGAACAACGTCATGAAACCCAATGTAAAACTAAACATATTAAGAAGATAACAACATGAAAAAAACTATTCTGACTTTAGCCATGGCAGTATGCTGCCTCGGCATTTCGGCACAGGAGAAACTCTTTAATAGTGCCAGCGTACAATCGCCCGTAGTCAATTCCGATGGTACGGTAACTTTCAACATCTTTGCCCCTAAAGCCATCAAAGTAGAAGTTACTGGTGACTTTCTGCCCACTCAACCCATAGAAATCGAAGGCTATGGCAAGTACGACGCGCCAGGAGTTGCCCAACTGAAAGAAGGCAAAAATGGTGTATGGAGCTATACCACCGGTAAACTGGCCCCAGAGATGTACAGCTATACCTTTAATATAGATGGTATGACGGGTGTCAAAGACCCTGCCAACATCTATGTAAACCGTGATATCGTTTCGTTTACAAACATCTTCATTGTCAGCGACAAGAAGGGCGACAAGGGCGACCTCTATCGTGTAAACGAAGTACCCCACGGAAATCTGAGCAAGGTATGGTATAATAGTCCCACATTGAAGATGCAGCGTCGTATGACTATCTACACTCCTGCTGGCTATGACAAAGGCGGCAAATATCCTGTACTTTATCTGCTGCATGGCGCTGGTGGCGACGAGAACGCATGGAGCGAACTCGGTCGTGCCGCACAGATTCTCGACAACCTGATTGCTACGGGTAAGGCAAAGCCAATGATTGTAGTAATGCCTAATGGCAATCCCAACTGCCAGGCAGCTCCTGGCGAGTGGTCGTTCGGCATGTACACCCCAGGATTCCGTGATGGCGGCACAGGTCCTACGGCACCTGCAGCAGCTAGCATTCCAGAAAGTTTTATGGATATAGTGAACTACGTTGATACCAACTACCGCACCATCAAAAAGCGTGAGGGACGTGCCATTTGCGGACTATCCATGGGTGGTGGCCATACCTTCCACGTCAGCCTGCTCTATCCAAACAAGTTCGACTATTATGGTTTATTCTCTGCAGGTTTACACTTAGCCAAGGGTGGTTATCAGGACTCATTCGCAGAGCAAATCAAGGCCAATCCCGAGTTCGAGCAGCAGAGCGCTAAGTTATTTGGCAGTAAGCCAAGACTCTACTGGATGGGTATGGGTAATACCGACTTTCTTTATCAGAGCACCGTCGACCTTCGTGCTTACTGGGACAGCAAGGGTTACAAATATGAATACGTTGAGACCGACGGTGGTCATATCTGGCGCAATTGGCGTATCTACCTCACCATGTTTGCCCAGAAGATTTTCAAATAAGCCCTAAAAGAATCACAATGAGATGATAAGCCATGCAAGGTAGAGCAGATAGCCTATCAGCAAGACAAAGCCTTCCCAACGCTCTACCTTGAAACGCGTAAAGGCAAACATCCAAACAAAGGATACCGACAAGAGCATCACTGCCATATCAATGGTGGTGATGCCTTCTATTTGTAAGGGATGAATGGTTGCTGTGAGACCTAATATAAGAAGGATATTGAACACGTTGGAACCAATGACATTGCCAATAGCCAATGCCGACTGTCCCTTGCGGGCAGCAACCACCGTAGTGGCCAGTTCTGGCAGTGATGTACCTCCAGCAACCACCGTCAATCCCACGACACCCTCACTGATACCCATTTGCAGCGCCAGGTTTGAAGCATGGTCTACGAATACGTTGCTACCGACAATGAGTAACAACAAACCGCCTAACACATAACAGGTATTCTTGAACATTGATGACTGTTCTTTGGGAGTATCATCTGCAGGTTCTTGCGAACGACTTGCGGTATAGATGGAATAGGCCATAAAGAGCGCAAAAACAGCTAACAATAAGAAGCCTCCTACATGACCAAGAAAATGGTCAAAGGCAAGGAATAATAGCAACATGGATGCTGCCACTGTAAACGGCAGGTCTTTCTTGACAGTATTCTTACTGATAGTCATCGGTGCCACCATAGCGGCGACACCCACTATCAGCATCGTGTTCATGATATTAGATCCTACAACATTGCCGACAGCCATATCTGAAGTTCCCTTCAATGCAGAAACGATACTCACAAAAAGTTCAGGGGCGGATGTTCCAGCTGCAACAATGGTTAAGCCAATAATCATCTCGGGAATACGCATACGACGGGCTACTGCTGCAGCGCCTTCCGTCAGGTAGTCGGCACCCTTCAATACGCACCAGACACCTAAGGCAATGAGGATAATATCAAAGAATATCATCATCTCCATCGTCGTCCCAATTAAAATCACCAAAATCTCCTTCCAATGACGGACCGACAAACTCGTCCAGTGCACGGCGTTCCTTCTTAGTAGGACGTCCCGTGCCTCGCTGACGGTTGATAAAGCCACTAATGCGATTCATCTCCAGCAGTTCATACTGGTCGGCAGGTGTCACATTCTCATAAATTTGTGGGATAAGTTTGGCACCGACACGCTGTTCGATGGTCTGAAGAATCTTAAACGAATAAGTTACGGGCGGCTTGCGCACACTGACAACCTCACCCACCTTCACCATGCGCGAAGGCTTGACGTTGACACCCTGTATAGTGACACGACCATTCTTAATAGCATCAGCTGCTATAGAGCGTGTCTTGAATATGCGTGCGGCCCACAGCCACTTATCGATTCGAGCTTCGTTCATTTCGCCTTACCCAACTTATTGTACTGGTTCATTGTGATGTCAATACCTGCCAATACAAAACTCTTGATGATATCAACACCTATATTAATGGCTGGCTGTAACTTCTCCATCTCCTCGGCAGGGAATTTGCCCAACACATGGTCTATTTGCATACCAATGGGATAGTCGTTTCCAATACCCATACGCAAACGAGCATAGTTCTGACCAATCAACTGCTGAATATGCCCCAGTCCGTTATGGCCACCATTGCTACCATTAGCCTTCAGGCGGAACTGTCCAACGGGAATAGCTACATCGTCGCTGATAACCAACAGACGGCTCTGCTCGATATTCTCCTTATTCAGCCAATAGCGCACAGCATTACCACTGAGGTTCATAAACGTGGTGGGCTTCAGCAAGAACACCTTACGTCCTTTCAACGAGGTTTCAGCCAGAAAGCCATATCGTTTATCCTCAAAAACGATATTGGACGCCTTAGCAAAAGCGTCCAATACCATAAATCCAGTGTTGTGGCGGGTCTCGGCGTACTCGTCGCCAGGATTACCCAAACCAACAATTAGGTACTTGTCCATAATTACTCTGCAGCAGCGGCAGCAGCTGAACGAGAAGCACGAGTAGCCTTAACAGAGCATACGATAACCTCCTTAGGAGTAGCAATCTCCAGACCCTCGAAGCTCAGTGAACCAACCTTGATGGCCTTACCCAGCTGCAGCTCGGTAACGTCGATGTCCAGCTTCTCAGGAATCTGCTTGTAAGGAGCCTTCACGTCAATCTTACGGATAGAGAGG
>JAILMS010000116.1 GCA_024692385.1 Prevotella sp. | reverse complement strand
ACCGTCAGCCAGAATCTTCTTCAGAGTGGGCAGAGCACCGCGGATACGGGTGTCGTCAGTAATCTTTCCATTCTCGTCCAGGGGCACGTTGAAGTCAACGCGCACGATTGCCTTCTTACCGGCAAAGTTGAATTCGTTGATAGTCATAATCTTAATATTATTAATGATGTAAAATACTTCTGCTTTTAACGCGATTGCAAAGATACAATAATATATTGAGAATTGAGAATTGAGAATTGAGAATTTATACTTTTTTTGCGTACTATTTTACGCTTTTGGTTGTTTTGCCTTATACCTTACTTTATTATGTAAGGTGGGGTTTACAAAATCCACTTTACACCTCCCGTTATCCAACAGCCTGGCTGTGGCACATTGCCATAATCAATATATTGGTGGTTGGTTAGGTTGTTGCCTTCCACATAGATAGAATAGCATTCAGCATTCCATACCAGACGGGCATCCACGACGGAGTAGGGGTGATAGCTTTTTACCTCGCCAGTTGTTGTGGTGTATGACCCCATTCGGTCTTGCCAGCGGTAGTTCACTGTCAGTCCCAGTTTCTTCGTCAGTTGCATCTGTATTGTTGCCGTCACCTTGTGGCGCAGGTACTCCAATGAGTATTGTGACTGTAGGTAGTCTGGTTCCTGCTTCTTTTGGTGTAAATGGCAGTAGGAGAGTTGACAATTGAGAATTGGCAATTGAGAATTGAGAGTGATTTCCTCGCCCAACGTATTTACCTTGGTGTGGTTTACACTCTGCCACACAGGGTCCGCCTCTCTGCTATCCATCACCCAGTCTATCATGTTGCGGGCATGATGGCGGAATATGCTGGCCTTGGCGGTGAGAACACGTGAGGTGTAGCGCACACCAGCCTCTACCGCGCTGAGCTCTTCGGGCTTGAGGTATTTGTCAGCCTTATGTCCACCAACACTATAATAGAGTTCTGTGAATGACGGCATGCGAAGCGACGAGTTATACGACGCATACACTTTCCAGTTGTTGCCCATGCGATAGCTGGCGTCGATGCCAGGATAAAGGGTGAAGGGCATTTCACTCCATGTATTCTTGATGGCTATGAAACCTGCTGAGAGCGTAAAGCGTCTGAGCAAGATGTTATGCTCCAGATGGAAACTGAGGTTCGAACGGTTCAGTCCATACTTGTAGTCACCATGTGGCTCGTTCAATGGCTCGCCCAAGTTTCCACTAACGATATCCTCGTTGCGAAACTCTGCACCAAAGGCCGTACGACCAGCTACCCAGTCGAAGTAACTGTTCAGATTGATGCCAAATACATCGGTGCGATGGTGGTTGAAGGGTACCTTCGACTCGTCACCACGAATCAGTTCGAATCTGTCGTATGAGCGGTTCCAATAGATTGTGGGCTTGAAGTGTAGCTTACCAATGCTCATGTTGCCCTGCAATGCAGCAAACATCTTTGTTGTCTTCTCGTACTGCTCATCAAACTTTGCACTATAGAACGTGTTCGAGCCCCAGCCTTTAGTCGAGATGCCTGCATGGCATGCAAATTGAGAATCGAGAATTGAAAATTGAGAATTCCAGAAAGCCTTAATTCCCTGATAATTGCTGTTGAGATTCCCTGCCTTGGAACGCTGATAGCCATCGGAGCGTGTAAAGCTGGCACTAAGAGAAGAAAAGGGTAGGGCAATGCGTCCTGCAGTAGACAGATAGGCGAACGATCCACCTTCTAAGCGCATGTTCAGACCCCTCCTGGCCTCCCCTAACTTAGGGGAGGAAGTGGTCACGATATTTATCGCTCCCACCAGTGAAGATGTGCCATAGATGCGACCGGCAGGACCTTCGAGTACCTCGATGCGCTCAATGTCGCTGATGTCGCAGGGTAGGTCGAGGGTGTTATGCCCCGTCTGTGGGTCACAGATATTGATGCCATTCAACAGAATAGCTATCTGTTCCTGCGTGCCACCCCTAATGCTGACATCTGTCTGTGCACCGATGGCTCCTCGTTGGCGTACATCTACGCCTACAGCCATCTTCAGTAAGTCGTTAATACTTTGTACTGGCGCCGCCTGAATATCCTCGCGGCTCAGTACAGTTACCATTCTCGCGGCTTGCCCTAATGCAAGCGGTGCGCGTGAGCCCGTGACCTCTACGTCATCGAGCGTGGCCTCCTTGTCTACCTTCTGGTTGTTGTCAGTAGCCTCCGATGTGCTGTTGAAGTCGTCGCTGGCAGCCGATGCCGACTGCAGTGTCGCTACGCTCAGCACGCCAATGGTGACTACGCGTCCCAAACAGGCAAACAGGGCAAATCCCTTCCGTGAAAAATGGCGGAAGCGGAGAGCCTTGCGCTGGTTGAAAATAGATTTGTACTTCATGTTTGTAAATAAAACGGTGCAAAGGTACTAATAAATGGTGGTTGCTTTGGTGGTGTTTTTGTTAAAATATTAAAAAAGGGGTAAATCTGTATTGAACCGTAGATACTTTTTTGCGTCATAGAACAAGAAACAACGCAAAATACTAAACACCTGTGAAATATCGTCTATCAACTCTTTTCCTATTTTGCTGGTATGGCATCATGTTGGCGAGTGCTCAGAGTAGTTCTCTGACAGCTCACGTTGTTGATGCTGAAACCAATGAGGCATTAGTAAGAGCCACCTCACAACTTT
>JAILMS010000104.1 GCA_024692385.1 Prevotella sp. | reverse complement strand
ATTTGTACGTTTAGGGAGTATCTGTCTATGGTGAGGGAACAGTTGCCAGACTTCCCTGAGCGTAATATCTTGGTAGAGCCTGTCAACAGAAATACGGCACCGAGCGTGGCGTGGGCTAATATGCGTATCAAACGTACGAATCCCGATGCTAACATTATCATTACGCCGTCGGACCAGCTGGTAATGGACGAGACCTCGTTTATGCGTAGTGTAGAGACGGGTATTAATTATGTGTCAGAGCACGACGTGCTGCTGGCCATGGGTGTAAAGCCTACGCGTCCGGAGCCTGGCTACGGTTATATTCAGTTGGGCGACTTGAGCTGTAAGCCTGAGGTGTTTAAGGTGAAGTCGTTTACCGAGAAGCCGGAGCGTGAGTTTGCTACGATGTTTATGGAGAGTGGCGAGTTCTACTGGAATACAGGTATCTTCATGGCTAACTCGCGTAAGCTGACGCAAAGCTTTGAGGCAATCTTCCCCAGCGTGTTGCGTAATCTGAAATTTGAAAAACCTACTTACTCTTACGACGAGGAGTTGGAATATGTGGCGCAGAATTATCCGCGCTATCCTAATCTCTCTATCGACTATGCCATCCTAGAGCATAGCGAGGATGTGTTTGTCATGAAGTGTGACTTTGGCTGGGCTGACCTTGGTACATGGCATGCCGTCTACGAGTGTATGAGTAAGAATGAGGGCGATAATGTGGTCGTTGACTCGGAGGTGATGATGGAGGACTCGCGTAATAATGTGATCAAGCTACCGAAGGGTAAGCTGGGTGTTATAAACGGACTGGATGGCTACATCGTGGCAGAGAACGACAACGTGTTGCTGATTTGTAAGAAGGGTGACTCGTCGGCACTGGTGCGTAAATATGTCAATGAGGTCCAGATAAAATATGGAGACGATTTCGTATGATAGTAGGAGTTGATGCAAAGCGCATCGTACGTAATGGAACAGGATTGGGTAGTTATGGTCGTACACTGGTGAACGACCTGATACGCCTTGGTGATAATGATATGCAGCTACGTCTGTATGCTCCTGATGAGGGGCGTGACGAGTTGCGTAACCAGATTATCGAGGGCGCTGAGTTCTGTTATCCAAAGGGTACTCCTGCCGCTATACGAAAGGCGTGGTGGCGTTCGCATGGCATCGTGAAAGACTTGGTGCGTGATGGTGTGACGGTGTATCATGGCTTGTCGGGCGAATTGCCTATTGGTCTGCGTAAGGCGGGCATCCGTGCTATTGTAACCATCCACGACCTTATATTCATGCGCTATCCCGAATACTATCACTGGGCGGATACGAAAATATATGAATGGAAGTTCCGTCAGGCACTGCGCGAGGCTGATCATATCATTGCTATCAGCGAGCGTACGCGTGAAGATATTCTAGATTTGGGCGGTGATGAGTATGCCGACCGCATCAGTGTAATTTACCAGAGTTTTGCACCCCACTATTCAGGACCTGTCAGCGAGGAACGCAAGGCTGCGGTGCGCGAGAAGTATAACCTGCCACAGCGTTATGTGTTGAATGTGGGGACTATTGAGCGCAGAAAGAATCTGGCACTGGCCGTTGAGGCTGTCGAACTGTTGCCTCAGGATGTGCATCTGGTGGCTGTTGGACGTCAGACGGATTATGTCAACGAATTGCCGCATAGTGAGCGCCTGCATCTGCTGAGTGGCGTACCAGATCAGGATTTGTCAGCTATCTACGCACAGGCTGAGGTATTTGTTTATCCTTCTCGTTACGAGGGCTTTGGTATTCCTATCATTGAAGCTATCGCTGCCGGACTGCCAGTCGTGGCTTGTACGGGCTCTTGTCTGGAAGAGGCTGGCGGACCACATAGCCGTTATGTGGGACCTGATGACGTGATTGGTATGGCTGAGGCTTTAAAGATGTCACTGCGTGGTGCTCGTGGCCGTCAGGAACGCATTGAACGCAGTCGTGAATATATCCGTCGCTTTGAGGGTAACGATGTTGCCAGTAAGGTGGCTGGCATTTATCGTGGTATTATCCCGTCAACTAATTCTCATCATACGACATTTGATATTACGCTCACGCCATTCCATCTCGCTCCTATCACAACTCCTTAGAAATGATATCCTATTTGTATCAGCAAATCGGCTTGTGAGGAATGGTTGATTTGTTGCAGACCTGTGGCGATAACACTACGGTCGAAATAGTTGGTGACGCCAAGTTTTGTCGCTACAGATAGGTGTGGGGTGAAGTCGGCTTGTGCCATGAAGGCATAGCGTATTCCGTGGCCGGAATAGGCTGGAAAGGAAACATCGTATGGCATGGATGGCTCATAGGGATAGAGGCGACTGTTGTAATCATCAGTATGAAACCATGCAAAGATTTCAGTTACCTTCAGCCATTCTCTCTGCCAGCGTGCCTGCTGCCCCACCATCATGCCTCGACTATTCGTACCTTCTTCGCTGACCAAGGCCCCATCGCCTTGCATGCGTAGTGTAAGCGAAGAAGAAGCCTGCCAGTCGATAGCCATACGCAGGCGGTGGCTGAGCTGATTGATAAGCATCTTCTTTGTGCCGTTATCGTGCTGTTTGAGATGCAGGCGATAGCGCATGTTACATGTCCACTGCTTCTTGCTATAACGTGCAGATAACGAAGCGTCAAAGGCATCACTGGCTGCCGACACCTGATAGCGGGGCCAGCTGAAGTGAGCATAGTCGGCATAGCCCTGCAATACCCAACTGCGTGAGGGTTGCCATGTGCTACCTAGATAAATGCCGTGCTCGTTCTGGATGCTACTGCCTTCGCGGAAACTGTTGGCATGCTGTGAGGTGTAGCGCTTGTCGTAGTAACGATGAAGCAGCATCAGCGTGAACTGGTTGGTGAGACGGTTGCTAACAGAATGGATGACTGCTAAGGCTCCTTGCTGGTTGAGTGCAGCCTCACCACTAAACGACCACTGGCGGTTGTTCCATCCATAGTCTATGCTGGCATTCAGAAAATGGTTGCCTTGCGCAGCATAGGTATGGTAGAGCACATCCTGGTCTGGTTGTAGCGGTCGGTCGTAATGGGTATATACTGCATTGGCATTGAGATGCAGTGTACCCTTCTTCCATCCGATGCTGCCACCGAGACTTGTTTCATGGGTATTATGTTTCTTTTCCAGTTCAGTAACGGTACGGTGGTATCCGTTATATAACAAGGTACGCGCGCTACCGTCACTGTTTAGTGTGGCATCAATAGACTGATATGAGGCGAAGGCTGTTATGCGCCATTCTTTGGCAAGGCGCACTGTGGCTGCAATGCCTTGCAAGTGATTGCCAGACGAACGTGAGCTGTGGGCTGATAACGTGTGCTGGCTGCGACCCAAAGTCTGAAGGACCGTCTGCTTACCCATCATCATGTGTGTGTTCATTACCAGTCCCATGCCCATCTGCACACGATAGTGTCCTGCGTTCAACTCCTCTAAGCGCCCTATATCACGCAGTTGTACATAGTAGTTGTATTGATCGTAGCCCATGCGGTTCTTATCGGCAAAGAATGGCTCACCGGGATCCTGAGCGGCAGTGATACCTGCTTTGATATGGTGATTGCTGAACTGATAGCGTATGTCGTGACGGTATTTATACCCCAGATAACCATTGTGGTCGCCAGCACGCTCATAAAAAGGTATCTTGCCCGTTGCTGTCAGGTGATGCTTGCCATATTTCAGCAAATCAGCTATGGTAGTATATGGCGATGGCTTCTTCTCTTCACCAGCTACAACAAAGTATTTCAATAAATGGCGAGTATGGTGGTCGAGTGCGTTTATCATCTGTAGTTCGCTGAGTGAACGAATAGGGCGGTAGTGGTCCAAATATTCTATAACTCCCTCTACCTGTCCTGCTGTAAGGAAGGGTATGGCTTCTAATTCTTCCTGGCTGGTTTGATTCAGATTGATAGGATGTTGCGCCAATTCTTCCAACTGTTCTAGCAGCTCCTCGCCATAGTTCTCCTCTAGATCCTCGGCAGACAGCCACTCATGCAACGCTTCCTGCCAGTCGCTCTGAGCGAGGACTGGTGGTGTCACAAAGAATAAGAGGCAGAATATAAGCGTTTTCATCGGTGTCAACAGTTCTTTAATAATCCGATTTTGTGAGATGCATTGTTGTAAGACTTTCTATTCTTCGGTGGTCAGGCACGCTATATGCACATTGCCTTTTTCCAACAGCTGCTGCAGATGGGCTTTAAGTGAGGAAGGTGTAACCTTCTTTATCATCTCTACATCATTATCTTTCACTACCATGCCGTCAAGGGCAAGATCAAGATATTCGTTTTGGGGAGCACCCTTCGATACGAGAGTCTGGAGAGGGTCTGTTTTCTCTATTGCTTTGATGGAGACATCAATCAGTTCTTGGGTAATGAGATTGTCGTAGGCCATATCGTGCATGATGGTGGTGACATCCTGAAGGATTCGCTCGCGCTGGGCAGGATTGCACGAAAAGATAATACAACAACTCATGTTGGGGAAAGGATGCTGATTGGTTGCCACAATACAATTGGGGGTATAAACGTCGCCATGCTGCTGACGGAGAACGCGGAAGAGGAGTTCGCCATAGACGAACTGCAACACCTGATTGTGGGCATTGGCAATGGGAGTGAACTGGAAGTCTTTCTCCCAGGTGTAGTGCACGTAGGTCTGTGAAATGGGATTGGGCGCCTCTATCTTCTCTACCAGACGACTATCGGTGGTCTTGAAGTGGTCGGAAGGCCAGGCAATACGCTTCACAGGCTCTGCTTTTGAGGGCAGGGCACCGATATACTTAAGCACATAGGGCATGAGACTATCGGTATCGAAACTGCCCTTTATGACCAGCATCGAACCGTTGTAGTTGGAGTGGTAATCGCGGATAATTTCACGGAAACGTTCGACGTTAAGTGCCGAAGCCTGCTCGGTAGTAGGTGGCATAACTCGTTTGGGAGATACCAATGGAAGATTGGCTGCCTTGATGCTGGAGACCAAAGTCGGAGGTAAAGAAGCTGCTAGTGACAGTTGCTGCTTCTGCCATTCAAGGAAAGCAACAGGATCGTCCTCGGTAGTGGTGAGCGAGGCATAGATGACTTTTAGGTAGTTTTCCAGATTGCGCGAATAGAGTACATGGGCCCACGCCCTACAATCGTCACTGTTGGGGAGTATAAATTGCTGGAATGACCCATTTGGAATCTCGTATTTCCTGACGCAGGAAGAAAGTGCACTCTGATAAAAAACATCATTGTCATTGAGCACAGAGAACCCAGAAGGACGACGGAACGAGAATTCTACGTGTTTGAAATCATTCTTCGCAGACTCTTTTATCAGTGCCACTCTCACGCCGTTGGAGAGTAGTACTTCGGTGGTACTGTCGTTGACAATGGTTGTTTGCTGTACAGTGCTGGGCTCAGTGGAGAGGAAGATGCTGTCAGCCTGCAGTGGTTTAAGTTTTTCGGTTTTTCGCGCTACCATACCGGCCAGTTCGTCATCCGACATCTTTCTTACCCGGTTGATTACTTTCTGCATCTCATCGGTATCGGAAAGGGTGGGATTGTAGGGCAACGTAAGGCTTACGATGATGTTACGGTCGTCGTAAATTCTTCTAAACTCGTCGCGCAACTGCTCTGGTGTGATAGTACGTTTGATATGGGCATCAACTCCCAGTTTAACCTTTGGCGAAGAGATGACTTCGTCGGCATAGAAATTCTTCGTGATACGTTGAACCAGCTCATTGCTTCCTTCTGAGAAATCAGGAAGATTGTTGAAATAAATAGCTGAAGAGTCTGCGTTGTAGGCAGAGAAGTAATTTTCTTGTACTTTATGCTCTCCGAAGCCCTTCCGACGAAACTGTTCCAGTTGCCAGACCAGCAGCTCAAGCGTCTGTTTCCAGTGGTCGGGGGCGCAGTTCAGTTGCAGCATAAAGAATGGAGTCTTATTGTCAACTATTTCCGCCATTAGGGGAAAGGATGAATAGATTTGCCTGTCGCCCATAATAATCTTCTTCAAAAGTTCTTCGGATAGTCTGTTGATTTCATTGCGAAGAACTATGGAACGCTGTCCGCCAATGGTCTTCTTCGTCTCGGTATTCAGTGCTGGCAATTTAAAAGAGAGCGAAACACTACCGAAGGATGCTAAAGAATCATGATAGGTGCGACATTGAAGGGAACCGTAGTCGGAAACTTCGGGGGGGAGCTGTGCAATGTTTTTCCCGCGCTCCATATTGCCAAACAACCTTTTAACCTTCGCTACCATCTGGTCGCTATCGACATCGCCTACTACAACAACTGCAAGGTTTTGTGGCTGATACCAGCGCTGGTAGAAATTGCGAACCAGCTCGGGTGAACAGTTAAGGATGATAGTTGTATCGCCTATGGGAGTGCGATGGGCGTAGATGGTATTATTCAAGAGGTCGTTCAATACTTTAGTAGCGATGGAAGAATTGTTTCTGACCCTCCATTCCTCAATAATCACATTGCGCTCGCTTTCTATATCCTGGTCGGCAAAAGTGGCATCAGTGCACCAGTCGTGTAATAGCAGTAGACAAGAATCGAGTGTCTGCTCATTGTCGGAAGGAATATCGTTCAGAAAATAGCGCACAGAATTGAACTGGGTAAAGGCATTGCTGTCGTACCCGAAACGAATACCATTATGAAGCATGAATGCCTTTACACCATCACCGGGGAAATGCTTGGTGCCTCTGAACATCATGTGTTCAACAAAGTGGGCTAAGCCACGCTCGTTGTCCTTCTCTAGCACAGAGCCACCTTTCATCAATAGACTAAAGAATACTCGTTTCTCGGGAGTCGTGTTGTGCAATACATAATAGGTAAGCCCATTACTGAGCATGCCACGGCGAACAGCTGTGTCGGCAGGAATTACCTGTTTGTCAATCTTACTTAAATGGCGAAAAACAATCTCCTCTGTTTGAGTCAGAGACTGAGAATAGACGATGGCGCTAACGAAGGTTAGGAAAAAAGTTGATAATAGTTTCATTGTAGTTTTGTTTTTGTGTTTCAGTATGCAAAGGTAACACAAAAAGCAATAACTGCCAAATAATCAGAAAAAAATAATCAAAAACAGCGTACTTCAACCGAAGTACGCTGCTATTGATTATTTGTTGAGTATACAGGTATTAGACCTTGATCTCAACTTCAACACCGCTTGGGAGCTCGAGCTTCATCAGAGCGTCAACAGTCTTAGCTGTTGAGCTGTAGATGTCGATCAGACGCTTGTAGTCTGACAGCTGGAACTGCTCACGGCTCTTCTTGTTTACGAAGGTAGAGCGGTTAACGGTGTAGATACGCTTGTGGGTAGGAAGGGGAATTGGACCGCTGATGATAGCACCAGTAGCCTTGACGGCCTTCACAATCTTCTCTGCTGACTTGTCTACGAGTTTGTGGTCGTAGCTCTTCAGCTTGATACGAATTTTCTGACTCATTGTCTTTTTGTTGTTTAAAATGTTATTATTATGCTGTCGCTAAAGAGTCATTTGCTCAACGACAGCGTGAAGGATGGAGCGGCAGAACCGCTCCACTCTTTTGTTGCTTTATACGAGGTCGGCGCGGCCCTTAACTTCCTCCAGAACAGCCTTAGCAAGAGCTGAAGATAGAGGAGCATGGTGGCTGTACTCCATAGAGCTGGTAGCACGACCAGAGGTAATGGTACGTAGAGCAGTTACATAACCGAACATCTCTGACAGGGGCACCTTAGCCTTAACGACACGGGCACCAGAGCGAGCCTCTTCCATACCTTCTACCTGACCACGACGCTTGTTCAAGTCACCGATAACGTCACCCATGTTCTCCTCAGGTGTT
>JAILMS010000093.1 GCA_024692385.1 Prevotella sp. | reverse complement strand
ATCAGTGTATTTCTCAGTGCGGCTATATCATCCGCTTTAATCTCGTGGAACGAATCTACCATGCCGTAGGCCAACGTGACCACCTTGTTTTGTTTGAAATGACGACATGATTTCCCATTGCAACGTACGGGGTTCACTGCTGTTACCAACTCATCTTTTTGTCGTCCGCTACGTGTTGCCAACCTGTGAAGACAGTCATCTGCCAACGGACAATCATCATTGAAGCACAGTGTGTAGTGCTCCGGCATCGTTTCGTAATTCGGTTCTTTCTTGTTCATAGTATGAATAGTTGAAAAAAATCCGTGTAATCTTTCGACTACACGGATTTTATTATAGATGTTGTTTGTTATTTTACCTCCTCGAAGTCAGCATCCTGAACATCATCGTTAGGATTTGACTGTGTCTGCTGACCGCCCTGGTACTGCTGACCTGCGTCGGCACCCGGCTGAGGACCAGCTTGCTGGTACATCTTGGCGCTGGCAGCCTGCATGACCTGGTTGAGGTTGTTGATGGCGTTGTCGATGGCAGTGGTGTCACCACTCTTGTGGGCATCCTTCAACTGCTGTACGGCAGCCTCAACGTTAGCCTTGTCGGCACCCAGCTTATCACCATTCTCGTTGAGGAAGGTCTCGGTCTGGAAGATCATCGAGTCGGCCTGGTTCATCTTGTCAATGCGCTCACGCTCACGCTTGTCGTTCTCGGCATTCTGCTCAGCCTCAGCCTTCATACGGTTGATCTCATCCTGAGAAAGACCGCTGGAAGCCTCGATGCGGATGGCCTGCTCCTTACCGGTAGCCTTATCCTTGGCAGATACCTTGAGGATACCGTTGGCATCGATGTCGAAGGTTACCTCGATCTGAGGAATACCACGGCGTGCAGGAGCGATACCGGTGAGGTTGAACTGACCGATTGACTTGTTCTGGGCAGCCATCGGACGCTCACCCTGCAGTACATGGATGGTTACCTCGGTCTGGTTGTCGGCTGCGGTAGAGAAGGTCTCGCTCTTCTTGCAAGGAATGGTTGTGTTAGCTTCGATGAGCTTAGTCATCACACCACCCAGTGTCTCAATACCCAGTGTAAGCGGAGTAACGTCGAGCAATACGATGTCGCCCACGCCACCTTCCTTGTTCAGGATAGCACCCTGGATAGAAGCACCTACGGCCACCACCTCGTCGGGGTTCACACCCTTTGAAGGCTCCTTACCGAAGTAGTTCTTTACCAGTGTCTGCACGGCAGGGATACGACTTGAACCACCCACGAGGATCACCTCATCGATGTCGGCTGTTGACAGCTTGGCATCAGCAATAGCCTTCTGACAAGGAGCCAGACAAGCCTGGATAAGATCATGTGCCAGCTGCTCGAACTTAGCACGTGTCAAGGTCTTCACCAAGTGCTTGGGCACACCAGCCACCGGCATGATATACGGCAGGTTGATCTCGGTGCTTGTAGAAGAAGACAGCTCGATCTTTGCCTTCTCGGCAGCCTCCTTCAGACGCTGCATAGCCATCGGATCGTCCTTGAGGTTTGCGCCCTCATCGTTCTTGAACTCCTGTACCAGCCAGTCGATGATTACCTGGTCGAAGTCATCACCACCCAGGTGTGTATCACCATTGGTAGAGAGCACCTCGAATACGCCACCACCGAACTCCAGGATAGAGATATCGAATGTACCACCACCCAGGTCGAACACTGCGATCTTCATATCCTTGTTGGCCTTGTCAACGCCGTATGCCAGCGCAGCGGCTGTAGGCTCGTTCACGATACGCTTTACCTCGAGACCTGCAATCTGTCCAGCCTCTTTAGTAGCTTGGCGCTGTGAGTCAGAGAAGTAGGCAGGTACAGTGATCACAGCCTCTGTCACCTCCTGTCCGAGATAGTCCTCGGCAGTCTTCTTCATCTTCTGCAGCACCATGGCGCTGATCTCCTGTGGAGTATATTTGCGTCCATCGATGTCAACACGAGGATAGCCACCCTCATTGACTACAGAATAAGGTACGCGAGAAATCTCTTTCTCGGTCTGCTGCCAGTTCTCACCCATGAAGCGCTTGATAGAGTATACTGTGTTCTTGGGGTTGGTGATAGCCTGACGCTTGGCGGGGTCGCCAATCTTACGCTCACCATTCTCCACAAAACCAACGACAGAAGGCGTGGTACGCTTGCCCTCGCTGTTGGCGATTACTACTGGCTCGTTGCCCTCGAATACGGCAACGCAGCTGTTGGTAGTTCCTAAGTCAATTCCAATAATCTTTCCCATAATCTTATATTTTTATTTGTTAATATGCATAATTTGTCAGTGGCAAGATAGCAAAGCGTATGCCAAACAATATTTTTTTCAATATTATGGTGACATTTTGGCACAAGTATGATTTTTTTTTCCTATCTTTGCATCGTTAAATCATAGAACTATAGATACGTCATCATGAAAAAAATACTATTGATAGCAGGGATGGCACTTGCCATGACGACTGTTATGGCACAGGACAATCCGTATATCGTGAAAACGAAAGGCGTAAAGAAGGAAAAGACAGAGGCTCATCAGCATAGCACTGACGAGGCAGAACCTACCGACTTCATGGGAAAGAACTTTCGCTACTATAGTATGTGTGACTGGAAGGAGGGTATGCGCTTCATGGTTGTTCCAGATAAGTATGACCTGTTGGTCAATACATTCCATGATGCTGTAACCAAAAAGGAAGTCGGAAATGGTACGCTTCGCCATCGTATTATGGTATATCAAGGATATAGTATGTTGTCAAATGGCCGTGTTCATATCAATTTTACCTGTGAGGACGATGGAAAGAGCTATTATTACGAACAGCCTTTTGGTACGTTTGAGGAATATTGCTATACAAAGTCAGGTGTACCCACGTTGGCTTATCTGGGTGATGTCGACAAAGCCCGTGAGCTGCTGATGAATCAGCCACTTCTGACGCGTACGCAGAAGTTCCGCGTTGATACGCAATACGATGGTGACGGCTATAGAGAAATCACAGTCGCCAAGAACATGCTGGTAACGGTAAAGGCTATTGGTGTTGGTACCCGAGCATTCCCTGTCAAGATTATTGTAGAAGATGAGAATGGCCACCAGTTCTATCAGAATGTTGCAATGTCAAGAACCAATAGTGGACTGCGTGAGGACGGATTCTACGATGCGAGCCAATACAGCTTTGCTGGCTCCTTTGAGTTCCTTGGTGCCAATATGACAGTATCGTCGAACGTCAGAGAGTATCTGAATAAGATCGTTCATACCAAATATATTGCTACTATGAGCAGTATGGGCTCTGGTAAGGTGCGTGATGTGAAGGTGCCTCGCTTTACGGGCTTTATCATTGACGAAATTACTCCCGTAAGAAACTCGAAATACTATACGCTGACGATGCGTGAGACGGATAGTCGCCGTGTCTATTATAAAGATGTGGTGTTCAACGAGGATGATATTGCGGGTGGTGCCAGTGGTCCACGTGAAGACTTCTTTGGCTATCTCTTTGGCTTGGGCGAGGGTGAGGCTCGTAATACCAGCAAGGAGTCGCGTGCTGCTATTCGTGAGGGTCGTGTCATTGCAGATATGACCAAGGAGGAGGTAGAGTTGGCATTGGGCGAACCCTTCAAGAAAACCTTCGATGCTGAAGGTGGAGAAGTGTGGCTGTATACCCGCTCTAACGATGTGATTCTTGACGTATGGTTTGACGAGAAGGGTTATGTCACACAGGCAAAAGCTCGCAAGGCTAGCGATGAGCCTGTGAAGAATGCTAATAAGAATAAGCGTTCGGCTAAGAGTCGTGGTGGTAAAAGTTCTAATACCAAGACTCAAACTAAGCCGCTAACACCGTTAGAGACGATGCATTCTGAATAGGAATACTCTCAAATAACATCATAAAAGAAACGCCCTGACAAATATGTCGGGGCGTTTTCTTTATGGAGAAAGACTATAGCGTTATGCCTTGTTATTGATGGCCTGCATAATCTTGCCTTCTAATTCTTCGCAGAGCTCGGGGTTGTCTTTAAGCAGTTCCTTCACAGCATCGCGTCCCTGTGCAAGTCTGGTGCCATTGTAAGAGAACCATGAACCGCTCTTCTGAATGATGTCGTATTCTACACCCAATTCTACTATCTCACCAATCTTTGAGATACCTTCACCGAATGTAATCTCAAACTCTGTCTTACGGAAAGGAGGAGCCACCTTGTTCTTAACAACCTTTACACGTACCTGGTTACCAATGACGTTGTCACCATCCTTGATAGCAGTTACCTTGCGGATATCCAGGCGAACAGAGGCATAGAACTTCAAGGCATTACCACCCGTGGTCGTTTCAGGATTGCCAAACATGACACCAATCTTCTCGCGTAGCTGGTTAATGAAGATACAAGTCGTATTGGTCTTGGCAATGGTACCTGTCAGCTTGCGCAGTGCTTGTGACATCAGACGGGCATGCAGACCAACAGCTGAATCGCCCATGTCGCCCTCAATCTCCTTTTTTGGTGTCAGGGCAGCGACAGAGTCAACAACCAAGAGGTCGATGGCTGACGAACGGATGAGCTGGTCGGCAATCTCCAGAGCCTGCTCACCATTGTCAGGCTGTGACATGTAGAGGTTGTCGATGTCTACACCCAACTTCTCAGCATAGAAACGGTCGAAGGCATGCTCAGCATCGATGAAAGCGGCAAGGCCACCATTCTTCTGACACTCGGCAATGGCGTGGATGGCCAATGTTGTCTTACCTGATGACTCCGGACCATAGATTTCAATGATGCGTCCTTTGGGATATCCGCCAACACCCAGTGCAGCGTTCAGACCTATCGAACCTGTGGAAATCACTTCTACGTTTTCTATCTTCTCGTCGCCCATCTTCATGATGCTACCTTTGCCAAAGTCCTTCTCGATCTTTGCCATTGCAGCCATTAGAGCTTTCATCTTCTCCTGTTGGGCAGTCTGCTGTTCTGTTCCTTCTTTCTTTGCCATATTCTTTGTTGTATTTTTGTTTCGTTATTTCGACGTCTTATTATAATTCCAGGTCACCATCGTGAATCTCATACCAAGGGAGACCTTGCTTGTTGAGTTGCTCCATGAATGGATCGGGATCAAACTCTTCGACGTTGTGAACACCAGGTTTCTTCCACAGACCCTTACAGAACATCATTGCACCAATCATAGCAGGAACGCCAGTAGTGTAAGAGACACCCTGCATACCTGTCTCCTCGTAAGCAGCACGGTGAGAGCAGTTGTTATAAACATAATAGGTATGCTCCTTGCCATCGTTGCCGATACCGCGGATGCGACAGCCGATAGAGGTCTGGCCTTCGTAGTTCTCGCCAAGATCCTGTGGGTTAGGCAGTACGGCCTTCAGGAACTGCAGAGGAACAATCTTAACTTTGGCAGTACCTGTACCGTCAGCCAATGGAGCCTCATATTCAATCTCGTCGATACGACTCATGCCGATGTTCTGAATGACCTCGAGGTGCTTCAGATACTGCTGGCCAAAGGTCATCCAGAAGCGAGCACGCTTGATGGTAGGATAGTTGATGACCAGTGACTCAATCTCCTCGTGGTGCAGCAGATAGCTGTCGCGAGGACCGATGTTGGGGTAGGTGAGGTCCTTGTGAATCTCCAGAGGCTCTGTTTCTACCCATTGACCATTCTCCCAATAGAGTCCCTTCTGGGTAATCTCGCGGATGTTAATCTCTGGGTTGAAGTTAGTGGCGAAAGCCTTATGATGGTCGCCTGCATTACAGTCGACGATGTCCAGATACTGAATCTCTTTGAAGTGGTGCTTAGCAGCGTAGGCAGTATAGATGCTGGTAACACCTGGGTCGAAACCACAACCGAGGATGGCTGTGAGACCAGCCTTCTCGAAGCGCTCACGATAAGCCCATTGCCAAGAGTACTCGAAGTGTGCCTCGTCTTTGGGTTCGTAGTTGGCAGTGTCGAGATAGCTACATCCGCAAGCCAGACACGCATCCATGATGGTCAGGTCTTGATAGGGAAGGGCGAGGTTGATAACCAACTCAGGCTTGTAGTCATTGAACAAGACCTTCAGCTGCTCTACGTCGTCAGCATCCACCTGGGCTGTTTTGATATCCAGTTTGTATCCAGCCTTGTGGATGTCCTCAACAATTTTGTCGCACTTTGCCTTTCTGCGACTGGCTATCATAAATTCTGTAAATACGTCAGCGTTTTGAGCAATCTTGAACGCTGCCACTGTAGCGACGCCACCTGCGCCAATCATTAATACTCTTGCCATAGTTATATTATTTTTATTATTTTCGATATTATGTTGTTACGATGCTCCATTCAACTCCTCCGACTTGATGCCCAGAGCAGCCATTAGTGAATAACCCAATATCTCCTGGCGGAAACTACCGCTAGTCATAGGCTGCATAGTGAAGACGGTGATGTGTTTGTCGGGGTCTGCTTGTCGAAGCGCCTCGCGTACCTTATAATATATGTGTTCGCTGTCGGCAATCACCATCAGTCGTTTTACCTCGGCAGCGTTAGAAATGACTTGTAGAGAGTCGATGTATAGATCGTCCTTGGTGACTATGTCTTCCACCTGTACGCAACTGATGAGAAACTCACCCAACTGTCCGCTGAAAGCCTTGCCGTCAAGGTCGGTGAATTGTCCTGGCAGGAAATTGTCCATCTGCTGGTGTCCTTTGTCGTGAATCAGTACCACCTGAATAGAGGTCTGAGCGTCTGTGTCTGCCGACTGTGGTCTTACTCCGCCATCCAATGCAACACACTCTAACCACTGGGCCATATCTGCCTGTGGAATACGGCGCCCCAGCATGCGCTCAAAGTTTACGGTCAGGTCGAAAGCAACCTTATCAACATATTCAGCATCGACCAATATTACAATCTCACTCCATTTTGTGTTATTCATAGGGCAAAGGTAGTGAAAAAAAACAAGATGAAAAAGAATAAAAGGATAAAAAAACAAAAAACCGCGCTCACTCTTTAGTGGCGCGGCTATTTTTTTCTAAATAGATTTAGTTATACCAAATGCTAGAATTGTCTTGTTGACGACATTCTTCTTCATTGTACTGGTTGTCCACCTCGTACTCTTCTTGGTTGATTATCAACTTTTGTGACTTCATAGTTTTATTCTCCTTATTTTTTAGTTATTGATTATTTTGTTTTAGTTAAACGTCGTAATTGTTCATTTTCGCGACAAAGATATGAATTATTTCTTATTCTTCCAACAAAAATAGAAGAATTTTGAAGAAAATACGTCAATTACCTACAAAAAGTACTATATAACGTATAATTATACGGTAATTTCGCCACTACCATAGCAACGATGGTGACGATTATCATAGACTACACAGAACTGGCCAGGAGCAACACCATGAATCGGTGCAGTGGCATGTACAATGTAGCTTCCGTTACCTATAGACTCCAAACGTGCAGGTAAAAATTCCGGCGTATGGCGAATCTTCAACGTGATGTCTGTTGGCGGTAGCTGTCCGTTGATGCTATGAAATGCCATGATGGGGAAGTCTTGCTTGTAGGCTGTCTCAGGGTCGTAGCCGTGAGAGACATAGATGATATTCTGCTTGATATCTTTCTTGACGACAAACCACGGTCCACCACCCAGTCCCATGCCTTTGCGCTGTCCGATAGTATGGAACCAGTGACCTTTATGTTTGCCGATGAGTTTACCCGTTTCAAGTTCTATCACATCGCCGGGCAACTCGCCTAAATAGCGACGCAGATAGTCGTTATAGTTAATCTTGCCCAGAAAACAAATGCCTTGTGAGTCTTTACGCTTGGCATTGACCAAGTGTTCTCGCTCAGCAATCTCGCGTACCTCTTCTTTCATCATATGACCGATGGGGAATAGCGCCTTTTCCAATTGCCAGTCGTAGATCTGTGCGAGAAAGTCAGTCTGATCCTTGACGGGGTCGGGACTTGTGGTAAGCCACTTTCTTCCTTCATCGTCTATTTCCGTTGTCGCATAGTGGCCTGTAGCGATGAGGTCGTAGTCGTGACCACGCTTCTCATGGAAAGCGCCGAACTTAATAAGACGGTTGCACATGACGTCTGGGTTTGGCGTCAGTCCAGCACGTACTTTATCCATCGTGTACTGCGTTACCTGATTCCAATACTCATGGTGGCAGTCGATGACCTCCAACTTACAACCATACTTGTGGCTGACAGCTGTAGCCATTTCCAAGTCCTCTTCAGAAGAGCAGTCCCACTCTTCTTCCTCCTCAGGACCGATCTTAATATAGAAACAGTCTGGGTGTAATCCCTGGCGAACCAGCTCATAGAGCACAACGCTGGAGTCTACACCGCCTGAAAGCAATACTGCGATACGCTTGTCGTTTAGATTCATGGGCTAATAGGCTTCGCGATATTTATTTTCGTCCTTGTCGTCTAGCATAGAGAGGTATGACTGGTAGCGACTCTGGGCGATGTAGTGGTCTTCAACGGCCTTCAGTACAGCACAACCAGGCTCGTGTGTGTGGCTACAGTCAGAGAACTTACACTGCTTGGAGAATTCAAAAATCTCCTTGAAATAGCTGGTGAGCTCTTCACGCTCAATGTCGAAGGTTCCGAAACCCTTAATTCCAGGAGTGTCAATGAGCCAGGAGTGAGCGCCTATAGCGGAACTATCAGTCACGTTCGAGGCGAGTGGAATCATCTCGCTGAACGTGGTGGTGTGCATACCCGTCTGGTGAGCATCGCTGATTTCTGCAGTACGTTGATTTGCGTGAGGTATCAAGCGATTAATGAGTGTTGATTTGCCTACACCACTATTGCCACTAAGTAATGTAATCTTGTTGTCGAGTAGGGTGCGCAGTTCCTCAACGCCTTCGCCTGTCTCTGCAGAAATGGCACGACATTCATAACCAATGGTTTCATAGAGCTGTATCATCATCTGTTGGTAGTGTTGTTCTTCATCGCTGAGCAAATCTACCTTGTTGAATACTAAGATGACAGGAATGCGATAGGCTTCGGCAGAGGCCAGGAAACGGTCAATGAACGTAGTAGAGGTCTCTGGTTTGGCAACGGTGACGATGAGCAATGCTTGATCGACATTGGCTGCCAGGATGTGGCTCTGTTTGGAGAGATTGATACTCTTGCGAATAATGTAGTTGCGACGGTCCTCGATATCTGTTATCCAGCAGCCATCACCTACTGTTACCCTGTCGCCAACGGCCACGGGATTAGTAGAGCGAATTCCCTTGATGCGGAAATTGCCCTTTACCTTACAATCAAGGAGCTGGCCATCATCCGTCAGGACGGTGTACCAGCTTCCAGTATTCTTTATGACCAGTCCCTGCATTTAAACGGTCATGATTTCCTTGTTCTTGGCCTCCATGAGGTCATCAAGCTTCTTGATGTACTTGTCGTGCAGCTTCTGCAGTTCGTTCTCGGCATCCTTCTCGTTGTCCTCAGAAAGTCCGTCTTTGATGGCCTTCTTCAGCTTCTCCTTGATGTCACTGCGAACATTGCGTACCTCAATCTTAGCCTTCTCGGTAATTTTGTTACACTGTTTCACGAGGTCGCGGCGGCGCTCCTCAGTAGGCTGGGGGAGTCCCAGACGGATAATCTCACCATTATTCTCAGGAGTGATGCCTACATCAGAATCCATAATAGCCTTCTCAATGTCGCGAATCTGCTTCTTGTCCCATGGCTTGATGGCAATGGTGCGAGCATCGGGAGTGGAAATGTTGGCAACTTGGTTCAGAGGAACTCTAGAACCATAAGATTCTACACGTACACCATCGAGAATGGCTACGTTGGCGCGGCCTGCACGTACACGGCTCAGCTCTTCTTCCAAGTACATGGAAGCCATCTGCATACGCTCTTCAGCATCAGCTAATGTCTGTTTAACGTCAATCATATTTTTCTTATTTATGTGATATTTGCTACAAAGATACGAACTAAATTCTGACTATGCAAAGCATTTTGTGAAAAAAGTTATAAAAAATTTTGTAAAGTGCCGTAAGTTTTATACCTTTGCCTACATTAACCTATGATACTACTATCCTAAGAATGTTATATCAAACGAGTGAAATGTCAATGTCGAGCCTCAATCACTACGTATTTGCCGTAGTGGGTGTGCTGTTGGTGGCGATTCTGATAGTGATTGTCTACAATTATGTCTATCTGAAGCGCGCCAAAGAGGCTACTGCTCGCCAGAAGGAACAGAATGCCCATCTGGCTTTAGTTCTGCAAGCAGGGCGCTTGCGTATATGGAAATATATTCCTGCTACCCGTCAGTATCTTATTATTTCTGAAGAAGGTACTATGGAGCAGCGTTATAATCCTATAGATTTCCTACAGTTCTTTGACCGTGAAGACTTTGAAACGCTACGCACGGCAATCTTCGATATTTGTGATGGTAAGAAGAATAATGCCGTTGTCATGCTGGCCAGTAATGCCAAGGATGACTCTTTCCTTCGCCATTATGAGGTGACAGTATCCGTAGATCGTCGTAACAGCAGAGGTCATGTTGTCAGTATTTTAGGAATCCAGCATGACGTAACTGAAGAGTATCGTCGTTTGGAGGCTGTCAATCAGTTGCTGCTTCGTTATCATACGGTGTTCAGTAGTTCGCTGATTGATATGGTGTACTACGATAACCATGGTGTTTTGCGTGACATCAATGATCGTGCCTGCAAGGCCTTTGGCGTTCCCAATCGTGAATTTGTGCTTGACAATGAATTCCTATTGAAGAACAATCCCTTTTTTGCTGATGTCGATCTTGAGTCAATGGATAATACTCGTTCTTCCTCTATTGTAGACTTCCATAATTTCGAATCTCCTATCTATCATTTGGATGAATTTGGCTTGAAAGGAAAGAAGATGTACTACGATTCTACCATTAACCCCATCCGAGATGCAAAAGGTAATTTGGAGGGTGTTTATATGGCTGGTCGTGATATTACGGAGATGGTGGTTTCGTACCACCGCCAGAAAGCTGGTGCCGAGCAGTTGCATAAGGTGAACGAGAATATCCGTGAATACATCTCCAATATTAATTATGCGCTGCGTATCAGTGATATTCGTATGGTAAACTACTATCCGAAGTCATTCACGCTGGAGTTGTCTAATAATATCACGCAGTCACAGATGAAGTTGTCACAGTTACGCTGTATCCGTTTGGCTACCCCGCGCTTCCGTCGCACTGTTTCCAGCGTGCTGAACCGTATGGATCATCTGTCACCTTATAATATTAATGTCAACATCGAGACTGAGATTCGTGACAAGAAAGGTCGTCCTATCTGGCTGATGTTCAATATGGTGCCCATGCTTGATGAAAATGGAAAGGTGGAGCGCTATTATGGTATGTGCCGTGATATGACTGATATGGTGGAGATGGAAAATCGTCTGGCCGTGGAGACTAAGAAGGCTCAGGAGACAGAGCTGCTGAAGCAATCCTTCCTCTCGAACATGAGTTATCAGATTCGTACCCCATTGAATAATGTTGTCGGTTTCGCCGGATTGTTTAATGCACCCCACGATGAGGCCGATGAGCCTGCTTTTGTCGAGCAGATAAAAACCCACTCTAACAATATGCTGAAGTTGGTGAACGATATTATGTTGTTGTCAAGTCTGGATGCCAATATGGTGGAATATCACAAGGATTATATTGACTTCTCAGCAATCTTTGCCAACTACTGTCAGCTCGGTTGGAGCGATGCTAACACTCAGGTGAAGACAATTGTTGACAACCCCTATGATAGTCTGGTTATTAATATTGACGTAGAACAATTAGGAAAGGTTATTGAGAAACTTTGTTGGTTGTCCACACTCCATCTGGAGCAGGGCTATTCTAAGGCCCGTTGTGAATATCGTCGTGGCGAATTGCTCATTACCATTGAAGACAATGGTGAAGGTATTCCTGAAGATGTTATGCCACATATGTTTGATCGTTTTGTACAAGGTCCCGACGACGAACTCTATGGCTCCGGTCTTGACCTGCCTATCGTCGAGTCGTTGGTTCGTCAGATGGGCGGTACCATAGAAGTTGAGTCGAAGCAGCACAAGGGTACTACTATCTGGGTAGCAGTTCCTTGTGAGGCGGCAACTATAGAAAGACGACTTGAAGAAAATACCTCAAATACAACTGAAAACATCCTGCTATGATAATACTGACATTCACATATCTCCTCTTAGAACTCTCTATTTCGATTACGTCGCTTGGAGCGTTACTGTTACTGCTGGTGGTGTCACTATCCTTTATGGCCCTCATGTATCAGAATTTCCGTGTGCGTCGTCATGTTCGCCAAAGCATCGCTTCAGCCACCTCTACCTATGAGATGATGGAGAAAGCTCTAAAGATAGCCGACAATGATGTCGTCATCTATGACATTGCCGGTAATACTATCAGGCGACTGAGAGGTAATTTGCTTCCAAGTTCCGAGATTAAAGCTGACGAGTTCAGAAATTATCTCCATCCTGATGATGCCGATCAAGCATTAATAACTCTTCAGCAGCTTCTTGATGGTAAGTTGCAGTCCGCAGAATTTAGCTATCGCTGGAATGTCAACTATGGCGGTGGAGAACCGTGTTGGATTTACATCCGTAGCAATAGTGTGGCTGAATATGTTGCAGGAAGCAGTACCCCTGTTAGCATTATCAGTGTGCTGCTTGATGAAACGGAATTGCGTACTCATCAGCAGGAAGAAGAAGAACTTACCAAGCGCTATAAGCAAATCTTTGAGGACTCTATCGTAGGTTTGTCATTCTATTCACCTGAGGGATGGCTGCTTGCCGCCAACAAGATGATGCGTGACATCTGTCACTTCGACAGTGATGATAGTGACGCCTTCTTCTCGAAGGTAAATCTGTTTGATATAGCTCCTTTTAATGAGGTACTCGACCGTTATCATCCGAACGAATATCTGGCTTGCTCACTGAGTATTGTTCCTGAACGCGAAATGTATATCTATCTGGAAATAGGTGTACACCCAATCTATGATGATGAAGGTAAGCTGATATACCTTTCTGTGGCTGCACGTGATATCTCAGAAGAGCGTGAGTTGTATATGCAAGCCAAAAAGAACGATATCGAAATCCAGAAGGTCAATGAATCTATTCAGCTCTATGAAAAAGAGTTGCGCTACATGATGGATACTTGTGGCTTACAGGCTTGGCGTATTTCTTTGGAACGTAATGTGATAGAATTCTATAATGGATTGAGTACTGTCACCAAACAATTCACGTTGCAGCAGCTGAAGGGTATCTTCTATAATCAGGATGACGAGTTTGTACGCGATTTGGATAATCCTGCCATCGTTATTGGCAAGCCCATTAGTTATATGGGACGTATGAATTTTGTCGTGACACATGAGCATACAGAACCGCAGTGGGTGCAGATTAACAGTATTCCTGAATTTGATGAACAAGGTAATCTGAAGGGTGCTTTTGGCATATGGCGTAACATCAACCAGCTCATGCAGAAACAGGAACAACTGAAGCGTGAAACGGAGCGTGCTAACGACTCTGGTCGCATGAAGAGTATCTTCCTTGCAAATATGACCCATGAGATTCGTACTCCGCTGAATGCTATCGTCGGTTTCTCTGATGTTCTGCCGATGCTCTCTACTCCTGAGGAGCGTCAGGAAATGATTCGCCTTATCACAGATAACTGCGACATGTTGCTCCGTCTGGTTAACGACATCCAGGATGCAGCTTCACTGGATATCAGCGGCAGTGTAGATATTATGGCCCTGCAGACCGATTTCTCTAAGTTCTTCGATGAACTCTGTGAACAGTTACAGCAGCGCCTTCGTGAACCTACTGTCGTGTTTATCAAGGATAATCCTTATCCCACTTATGTGACGATGATTGACGAAGTCCGTATTCGTCAGGTCTATACCAATTTCGTAACCAATGCAGTGAAATACACCCATCAGGGACATATCAAGGTGGGCTATCGTAAAGAATGGCGCGAAGAGAATGGCGAGAGTCATGAAGGCTTGTACCTTTATTGTGAAGATACCGGTGACGGTGTTGCTAAAGAAGTACAGGACAAACTCTTTGAGCGCTTCTTCAAACTCAATGACTATATACAAGGTACCGGTTTGGGACTCTCTATCTGTAAGGCTATCGCCACGGCATGCCATGGTGTTATCGGTATAGACTCTGAGGGACAAGGGCATGGCTCTACCTTCTGGATGTGGATACCTTGTTGCGAAATAAAAGCGTAAGAACTATCAACCATGAACAACTGTTACCGTATTCTGATGACTGCTCTTTGCCTGTTGGTGCTGTCGCCGATATATGCGCTGCCCAACGATAGTGCGAGGGTCTTCAATCGTGAACATCCGCTAATCTATGAGGATGCCTGGGATCTTTGGCCTTATTCATTCCTCAATGCAAGTGGTGAGGCTGTAGGCTATAATATCGATCTCATCAAATCTATCTGCGATGAACTCGACATTCCCTACGTTATTAAGCTCAAACCCACTAAGGAAGCGCTGCGAGACGTGAAGAATGGTGAAGCCGACTTAATGCTGGCCATGGACGCAGACTATCACCGAGAATACGGACATTTCGGACAGTCAGTGGTCCAGATTTTCACTCATAGTGTGTTACGTCGTAAGAATGATCCCCTCCGTATCAAGACAGAAGATGATCTGAAGACTAGCCATTTTATTGTTCATGACGGTAGCTTTGCTCACCATCTGATGAAGCGTCAGGGCTTGGAGAATCATGTCATGCCCTATAACGATATGCGTGAGGCTGTACAGGATATTCATAACAAGCCCAACCAGCAAATTGTTTGGAATACGTTGTCTCTGAAATGGCTGAAACGTACACTACATTTCGACGATTTGGAGCTGACCCCCGTTAAGATGCAACATGGTGAATATAAGTTCCTGTCCAACCAGCCTATTCTATTGGAAATTATTGACGAGGTGTATTCGCATATGGAGGCTGAAGGCAAATTGCAGCCTATCCAGAACAAGTGGTTTTATCCGGAACGCAAAGATAGTGGTATCCCTTACTGGATTTGGATTGTGGTAGGTGCTATGATCCTGATTCTGTTGGCTGCCCTCGGATACTATGCCCTCTATCGCTTCCGTGAGAAGACGATGACCAAGGCAATCCGTCGCAGCAATACCCGTTTGTCACATATCCTTAGCACGTGGAATGTGCATCTGTGGACATTCAATGTGGAGAAAAAGACCGTTACCGTCTATAATGATAAAGGTGAGGTTGAGGCCGACAGCCAGCCACCGACTATTTTCTTTAATCGTATGCAGGCCGAGGATGTGCAGCAGATTAGTAGCATATTGTTGCAGATTGCCGAAGGTCAGATAGAGAAAAAGAAAATCGAGGTTCATTCGAAACAGGGACCGAATGGGGATTGTCAGATATTGTCAGTCGTGATGTCCGTCTTCCGACGCGACAAGAACGGGACGCCTACCGATATTATAGGTACTTATTGTGATGTTACTGCCGACCGCCAGCGTCAGTTGCAGGTGAAAGACACTATGCTACGTTATCACTCTGTCTTCCATTCAGCGATGGTTGACACCATTGTCTACGATAGCAAAGGCTATATATATGACATGAATGAAAAGGCTGATATAGAATTCCCTGGCGGTAAAGAAACAGCACTGAAAAACCGAGTAAATCTGCGCGATGTGTTGGGCGATGAGTTTTCGTTAGAGACCTTGCAGCCTTCCTATTTTACAAGATTGTATGAGGCGGGGCGTGATGATCGTATCTTCAATCCCCAGATTCACAAGCGCCAAATGTTCTATGAGCTGCAGTTGTTGCCGTTACGCGACAGTCGGGGACGCCTGCTTGAAGTCTTTGGCACCGGGCGTGATGTGACAGGTACAGTGAAGTCGTATCAGCGTCTACAGCACAACATAGAACTGCAGGAGCATGCCAATGAGGAGATGAATACCTATTTCCGCAACATTAATTATGTGTTGCAGAATGGTGGTGTGCGCATGGCACGTTATTCACCTGATACGCATACATTATTAATATATACCGATGTCGGTAGCGAGCAAAGTAAGTTGACCCAGACGCGTATTCTGGCACTTGTTACTGATGATTGTCGTCGTCGTGCTCAGCGCATGTTCAACAGCATGGATAACCGTGTGTTGTCACCGCTGAAAGATTCCTTTAATACCATCATTCGTGTCAAGAAGGGCATGCGACTCAGCTTGCTGATATCGTTTGTCCCAGTATTAGATAATCAGGGCTGTGTTAAGGAGTATTTTGGTGCCTGTCGTGACATTAGTGAGATTAAGGCCACCGAAGAGAAACTCGCCAAGGAGAGTGCAAAGGCACAGGAGGTAGAAACTGTGAAGAATGCCTTCCTCCGTAACATGAGTTATGAGATTCGTACGCCACTCAGTTCAGTCATTGGTTTTGCCGAGCTTTTCGAAATGTCGCATACGTCGGAAGAAGAATCGCTGTTCATTGAACAGATAAAGAAAAATTCTTCTAAGTTGCTGAAACTCATCAACGACATCTTGTTCCTGTCTCGACTGGATGCCGGTATGATTGAGTTCAAGAGGAAACCCGTCGACTTCGCTCAGTTCTTCGATGCCCGTTGCCAGAATGTATGGAATGCTCATCATAATGATGGTGTCGACTTCGTAACCGACAATCCCTATCAGCAGTTGATGGTTGAGCTGGATGATCAGAATTTAGGCATTGTCATCGACCAGGTGATGGAAAACGCTACGATGCATACTACCAAAGGTATGGTACGTGCCAGCTATGAGTATACCGGTGAAGGTGTCGCTATGGCTTTCCAAGATACTGGTAGCGGTATCTCCGACGATCGTATGAAGCAAATCTTCGATCGTTTCGTGTCGTCTGGCGGTCATGGTACTGGTCTTGGTCTTGCTATCTGTCATGATATTACCACGCAGATGGGTGGTAAGATACGTATCAAGTCAGAAGTGGGCAAGGGTACTATCGTTTGGGTGAGCATACCGTGTAGATGTACAGAAATTGTCAGGAAATAGAGGGGGGGAGAAAGTAATAATGAAAAACTCAATCATAACATATATATTGATTGCTTTGTTTATGGGTGTGCTACCTACAAAGGTAGCTGCCAATGATTCTTACGGCTATACCGAAGAACATCCGTTGATTATTGCCTGTGACTGGGACTTCCGTCCTTTCGAGTTTCTCGACAGTGATGGACAACCTGCAGGCTATAATGTGGAAGTCCTTGATATTATTCTCAATCGTCTGGAGATTCCTCATAAGTATGTCATGCAGGAATGGCAGGCGTCAAGTGACATGTTTGTCAAGCATAAGGCCGACTTGCTCCACGCACTATCGATTTACTACAGGCACGAGCCGTTTATACAAACGAAGAAATATGTCAACTACTACAATCTTCGTGTAGTCCGACGCATTGATGTTCCTCCCTTCGCTGGTATCAATGCTATTGGCAAGGGCGTCAGGGTAGGTGTTAAGAAGAATGACTATGCGGCCCTGCGTGTCAGTGAAATGGATAGTATCCCCTTTAAGGTAAAGTATTTTTCGCCCAAGGATGGCCTTACCAGTGTGCGAGCCCATCAATGCGACTACTACATCTGGGGACAGATGCCTCTTGAGAAGAAAATTCAAGAGCTGGGTATTGATAGCCTTATATTGGATGATGTGAAGGATATCCCTGCTGGCGAGTTACACATTATTGGCTATAATAAGGATCTGCTTGATGCTATTGATGACCAATATACTCGTTTGGAGCAGGCGGGTGACTTGCAGCGCATCTACGATAAGTGGTTCCATCCTGAGCGTGAACACGACAACGAGTCCCCCTTGGCTCCGTTCATCCTGATAGGTCTGGCTTTGGCAGGTCTCGTCGTATTCTTTGCTGCTCACCTTCTCTCTCAGCGTGTCAACGCCTCCATACGTCGTAATACTGAGTTGAACAGTATCATGGCACAGGCTCTTGATATGGATGACTATTTTGTGCTCGAATATGACATTGTTCTTGGCATTGTCAAGAATATCCATGGTGATTTGTTGCCAGTCGGTGGTATGGCTATGGAAGAGTTGATCGAGCGCATAGCCCCTGATGAGCGTGAGGAGTTCCGTATGCATGTTGACTGCATGAAGCGTGGCGATTGTGAGACATGGAACTTGCAGCGCCGTTATAATGCTGGTACTATTGATAAACCCTGTTGGAGAACCTTCGTGGGTGGTGCTGTCTTGGAACGAGAGAATGGCATACCTCGCTATATCTTGCATACCATCAAGGATATTACCAAGGACCTGGAAGAGGAGCGTAGCAATCAGGAACTGGCTGATAGATATATGAAGGTCTTCGAGACGAACATGATGGCGATGTCGTTCCATGATGCCAATGGTTTTGTGATTCATATGAATCATCGTATGCGCGAGTTGCTGGAGTTAACTCCCGAACGTGAGCGCCATTTCCGCGAAACGTCGTTCTTGGATGATCCGTTCTTTAAGGAATATGCTGCCCAGAATCATTTGGGTACTTTCCATGCCAGTGGACACATGTGTTATCCAAATTGGGGCGTTGATAAGTATGTTGAAACGCGTGTTGTGCCTATTACCGATGAAACGGGACGTCTGGTTTACTATATTCTCACCTCCCGTGATGTTTCTGCTGAGCGTGATATGTATATGAAACAGCGTGAGCATGAGCGCCAGCTCAAAGAGACGCATAATGCCATCAACCGCTATGAGGAACGCTTGCGCTACCTGTTGGAGGAGAGCAATATGTATGTATGGACCTTCAATACTTTTGAGCGCATTATCCGCTTCACGCGTAGCTTGCGTCAGACAGAATACTCAGTATCCTTAGAGGACTATCTGGCAGGCATGGCTGCTGAGCATCGCCAGGAAGCCGAGCAGGTTTTCCAAGACTTGGTATTGAATGGAAAACCCTTTAATGTGATTCACGAGTTCAACTATACCCCTGTTACCAGTGAGCTGACATGGTATGCTATTACGGGTATTCCTATTACTGACGAGGAGGGCCATTCCAAGGAATATTTTGGATTGGTGCGTGATGTCAGTGATTTGATGCTTGCCCAGAAGAAACTCCGTGAGGAGACGGCGCGTGCTCAGGATTCAGGACGTTTGAAGAGTGCCTTCCTAGCCAATATGACGCATGAAATCCGTACGCCGCTCAATGCCATTGTGGGCTTTAGCGACCTGCTACAGATGATTGATACTCCTGACGAGCGTAAAGAGTTCATACGTATCATTCGTAACAACTGCGACATGCTGCTGCGACTGATTAACGATATTCTGGAAGCCAGCAGCATGGGACAGGCTATTGCTATTGAGCGGACATCAATCGACTTGCCTCCTGTCTTCAACGATATCTGTCAGACGCTGGAGCAGCGCGTGCAGAATGCTGATGTCAAGTTCCTGAAAGATAATCCTTACGACTCGTTGCCCGTGATGATGGATAAGGGACGCCTCCAGCAGTTGCTGACCAATTTCGTTACCAATGCCGTCAAGTACACCAAAAAGGGACATATCCGTGTGGGCTACCGCAAGGAGTCGCGTGAGATTAATGGACAACGCCGTGACGGGCTCTGCTTCTTCTGTGAAGATACCGGTGTGGGCATCCCTAAGGAGAAGCAGGCTTCCGTTTTTGAGCGTTTTGTCAAACTGAACGATTTCGTACAGGGTACAGGTCTTGGCCTTGCCATCTGTAAGGCCATTGTCGACAAGTGTGGTGGTCGCATTGGTGTCACCTCAGAAGGCGAGGGTCATGGCTCTACCTTCTGGTTTTGGGTACCGATTGACGTCAGTCAGGGCTGACGTTATTTCATACCTACGATTTTCGTAGCAGGCTGTTCCTTGTTGCGACGGTTTACTACAGTCACTACAGCTTGTGCCAAGTTGATAAAGGCCAGTCCTGTAGCGGTCTCGCTATTCAGCGCGGCAGGTTCGCCTTTGTCACCACTGTCGCAGATGCCTTGAACCAGAGGAATTTGTGCTAAGAGGGGTACCTGCATCTCTTCAGCCAGCTGTTTGCAGCCTTCTTTGCCGAAGATGTAGTATTTGTTCTCGGGCAGTTCGGCAGGTGTAAACCATGCCATGTTCTCAATGAGTCCGAGGATGGGCACGTTCACCTTGTCGTTACGATACATGTCGATACCCTTGCGAGCATCGGCCAGTGCCACCTGTTGAGGAGTTGATACGATGACGGATCCCGTGATGGCCAGCGTCTGCAGCAGTGTCAAGTGTATATCTGAGGTGCCAGGAGGTGTATCGAGGATAAAGTAGTCCAGTTCACCCCAGTTGGCGTCAGCGATGAGTTGTTTCAGGGCATTCGTCGCCATACCGCCACGCCACAGTGTTGCCGTGTCGGGATTCACGAAGAAACCTATTGACAGCATCTTCACGCCATAGGCCTCGATGGGCTCAATGAGTTGTCTTCCGTCCACCTCTACAGCGTAGGGGCGTGCATCCTCTACATGGAACATCTTGGGCATTGAGGGACCGAAGATGTCGCAGTCCAGCAGACCGACCTTATATCCCAGACGGGCCAGTGCGATAGCCAAGTTGGCTGATACGGTGCTCTTGCCCACACCGCCCTTGCCAGAACTGACGGCAATGATGTTCTTTACCTGTGGCAGCAGTTTGCCTACCTCTGGGCGTGGCTTCGACTTGAATTCCGTCTGTATCTCCACTTCCACATCCTTGCCACAGTGATATTTGATAGCTGCCTCTGCCGCCTTTACGGTCGACTTGAGGAAAGGATCAGTGTCGCGTGGGAATTCCAGCACGACAGTTACTTTATTGCCATTGATGGCAGGCTGGTCAGCCACCATCTCGCTTTCTACCAGGTTTTTCTTTGTACCAGCATACGTCACCGTAGCCAGCGCGTCCATAATTAATTTCGGATATAATGCCATTATCATCTTAGTTTTATGCTGCAAAGGTACAAATAAAAGGGGGAAATGCCAATTATTTTGCCATCTGTTTTGCTTTTTGAAAAAAATACCTTATTTTTACGCTCGAATAATGATCTTAACAAAATAAACAAAATATGATGAGATTACGAATTGTAGTGTGGATGATGATATTGGTAGCGGCTATTAGTTCCAATGCACAAGAACCCGAACTGAAGGTGAAACCCTCAGGGCGCATTCTCTTTGATGCGGCCTACATCCATGGCCAGCAGCAGGAAGACCAGCTGAAGAGTGGGGTGGGTACCCCTGATATGCGCCTCGGCGTCGGCTTTACCTATGGTCAGTGGAAAGGAAAGATTGACATGGGTTTTGCCTATGGTAAAGTGAATATGAAGGATGTCTTCATACAGTACGACCTTGATAAGCAGAATTTTTTTTCGTGGTGGCTATTTCATCCACCAGTATGGCTATCAGAGCTGTACCAGTTCCTCGCTACAATACTGCCGACTCGCTCAGCCACAAGCAGTTCACGCTCAGCACGCACTGGCCTACCCGTGTGGCTAAGGTCAACTCGCAACAGGCTGTTGTGACGGATGCGAAGGTGATGTACAAGTTCTCGCCTGAAATCCTCTGGTCTTTTGGACGATTTGCCGTGATAGGACAGTATTTCTACAACAGCATCTCGCGCGACAATGGGCTGACAGCCTTCCGAGGCAGTGGCGCTTATGTCACCCTGCGTGGTCTGCTCAAGGGACGTCATTACAAATACACCATGACCGACGTTGGCATCGCTACCCCTGATGCCGGTAATATGGAACTCTGTCTACAGTATAACTACACGTCGCTGTCGGATGCCAGTGCGGGCGTCTATGGCGGTTACCTCAATGACTGGGCGCTCTGCTACGACTACTACATCAATAAGTATATGATATGGCGTGTTCGTGGCTCGTGGAGGAAGGTTACCAATCGTAGCGGCTTTGCCGACAATGAGGTCAGCATTTTTGAGACGCGCCTGCAAGTGCAATTTTAGAACAGTACATAAAATAGAGGTTATTATGAAGATGAAAAAGATGATGATGATGGCTGTCATGACGATGACTGCCGTTTGTGCACAGGCACAGAGTGATGTAGAAGCGTATTTCACCTCCGAGGAGATGCCCGACATGCTGAAGTGGTGTCCTGCTCCTCCCGACACTGTCGGTGCCCACTTTACCTATGATATCATGCAGTATATGTGGGGCAAGCAGATGCGCCAGAACAAGGAGCGTGCCGCTATTGCCATCCGTGATGCAGAGTATGGTCTCGACTGTATCATCCGTGAGTTCAGCGAGCCTTTCGGCATGAAGATCTCGAAGGAGGAAACCCCAGAGATTTATAAGGTGCTGCGCAATGGCACAGCCACATGCGATAGCATCTGCAGAATCCCCAAGAAGTACTACATGCGCCGTCGCCCCTTCATGCGAATGCACGAGCCTACGCTCTATCCCCAGGACGAGCCCTCATTGCGTAAGAATGGCTCTTACCCCTCTGGCCACACCATCCTTGGCTGGAGCTCAGCGCTGTTGCTGTCGGAGATCAATCCTGACCGTGCCGACACCCTCCTGGCTCGTGGCTATATGTATGGCGAGAGCCGCATCATCGTTGGTGCCCACTGGCAGAGCGACGTCGATGCTGGTCGCCTGGCTGCTTCTGCCGCCTATGCACGTTTGCACACCAGTGAGCGCTTCCTAGAACAGATGCGTCTGGCACGACTGGAATACCGCTGCAAAGCTGGTATTGCAACGCCTGCAGAGCTGAAGGCTTACAAGAAAGCGAGGAAGTAGAAATAAAAAAGCGCTGAGCCCATTTGCTTAGCGCTTTTTATGTCCTATTTCGCTTTGTCTTTAGAACTGCGTTTGTCGCGGTGATAAGAGCGGTAGTCGTCGAGCTCAATCTCTACGTCGGGCTCTTCAAGAGTGCCCTCCTGAGGCAGATGGAACCTCATATACTTGATATTCAGGCCGCGCTCAATCCACATAGACTCGTAGTAGGTCTGAATGGATGCTGCCTCTTGCAGTAATGAGTTGCCTTCTGCTTCAGCATATAAGTCGGTCGTTTTTACCTCTATGGGTAGGCTGTTCTTCTCCACCATGTAGGTGGTGTATGTGAAGAGAAAGTTAGAGTCGGTCTTCAGGTGGATGATGCCATCGTTGATAAGGAACTTACGATAGCGGTTCATAAACCATGTCGACGTGAGACGCTTGCGTGGGTTCTTCATCTGAGGGTCAGAGAAGGTAAGCCATATCTCCTGTACCTCACCAGGGGCGAAGAAGCGCTCTATAATCTCGATATTGGTGCGCAAAAAGGCTACATTCTTCAGCCCTTCGTTGACGGCCTGTGTGGCTCCTGTCCACATGCGTGCACCCTTGATGTCCACACCGATAAAGTTGATATTAGGGTACTTCTTGGCCAGGCCAACGGTATACTCGCCTTTACCACAGCCCAACTCCAAGACGATGGGGTTGCCGTTGTGGAAGTACTGCTCATGCCAGTGACCTCGCATCTCAAAAGGAACATGCTCCACTACCGAATAAGGGTACTGGAACACGTTCTCATATCTTTCCATGTCGGCGAATTTCGCCAGTTTGCCTTTTCCCATTAGCAATAACCGTTATTCAATAACAACGGTTGTCCAACCGTGCTTGTCTTCAATCTCGCCATACTGGATGCCGCGCAATGTGTCGAAAAGCTTTTTCGATACGGGACCGGGCTTGTCGCCAAAGCTATAGCGCTTGCCAGTGTCGAGGTCGTCAATATAAGAGATTGGTGAGATAACGGCTGCTGTACCGCAAGCTCCTGCCTCTTCAAAGGTCTCCAGCTCTTCCTCGGCAATAGGACGACGCTCCACCTTCATACCCAGATCCTCTGCTACCTGCATCAGTGACTTGTTGGTGATAGAGGGTAGGATAGAGGTTGACTTTGGAGTGATGTAGGTGTTGTTCTTGATGCCAAAGAAATTGGCGGCACCACATTCGTCGATATACTTCTTCTCCTTGGCGTCAAGGTAGAACTCGCAGGCGTAGCCCTTCTCGTGTGCCAGGTTGTTGGCGAAGAGAGAAGCAGCGTAGTTACCGCCCACCTTATATTTACCAGTACCAAGAGGTGCTGAACGGTCGTAGTCGCGTACGATAACGTAAGGATTGCTGGAGAAGCCGCCCTTGAAGTACGGTCCTACGGGAGTAACGAAGATGAGGAAGCAGTATTCCTTAGCGGGATGTACACCAACCTGTGCACTGGTACCGATGAGCAGCGGACGGATATAGAGCGTGGCACCACTCTCGTAGGTAGGAATCCACTCCTGATTCAGGCGTACCACCTTCTTGACCATCTCGGTGAAGAGCTCGGTGCTAACCTCAGGCATCATAATGCCACGACAGGTTGATTGCAGGCGGGCTGCATTCTCATCGACACGGAAAATGCGTACCTTACCATCCTTGCAGCGATATGCCTTCAGTCCTTCGAAAGCCTCCTGACCGTAGTGCAGACAGGTCGCTGCCATATGCATTTTCAGATACTCGTCGGAGCAAACTTCTATCTCGCCCCACTTACCGTCACGATAGTAACAGCGTACGTTGTAGTCGGTCTTCATGTAACCGAACGACAAACTAGCCCAATCTAAATTCTTCATAATGGTCTCTGTTTTTGTTGTTCTTTGTATCAAATTGCTGGCAAAAGTAATCAAAATCTGTCATTTGTGCAAGAATTTCCTCTGAAAAGTGTGTCGTGTGTAGTTTTTTGTATACCTTTGCAGCCGAAAAACTGAATAGATATTCAACGTATTAACAAAACAAGAGAGTATGAGAAAATATTTCCTGCTGATGGCATTGGCCGTTTGCACAATGGTAAACGCTACGGAGATGAATGATACGGTGGTATACTATAATCCTACCAAGGTGACGGTGATGACCAACGATTCCGTACAGACGATTAAGGTTACCAGTAAAAAAGATGGTGAGAGTATTCACTATGTGTCAAAGGTAACTATCAGCAAATCTACCTCAACGATTATTAAGAAGACTGTCACGGACGACGATAATAAGCTGGTGCTCGATCTCGGTTATGGTTGGACAGCTCCTACCAATACCCCTCAGGGTCATGGCTTTGCCACTTTCAGATCACCTGAGTGGATGATTGGTCTGCGCTACTGCTACACCCCGAAGAAGGGCCTGCAGACCTATTCTGTTGGTCTGTGGTGCAACTGGCGTAGCTATACGGTGCCCAGAGGTAATGAGATAAGAAAGAATGCGGATGGTATCGTTACCTTTGGCGACTATCTCGCTAATTATTCGAAGACCAGCTCATGTATTGATATCTTCAGCCTGTCTGTACCTTTCCTGTTCACTCAGAAGTTTGGCAAGAAGAGTAAGAGCAGCTTCTCGCTGGGTCCTGTGGTGAACTTCAATCTTCGCGGTCGCATCAACAATGAGTGGACCGATGATGATATCAATTGGGAGCAGGGCATTAAGGAAATAGGTCAGCGCCCTGTAACTGTCGACTTCATGGGCATCCTGAAGTCTGATGGTTTTGGTTTGTACTGTAAGTACTCACCGATGACCGTGCTGGAGAGTAAGTCAGCACATGGTGTAGAGAATCCTAAGTTCCACTCACTGTCCTTTGGACTGTTCTTCTAAGAGTTCAGCCTCGGTCTTAGTGAGTTTGTCACGACATACCTTGATGAGCTGTTGGGCAGTTTTCAGCTGTACCGTCAGCTCATCAATCGTATATTCATTGTTCTCCATCTTGCGGACAATGGTCTCCAACTGAGCCAGTGCCTCCTCGTATTTAGCTGGTTCGTTCATATTATTCACTATTCACTATTCACTATTCACTTTTCACTACAGAACGTATCGTTCCTTTCTCTACTCTCGTTTCTATCTCGTCGCCGGCCTTCAGCTGCTGAGGGTCGCGTACGGCACGCCCATTGTGCATGGTGATGCTATAGCCGCGACGCAGCAGTAGTTGTGGGTCGTAGCCCTGCAGTAGCAGCTCTATCTGACTGAGGCGGTGCTTCTGGTTGGTCATGATGCGCTCCATGGCTACCGATAGCCGCTGCTGTAGCATCTCGATACGATGGCGGGCATCGATGATGATGTGCCCCACCATGCTGATGCGCTGTTGTGCATTATTCAGGCGCTCCAACACCTGTCGCAGGTTGTCAATGAGTAGGGCAGCCGCTGCAGTAGGTGTCTTGACGCGTGTGTTGCTGACCATGTCGAGGATGCTCTCGTCACGGTCGTGACCGATACCCGTAATAATCGGTAATGGGAATTGTGCCACATTCTCTGCCAGTGCCAGCGTGTCGAAACCGCTGAGGTCGGCAGTAGCGCCACCGCCACGGATAATCACGACACAGTCGAAGGCTCGTTGCTGCGTGGACTCAGCGCTGTGGGAATAGATGTCGTTGAGTGCTGCAATAATGCTTTTCTCCACCTGTTCGCCCTGCATGATGGCAGGGAAGAGTGTTACCTCAAACTTAAAGCCGTATTCGTTCTCTTCCAACTGTCTGCAGAAGTCGCCATAGCCAGCAGCCCCTGCGGCAGAGATGACAGCAATGCGCTGGGCAAACAAAGGGATGCGCAGCTCGCGCTGCATGTCGAACACACCTTCCTCCTTCAGCTGTCGGATAATCTCCTGACGCTTGCGCTCCATGTCACCAATGGTGTAGGTGGGGTCGATGTCCGTGACAATCCAGGAGAAACCGTAAGCCTCGTGATATTGTGCATAGACGCGCATCAATACCTTCAGTCCTGTATGCAACGTCTGGCCTGTCACCCGTTCAAAATGGGGCTGCAATACCTGCCACGTCTGTCGCCAGCACTTGGCAGAAGCCCTTGCCACGGGGGTATTCGTCTGTTCGTCCTTCTCGATGAGTTCCATATAGCAATGACCGCCACGCTCACGACATTCTGACAATTCTGCCTCTACCCAATATTCATCGGGCATCTGCATCTCGATGGCGTCACGCACCATCATGTTCAGCTGACGTAGGGTAAAATGTTCACTATTCATGGCGGTAGCAAATTATTCACTCTTCACTCTTCACTAGGCCGCAGGCCGCCCCTTGTGTATGCTTTCCAGAAGTCGGGTATGCCATAACCGTAGATGTTGTCAGGATGCTCGTGGTTGTCGCTGCTCTGACGTACCAGACGGATGATCTCAATGGCACTCTTCTCCGGCAGTCCTTGCCACAGACAAGCCACCAGTCCACAGATGGTGGGCGCAGAGAATGAGGTACCCATATCCTCTATGATGACGCCACGGCCGTTTACTAGGAAGGTAGGTGCTCCAATGGCTACCACGTCAGGTTTTATGCGACCGTCCTGCGAAGGTCCTACCGAGCTGAACGGCGCTAAGTCGCGGGGCTCGTCGGCTGTGATGGCACCTACTGTCAGGATGTCGTTGGCATCAGCCGGTACGCCAATCTTCTTCCATGATCCCATGCCCGAGTTTCCTGCTGAGTTGACGAGGATGATGCCCTTGCTGGCTAATAGACTTGCCGACTTGCTGATAAAGGCTGTGCGCCCGTCGAGGTGGCGTAGCTGGTGCGACATCCAGGGGTAGTCGTATTCATGGTAGCCTAACGACGAGTTGATGAGGTCGCAACCCACGGAGTCGGCAAATTCAGCCGCCATCGTCCAGTAGTCTTCCTCTACCTCCTGTTCCGTCTGTTGGTCTTCACTGCGTAGCAGCCAGTAGGAGGCTTTAGGCGCTGTCCCTATATAGAAATAGGGTGTATTGATGGCCATGGTCGATAATACCTTCGTGCCATGGTCTGTCTCTGCAAAGATGTTGGGCGAGGCAGGGCTGACAAAGTCCTGATAGCCGCAGATGTCTATCTGTTGGAAGGCAGGGATGCGGTTCACATTCTTGAAGCCTCCGTCCAGAATGGCTATCATCATGTTCTTACCCGTCAGTCCTATCTGGTGCAGCCTATGACCCTGCAACAGCTTTATCTGACTGTCGTTCTTGCCGTGGAGAATGCCTCCAATGCTGTCGCGCTCTTCAAAGTCGTCACGGTAGGGAGTCTTCTGAGCTGTAGGAATGACGGAGTCTGGTGCAATCCATACCAGTTTGCTGCTGGCCACACACGCCAGTTCTTCCAACCGGTGAATCCTGGTGCTGTCCTTCAGACGTACCAATACGGTATTCTGCCAACGGCTCTGCCCGACGATGCTGACATCCTCTTGCTCGATAAGGCGCAGATAGCGGGGATTTACGGGCAGGTCGGTACTGTCGATGGGTAACTGTTGGCGCTTGCGGCGCTCAATGCTACGACGCGACAGGTAGCGGTTGGGATGGGCAATAGAGTAGGGGGAGTTCTTCTTATCGGTAAGATACAGACGATAGATATATGCCGGCCCGTTCTTATATTTCACACGCTCAGCAAGATGCGGACTGGCGGCATACAAACATGTTGCCGTCAGCAGAAAAGACCATATCCATATCCATCGTTTCATGAGGTAGCCGTTATAAAGGTTTGCAAAGTTACAAATTAGTGCGCAAAGTACAAAGAAAAATGGAGATAATTTTGGCTATTCGAAGAAATAGCAGTAATTTTGCACATTATTTATTTATGGACAATAAACAAGCAACACTTGAACTAGGGACGAAGCCGGTAGGACAGCTGCTGATGCAGTATGCCATGCCAGCCATTGTGGCCATGTCGGCATCCTCCCTATACAATATCATCGACCGTGCATTTATCGGACAGGTAGTAGGTCCGGAGGCTATCGCCGGTCTGGGCATTACCTTTCCTTTTATGAACCTTAGCGCCGCCTTTGGCGCTGCCGTTGGTGTGGGTTCTTCTACCTGTATCTCAGTGAATTTAGGACAGCGCAACTACAAGCGTGCTCAGATGCTGTTGGGCAATACGGTGACGCTCAACCTCATTATCGGTACGTTGTTTATGGCGGTCTGCCTGCTCTTCTTGGATCCCATCCTGCGCTTCTTTGGTGCGTCGGATATCACGCTGCCCTACGCCCGTGAGTTTATGCAGATTATTCTGCTGGGTAATGTGGTCACCCACATGTATTTCGGTATGAATGCCGTGCTGCGTGCTGCCGGAAAGCCGCGTCATGCCATGTATGCCACGCTGTTTACCGTGGCGTGCAATATCGTGCTGGTTGTCGCCTTTGTGTGGTGGTTCCGCTGGGGCATCCGTGGTGCCGCCCTTGCCACTGTGCTGTCACAGTCGCTGGCACTCTGTTGGCAGATGTGGCTGTTTAGTGATAAGAAAGAGATTCTCCACCTGAAGAAGGGCATCTATAGGCTGAAGAAAGACCTGGTGCGCAACATCATTGCCATCGGTGTCTCTCCATTCCTGATGCAGACCACCTCGTGTATCATCGTCATCTTCATGAACAACCAGTTTGTTCACTACGGTGGCGATATGGCTGTCGGTGCCTATTCCATTGCCAACTCAGTGGTCATGATGTTCTTCATGTTTGTGATGGGCACCTGTCAGGGCATGCAGCCCATTGTGGGCTATAACTACGGTGCTGAGAAATACGATCGTATGTTCCGCTGCATGTTCATCGCCATTGCCTGTGCCACGGGCATCCTCTTGGTAGGATGGGCGCTGTCAATGCTCTTCCCTCGTGAGATAGCCCGTATCTTTACCACTGACGAGACGCTGATAAAGCTGGCTGCCCAGGGTATCAAGATTGATATGCTGGTATTCTTTGTGGTAGGCTCACAGGCTGTCATCACCAATTTCTTCCAGTGCATCGGTAAGGTAAAGATATCTATCTTCCTGTCGCTGTCGCGCCAGCTGTTTATGCTGTTGCCGATGGCATACGTGTTCCCGTTGATATGGCAGTTGGATGGTGTGTGGTATGCGATGCCAGCCAGCGACTTCTGCGCATTTGCCATGACGATACCGATACTCATCTGGTATATGAAGAAGCTAAAAGCCTCCCCAATTTCCTCCCGGGGAGAGGGCGTTTAATGAGAAGTTATAACACAATAGAAATATGATGGAGCAAGACAAGAATGCAACTCAACAGCCAACCAAACATCCCTCTATTGGGGAGGGATCGGGTAGGCCTGTCATCATCTGTGTAGGTCGCCAGTTGGGTAGTGGCGGCCACGACATCGCCCGTATGTTGGCTATGGACTTCAATGCCAAGTACTATGACCGCGAACTGCTTAACCTTGCTGCTAAGGAGAGTGGATTCAGTGAGAAGTTCTTTGAGCAGAACGACGAGAAGAAGGGTTTCCTGCGCAGCTTGCTGAATGTGCAGGCTACACACCTGAGTGGTGCCAGTCTTTATAAGTCGAACTTCTCACAGGAGAGCCTGTTCCAGTTTCAGAGCGATGCCATCCGCAAGGCAGCCGAAGAGGGCAACTGTGTCTTTGTAGGCCGTTGTGCCGACTATGTGCTGCGCGATATGCCCAACGTGGTGACGGTATTTATCACCGCTTCCATGCGCACCCGTGTTGACAAGCTGCTGTCACAGCGCTCCATGACGCCTCATCAGGCCAAGCGCTTTATCCTCGATGCTGAGGAGAAGCGTGCCACTTACTACAACTACTATACGGGTAAGAAGTGGGGTGCTGCTGAGAGCTACGACCTCTGCATCGATTCCAGCATCCTGGGACTGGTAGAGACCGAGAAGCTGATTGCTGAATTCATCCGTAAGCGCTTAGGACTATGAAGAAGATAGGCATCATCAGCGATACCCACGCTTATTGGGACGAGAAATACCTCCACTACTTCGAGCCGTGCGACGAGATATGGCATGCTGGCGATATCGGTTCGTTAGAGGTCGCTGAGAAGTTAGCCGCATTCCGCCCGCTGCGTGCCGTCTGTGGCAACTGCGACGGTGGCGACCTCCGCCTCATGTACCCCGAGGTACTGCGCTGGAAGTGTGAGGATGTAGAGGTGCTGATGAAACATATCGGTGGCTACCCGGGCAACTACGACTACTCCGTGCGTGGTCAGCTGTATGCCAGTCCGCCCCAGCTGTTCATTGCCGGTCACTCGCATATCCTGAAGGTGAAGTTCGACAAGACGCTGAACATGCTGCATATCAATCCCGGTGCCGCAGGCCTGCAGGGCTGGCACAAGGAGCGCACACTGATAAGACTCACCATTGAAGGTAATAAGTTCAGTGATTGTGAGGTCATTACATTGGGGGCTCCCCAAGCGTTAAAATAAACAACAAAGCAGAAATAATAATAAATATAACTTGAAATATGAGTACTTCAACTAATCAACACCCCTCCCTTCAGGAGGGCTTGGGTGGGCCCCGTACCATTGTTATTACTGGTGGCGCAGGCTTTATTGGAAGCCATGTGGTGCGCCTGTTTGTAAACAAATATCCCGACTACCACATCATCAACCTCGACAAGTTGACGTATGCCGGTAACCTCGCTAACTTGAAGGACATCGAGAACAAGCCCAACTACGAGTTTGTGAAGATGGACATCTGCGACTTCGATGCTTTCTACAAGCTCATGCAGGATAAAAAGGTCGATGGCATCATCCACCTCGCTGCCGAGAGCCATGTAGACCGTTCTATCAAGGATCCCTTCACCTTTGCCAAGACCAATGTGATGGGTACGCTGTCACTCTTGCAGGCTGCCAAGCTCTATTGGGAGTCGCTGCCTGAGAAGTATGAGGGCAAGCGCTTCTACCATATCTCTACCGACGAGGTATATGGCGCCCTGGAGCTGACGCATCCCGAGGGTATCGAGCCTCCTTTCACCACTACGGCCTCTTCTGCTGAGCACCATCTGGCCTACGGTGATAAGTTTTTCCTGGAGACCACCAAGTACAATCCTCATTCTCCCTACAGTGCATCCAAGGCGTCCAGCGACCACTTCGTACGCGCCTTCCACGATACCTACGGCATGCCTGTCGTGGTTACCAACTGCTCCAACAACTACGGCCCCTATCAGTTTCCTGAGAAGCTGATACCGCTGTTCATCAATAACATCCGCCACCGCAAGCCCCTGCCCGTCTATGGTAAGGGTGAGAATGTGCGCGACTGGCTGTTCGTAGAAGACCACGCCCATGCCATCGACCTCATCTTCCATAAGGGTAAGATTGCCGATACCTATAACATCGGTGGCTTCAATGAGTGGAAGAACATCGACATCATCAAGGTAGTCATCAATACTGTCGACCGCCTGCTGGGCCGTAAGGAAGGCGAGGACCTGGACCTCATCACCTTCGTTACCGACCGTGCTGGCCACGACCTGCGCTATGCCATCGACTCGTCGAAGCTACAGCGTGAGTTGGGCTGGGAACCCTCACTGCAGTTTGAGGAGGGTATCGAGAAGACCGTCCGCTGGTATCTCGACAACCAGGAGTGGCTCGACAATGTCACCTCGGGCGACTACCAGAAGTATTACGAAAAAATGTACGGAAATCATTAATCGTTTAAATATGTAACCAAACAACCCTCCTTGGGAGGGGCTTGGGGAGGCTTTGTATGAAGAAAATCTTATTGTTAGGCTCAGGAGAACTGGGCAAGGAGTTCGTTATTGCCGCCATGCGTGCTGGCCAGTATGTTATCGCTTGCGACCGCTACGACAATGCCCCTGCTATGCAGGTGGCCGATGAGCGCGAGGTATTCTCGATGTTGGATGGAGATGCCTTGGAGGCTGTTGTAAAGAAGCACCAGCCCGACATCATCGTGCCCGAGATTGAGGCTATCCGCACAGAGCGCTTGTTTAAGTTCGAGGAGCAGGGCATCCAGGTAGTACCCTCTGCCCGTGCCGTCAACTTCACTATGAACCGTCGTGCCATCCGCGACCTGGCTTCTAAGGAGCTGGGCTTGCGCACTGCCAAGTATTTCTATGCCAAGACCTTCGATGAGTTCAAGAAGGCTGCCGACGAGATTGGCTTCCCCTGTGTGGTAAAGCCCCTGATGTCGTCTTCAGGTCATGGCCAGAGCTATGTTCACAATGATGGTGAGTTGGAGCAGGCTTTCAAGGAGGCTATGGAAGGTTCTCGTGGTGATGTCAAGGAGGTGATTATCGAGGAATTCATCGACTTCGATTCTGAGTTCACCCTGCTCACCGTTACCCAGCAACATGGCTGGCCCACACTGTTCTGTCCTCCCATTGGTCATGTGCAGAAGGCTGGCGACTACCGTGAGTCATGGCAGCCCTATAAGATTAGCGATGAGGCTTTGAAGCAGGCTCAGATGATGGCCGACAAGGTGACAAAGGCCTTGACGGGTGCTGGCATCTGGGGTGTAGAGTTC
>JAILMS010000023.1 GCA_024692385.1 Prevotella sp. | reverse complement strand
TTGCTTGAGTAGTTGATAACGTCGATGTTCTCGTTGCACATCTCACGAACGATACCGTGAACGCGGCTACCCTTAACACCGACACAAGCGCCTACTGGATCGATACGATCGTCATAGCTCTCAACAGCCACCTTGGCACGCTCACCTGGCATACGGGCAATGCGACGGATGGTAATCAGACCGTCCTGAATCTCAGGAACCTCGGCTTCGAGCAGACGCTCCAGGAACTGAGGACTGGTACGAGAGAGGATGATGCGAGGGTTGTTGTTCTCGTTCTGTACCTCCTTCACGATGGCACGAACGGTCTCACCCTTGTGGTAGTTGTCGGCAGGAATCTGCTCCTGCTTAGGCAAGTGGAGTTCGTTACCCTCATCATCAATGAGCAGTACCTCACGCTTCCACATCTGATAAACCTCAGCGCTAACAACCTGACCAACCTTATCCTTGTACTTGTTGTACAGTGAGTCGTGCTCCAGCTCCAGAATCTTTGAAGCCAGCGTCTGGCGCAGGTTCAGAATGGCACGACGACCAAACTTCTGGAAGTCTACCTCCTCAGAAACCTCCTCACCTACCTCATAGTCGGGCTCAATCTTCTGAGCCTCGGTGAGTGAAATCTCCTTGTTCTCATCCTGTACCTCACCGTCAGCAACGACGATACGGTTGCGGTGAATCTCGAAGTCGCCCTTGTCAGGGTTAACGATGACGTCGTAGTTCTCATCAGAACCGAACATCTTGGCAATAACATTGCGGAAGCTCTCCTCCAGCACGCTCACCAAAGTAGTACGGTCAATGTTCTTTGTCTCTTTAAATTCCTGGAAGGTCTCAATCATTGATGGACCCTTCACACTCTTTGTTGCCATAGATATATTATTTTTTTACTTATTATCGATTTATTTGAAGTTGAGCAGATACTTGCAGTACTTTACTTCACTAACGGCAAAGGTCTTGTCGGCCTCTACCAATACGGGGCGCTTCTTGCCCTCTACCTGCTGCTTCTCCTTGACAGTCACAACAAACTGGCTGCCATCCTCGCTGACTTCCTTGAGGATGCCCTGCACCTTCTTACCATCTGCAGCGAGAACCTCTACTTCCTTTCCAATATGGTTGCGGTACTGCTCGATGACCTTAAACGGCTGACCAATACCAGCTGAACCTACCTCCAATTCATAATCTCCAAGCTCCTCGCCCAACTTCTCCTGCAAAAAGCGGCTCAGGTCGGCACAATCTTCAATCCATACTCCATCAGCATGGTCAATCTCAATGACGATGCGGTCATCGTCAGTCATTTCTACATCTACCAAATAATAGTCGCCCTTCGCGAGCCACTCATTCACTGCGGTCTTAATGACGTTCTTGTCTATCATATTCTAGTTGTTAATTAAAACAAGAATGAGAGGCTTCGAAAAGCCCCTCATTCCTCTGAACGGGTGCAAAGGTACGAAAAAAAGTTCATAGTACATAGCCAAAAGTCCATAATCCGCTGTAAATTAAGGTACTTTAACAAACTGGAAACTACGAACTCTTAACTATGAACTCCTTTATCGCTGCAACCAAGGCATCATTTTCTTCTGGCAGCTGCGCAGAGACACGGAAATGCTCGTGGGAGAGTCCATAATAGTTGTAGCAGTCTCGTATGAGCATGCCATGCTGATGGATGAGGTAGTCTTTCAGAGTGGCACCAGTGGTGGAGCTCAACTCACAAAGCATATAGTTGGTCTTGGTCTCAAAGACACGCATACCATCAATCTGTCGCAACTCACTACGCAGGCGCTGTGTTTCATAAAGATAGGCATTGAGATCACTCACTGCAGGCTGTCCTTGCTGAATCAGGAACTTACCAGCCTCTATGCTGAGGGCAGGTATCGACCACGGATGGCGCAAGGCGCGCAACAGCAGGATGGTACTGGGATGGGCAGTGACATATCCCAATCGCAGGCCAGGAACGCTATAGGTTCTGCTCAGGGAGTGGATAAGAATCACATTAGGCAGTCCCTGCATATCGCATGCTTCGAGCAGGGGTTCTTTAGTGAAAGCGCCATACGACTGGTCAATGACAAAGGTATAGCGCGGAGAGCGGCGCACCACATACTCTACGAATCCTTTCTTCAACACATTACCCGAAGGATTGTTGGGATTGCACACCCAATAGATACGGTCTTTGGGCAACTCCTTCATCTCCTCTGAATTCTCGTAGGTGATGAGATGCTTGTTCAGTCGACAGGCATCGGCATACTCGGAATAGGTGGGCTGCGGAATGATAGAACAGCTATGACGGAAGAGCTGGGCAATGATGTAGATAGCCTCTGTAGCACCATTGGTCACCATCACCGCCTCTGGCGAGATGCCCAGATGGCGGGCAATAATCTTCTCCAACTGGCGCGGCTGTGACTCTGGATAGTTGCCTATCACATCCATATGCTCCGCTAGGTATTCTTTCAGCGCACTATGGTCAGCATGCTGATAAATAGTGCTACTGAAGTTCATCTTCACCAGGTCGTCATATCGATATCTATCATCCCCGTGTCCGTCTATCATTTCCTAATGTGTATTGTCAGCGTATTTGTATCAAAGGAGATACCTTCATGTTCGATAAATGTGGTGAGTACCCCTTGAGCAGCCAATTCATGTGGAGTACCGACATGCAACTGCTGGGGAGTCATCAGCCAGAGCTTGTCAGCCAGCTGCAGCGAGATTTCTACATCATGGGTGGATAAGAAGATAATCTTCTTCTCATCGTGGGCCAAGCGCCTCAACAGTTGGAGCAGCTCTACCTTGCTGGGATAGTCGAGGAAGGCGGTAGGTTCGTCGAGATAGATAACGGGCGTCTGCTGAGCCAGGGCTTTGGCAATCATAGCCTTTTGGCGTTCTCCGTCACTGAGCGACTGGACTAAGCGATGGCGCAGCTGGTCGATGCCAACGAGCTGGAGAGATTCGTCAACGATGCGACGGTCGTCCTCCTTCATGATGCCCCAAAAACCTGTATAAGGCATGCGGCCCATCGCCACCAGTTCGTCGACGGTCATATTCCTTACCTGTGGCTTCTCTGTCAATACAACTCCTATCTGCTGGCTCAGCTGCTGGTCAGAAAAGGTGGTGATGGCTTTGCCCTGCAACAACACATCACCCTCCAGCGCTGGCTGAAAGGTGGCTAATGTACGGAGTAAGGTTGACTTGCCAACACCATTTCTGCCCAACAGACAGGTGAGTTCACCGCTATTGATGACACCATTGAGCTGGTTGGCCACTACCCTCTTTTCGCCTTTATTAGTGTATCCGATGCTTAGGTTTTGCAGTATGACATTTTCCAACATGCTGCAAAGATACAAAATTAAATGGAATAACGCGCGATGAGATCAGAAAAAATGGCATTTTGACGCAACAACGGAGCATTTCCTATCATGATGAGTTGCTTGCGGGCTCGCGTCATAGCGACATTGAGCTTGCGGTCTACCGTATCACCATTCTCCTCAAAACAGTTAGAGGTAAGGAAGTCGAGCTCGGCAGGGTTCTGAACACCTGTGGTATAGATGATGACATCGCGCTGACTGCCCTGATAGCGCTCTACGGTGTCGATGCTGATATCCTCCAGTTGAGACAGGCCCAACCGCACCATCTCGCGACGTATCATCGTTATCTGGTGGCGATAGGTGACGATAACGCCTATGCTACGGGCAGCATCAAAGCGCTCGCTGCCTATCTGTCGATAGAGACGGCGTAGCACGTCGGCTACCAAGGTAGCCTCGGAGAGTTGACAGGTGAGAGTTGACAGGTGACAGGTGACAGTTGACAGGTGACAGGTGACTGTTCTCGGCTATCCTTTGTTCTATCATCAGGATGGTTGCCTCTTTCACCAGATTCCTGGCATCCAGCGCCACACCATATTGTTTATAGGCAGTAGCCGCCAGACGAATGGCAGAAATGGAAGTCAGACCTACAAAGCGTAGTGGCGTATCGATACCAAACTCATGATTGTGAACGATATCCCCCACCATCTCTATCAACTCTCGCTGCAGGTCATTCTGCGGCGGTGTCATCTGCATGACAGCCGAGACCGTCTTCTCCGGCTTCGGCAGTGCCCACTTATCGACCTTCTGGTTCTGGTTCAGGGGAATGCGATCTATCTGCATCGTAGCTGCCGGCACCATATAGGGAGGTTTCCGTTCCAGAATGAAGTTGTTCAGCGCCTCGATGTCTATCTGCTCATCGCTCACGATATAGGCGGCAATGAACTTGCCTCCGTTGTTTTCGTCGAAGGCCTGCACCGTCACATCCTTGATGCCGGGGAACTCCTTGATGACACTTTCCACTTCGCGCATCTCGATGCGGAAGCCGCGTATCTTCACCTGACCGTCGCGACGACCGATGAACTGCAGATTGCCGTCGGGCAACCAGCGTACGATGTCACCGGTGTGATAGACACGGTCGTAATCCGGTTCCTGACAGAAAGGATTTGGCGTAAAAGTCTGGGCGTTTTGCTCTGGACGGTTCAAGTAGCCACGAGCCACCTGCGGACCACTAATCCACAGCTCGCCCTCCTTTCCGTCCTCTACCAGATGCCCGTCTTGGTCAACCACATAGAGACGGAACGAGTC
>JAILMS010000128.1 GCA_024692385.1 Prevotella sp. | reverse complement strand
GCGGCCATTAACCATCGTGGTCTCGATGCCGAGGCGCTCAGCCATCTTGGTGGCCTTACGACCTCCGCCGTGTACCAGCACCTTACGACCTTCTATTGCCGAGAAATCTTTCAGCAACTGCGTGAGTTGGGCCTCGTCTTCGACAACGGCTCCACCGACCTTGACGATTGTAAGTTTCTCCTTCATTGTATCGTTAATCTAGTGAACCTTGTTATTCCAGATAGGTATAGCCGTAGAGTCCTGAGCGATAGTTAGAGAGGAACTCCTTACCCTCTTCCAGCGAAATCTTGCCCTGCTTAACGCTCTTGGCCACCCAGATCTCCAGCTGGCGCACCAGCTTCTTGGGATTGTACTGCACATACTCCAGCACCTCTTCTACCGTCTCACCATCGAATATCTGGTCGATATGGTATTGACCGTCTTTTACAGAGATATGTACGGCTGTGGTGTCGCCAAAGAGGTTGTGCATATCACCCAGAATCTCCTGATAGGCTCCTACGAGGAACACGCCCAGGTAGTATTTCTCATTCTTCTTGAGCGTATGAACGGGCAGCGAGTGAGAGTTATGACGGTTGGTAGCGAAATTGGCTATCTTACCATCTGAGTCGCAGGTGATATCCTGAATGGTAGCATTACGGGTAGGACGCTCATTCAGTCGCTGGATAGGCATAATGGGGAATATCTGGTCGATAGCCCATGAGTCGGGCAGTGACTGGAAGAGCGAGAAGTTACAGAAATATTTATCGGCCAGAAGCTTGTCGATGTTCATCAGCTCCTCAGGAACATGCTTAAGCGTCTTGGCGAGGGCATGAATCTCATGACATACGCTCCAGTACATAGCCTCTATCTCTGCACGCGTCTTCAGGTCTACGATACCGTGGGCAAAGAGGTCGAGCACTTCCTCACGAATCTGTTCTGCGTCGTGCCAGTCTTCCAGCACATTGCGAGGTGAGAGGTTATCCCATATCTCATACAGATCCTTTACCAGCTGATGTGAGTTCTCATCGGGCTCAAACTCCTCTGGCATCTCGGGCAGCGAGGCTGTCTCCAATACGTCGATAACGAGGACAGAATGATGAGCAGCCAACGAGCGACCGCTCTCGGTAATCAGGTTGGGATGAGGCAGGTCATTCTTATTGGCTGCCTCAACAAAGGTATAGATACAGTCGTTGACATACTCCTGGATAGAGTAGTTGACACTGCTCTCGCTGGATGGAGAGCGCGTACCGTCGTAGTCGACACCCAGTCCACCACCACAGTCAACGAAGTCTACGTTATAGCCCATCTTATGCAGCTGCACATAGAACTGTGAGGCCTCACGCAGGGCGGTCTGTATGCGACGAATCTTCGTAATCTGCGAACCGATATGGAAGTGGATAAGGCGCAGACAGTCTTTCATGTCTTTCTTCTCCAGCAGGTCGAGCGCCTCCAACAGCTCGGCACTCGTCAGTCCGAACTTAGAAGCATCGCCACCGCTCTCTTCCCATTTGCCACTACCGCTACTTGCCAACTTGATACGAATACCAATGTTAGGACGTACGCCCAGCTTCTTAGCCTCGCGGGCGATAATATCGAGTTCGTTCAGTTTCTCAACGACGATGAAGATGCGCTTGCCCATCTTCTGTGCCAGCAGTGCCAGCTCAACATACGACTGGTCCTTATAACCGTTACAGATGATGATACTATCACTCTGACACTGTACGGCAATGACAGCATGCAGCTCTGGCTTAGAGCCTGCCTCAATACCCAGATTAAACTTACGACCATGGGAGATAATCTCCTCCACAACGGGTTGCATCTGGTTGACCTTAATGGGGAATACAATGTAGTTTTCTGCCTTGTATTCATACTCCTCTGCAGCCTTCTTAAAACAGCTCCACGTCTTCTCGATACGATTATCCAGAATGTCAGGGAAGCGCAAGAGTACTGGTGACTGTACGTCACGCAGTGCCAACTCGTCCATCACCTCACGCAGGTCTATCTGTGTATCGTCCTTACAGGGCGTTACATAGATGTCGCCTTCGTCATTAATACCGAAGTAGCTGGTTCCCCAACCGTTGATGTTGTAGAGCTCCTTAGAGTCTTCGATGGTCCATTTCTTCATAAAACAAATTGGTCTGAGTTTAAGGGATTTATAGGGCTAATAGAGTTTTTATACGTTCTACGCTAATGGCTATCTTGTCGTAGTTGTCAAGGACATTGACATCCACCGTATGGCGAGCCTTCTCATAGAATGGCGCACGCTCTTTCAGGTGGTCAGTGATGTAGGCAATGAGTTCCTCAGGACTCTTATCCTTCAGCAAGGGGCGCTCCACCTTGGCCATAAGCAGATGTTTATATAGGGTCTCGGGGGTAGCCTTCAGATAGACCACGTCGCCCTGCTGGTTGAGGTAGTCCATATTGTCGAAGAAACAAGGAGTACCACCGCCACAGCTGATGATGACATTCTCAAATTCTGCCACCTCGTGCAACATATTATATTCTATCTGTCGGAACCCTTCTTCGCCACGCTCAGCGAAAATCTGTGAGACAGTCTTGCGCATACGGCTCTCGATATACCAGTCCAAGTCATAAAACATCATGCCGGTATCCTTAGAAAGAGCCTTGCCCACAGTGGTCTTGCCAGACCCCATATAGCCTATCAGGATGATGCGCTTCATTTCTTCTGCTTTTCAATGATGCTCATGCACTCTGCGTAAGTCAGCTCGGCAGCCTTAGCATGCAGATTCTTGGGCAGACGGTAGTTCTTGCCGTCGTATGCCAGATAGGGGCCATAACGCCCGTTGAGCACCTCCAGCTTGGCATCCTCTACGAAGATCTTCATGTGCTTCTGATTCTCCTGCTGGCGCTTCTCATTGATGAGCTTAACAGCCTCCTCAAGGGTAACGGCCATAGGATCGACACCCTTAGGCAGTGAGGTATATTTCTTCTGATGCAATACATAAGGACCAAAACGACCGGCACCGATAATGACTGGAGCACCTTCGAAATCACCCAGTGTGCGGGGCAGCTGGAACAGCTCCAGGGCTTCCTCCAGTGTCAGCGTCTCCATACTCTTGTCGCTGGGCAGCTGGGCAAACTGTGGCTTCTCGCTATCATCGGCAGAACCGATCTGTACCACAGGACCGAAACGTCCGATCTTGACAAAGACAGGCTTGCCACTCTTGGGGTCCTTACCCAACTGGCGCTCACCAGCCTTACGCTCCTGGCGGGCATTCATGGTCTTCTCTACTGTGGGTTCGAACTTCTTATAGAATCCTTTCAGCATGCCGGTCCATGACTCAGAACCCTCTGCAATCTTATCGAAGTCCTGCTCAACCTTAGCAGTGAAGTTATAGTCCATGATGGTGGGGAAATACTTCATCAAGAAGTCGTTGACAACGATACCGATATCCGAAGGCAACAGCTTACCCTTGTCAGAACCAGCCATCTCCTTGCGCTGCTTCTGCGTAATCAGCTTACCCTTCAGCGTATCTATGGTATAGTGGCGCTCCTCACCCTTCTTGTCGCCTTTGTGTACATATTCACGCTGCTGGATGGTAGAGATGGTAGGAGCGTAAGTTGATGGACGGCCAATACCTAACTCTTCCAGCTTGTGTACCAATGAGGCTTCTGTATAGCGCTGAGGTCCCTGGCTGAAACGTTCTGTAGCCTGAATCTCACGACGCGTCAGTGACATGCCTTTCTTCAGCGGTGGCAGGATGTGGCTCTCCTCATCCTGATTATTATCATCGTCATCGACAGACTCACGATATACCTTGAAGAAGCCATCGAACTTGATGACCTCACCCTGAGCTACAAACTGCTCGTCGGCACCACTGACAGAGATATTGACAGTAGTCTTCTCTATTTCTGCATCGGCCATCTGACAAGCGATAGTGCGCTTCCAGATAAGGTCATAGAGCTTGCGCTCCTGAGCGGTACCCTCAATCTCCGTACGGTCCATATAGGTAGGACGGATGGCTTCGTGAGCCTCCTGGGCACCCTTTGAGCTGGTATGATACTGGCGTACCTTGCTGTACTCCTCACCATAGAGCTTGGTAATCTCTTCCTTGCTGGCATTGATACACAGGCCAGAGAGGTTGACAGAGTCAGTACGCATATAGGTGATCTGTCCGCGTTCATAGAGATGCTGGGCTACCATCATTGTCTGGCTGACTGTGAAGCCTAACTTACGGGCAGCTTCCTGTTGCAGCGTTGAGGTGGTAAAAGGAGGTGCAGGGGTACGCTTCAGCGGTTTCTTGCTGACTGACTCAACGGTATAGGTTGCGTCAATACATTTCTTCAAGAACTGCTCTACCTCATCATGGGTCTTCAGACGCTGGGCCAGCGTAGCCTTTACCTCTGTCTGTGAACCATCGGCATTGGTAATAGCAAAGATACCGGAAATGCTATAGTATGCTTCGCTCTGGAAGCTCTGAATCTCACGCTCGCGCTCTACAATCAGGCGCACGGCAACGCTCTGTACGCGTCCTGCTGACAGGGCTGGCTTCACCTTACGCCACAGCACGGGTGACAGCTTGAAACCTACCAGACGGTCGAGCACACGACGAGCCTGCTGGGCATTGACCAGATTCATATCCAGATGACGTGGTGTCTCAATAGCCTGCAGAAT
>JAILMS010000114.1 GCA_024692385.1 Prevotella sp. | reverse complement strand
CAGGACGGTCATGCTCCCTGCATCTCCGGTACTCCCGAATTCAAAAAGGCAATCTTTAAAGTGAAGGCATAAATAACTATGGCTACAACAAAGAAACCCGCTGCCACCAAGAAGGCAGCTACCAAGAAAACTCCTGCCAAGAAGACCACGACGAAGCGCGCCAGTGCTAAGAAGACCGTCAAGGAACTGAAGCAGGAAGTACCCCAGCATATAGGACTTGTTCGTAACGACTCCTGGCTGGAACCGTTTGAAGACGCTATCCGTGGCCGTCACGACCATGCGCTCTGGAAGATTTCACAACTGACACAGAACGGCAAGAAGACCCTGTCTGACTTTGCTGACGGACACCTCTACTTCGGACTGCACAAGCTCACCAAGGGCTGGGTATTCCGCGAGTGGGCTCCTAACGCCACTGATATCTACCTCATCGGTGACTTCAATGGTTGGCAGGAAAACGAGAAGTATCGTTGCAAGCGCATCGAAGGAACAGGCAACTGGGAACTGAAACTCTCTGAGAAAGCTCTGAAGCATGGTGACCTCTATAAGATGAAGGTCAAGTGGAATGGGGGAGAAGGCGAGCGTATTCCTGCCTGGTGCCAGCGCGTCGTACAGGACGACCAGACGAAGATTTTCTCTGCTCAGGTATGGAACCCCGAGAAACCTTATGTCTTCAAGAAGAAGACCTTCAAGCCCAACAAGGCTCCGCTGCTCATCTATGAGTGCCATGTCGGTATGGGTCAGGATGCAGAGAAGGTAGGCACCTACAAGGAGTTCACCGAGAACGTGCTGCCGCGCGTCAAGAAGGATGGCTACAACTGCATCCAGGTGATGGCTATCCAGGAGCATCCCTACTATGGTTCCTTCGGCTATCATGTCAGCAGTTTCTTCGCTCCCTCCAGCCGCTTCGGAACCCCCGAGGATCTGAAGGAGATGATTGATACAGCCCACAAGATGGGCATTGCCGTCATCATGGATATCGTCCACTCTCACGCCGTGAAGAACGAGGTCGAGGGTCTGGGCAACCTCTGCGGCGACCCCAACCAGTTCTTCTATCCTGGCGAGCGCCACGAGCATCCCGCATGGGACTCCCTGTGCTTCGACTACGGCAAGGATGACGTGATGCACTTCCTGCTCTCCAACTGTAAGTACTGGCTGCAGGAGTACCACTTCGACGGCTTCCGCTTCGATGGTGTCACCTCCATGCTGTATTACAGTCACGGACTGGGCGAGGCCTTCGGAGGCTATGGCGACTACTTCAACGGCCACGAGGACGACAATGCCATCTGCTATCTGACGCTGGCCAACTGTCTTATCCACGAGGTGAACCCCAATGCCATCACCATTGCCGAGGAGGTCTCGGGCATGCCTGGACTCGCTGCCAAGTTCGAGGATGGCGGCTACGGCTTTGACTATCGTATGGCCATGAACATTCCCGACTACTGGATCAAGACTATTAAAGAGGTACGCGACGAGGATATCAACGTCTGCTCTATCTTCTGGGAGGTCAAGAACCGTCGTCCCGACGAGAAGACCATCAGCTATTGCGAGAGTCATGACCAGGCGTTGGTAGGTGACAAGACCATTATCTTCCGACTGATTGACGCCGACATGTACTGGCACTTCGCCAAGAAGGATGTCAACGACATCGCCCAGCGTGGTATCGCCCTGCACAAGATGATTCGTCTGGTAACGGCTGGTGCTATCAATGGTGGTTACCTGAACTTCATGGGTAATGAGTTCGGTCATCCTGAGTGGATTGACTTCCCGCGTGAGGGTAACGGCTGGTCGTATAAGTATGCTCGTCGCCAGTGGAACCTCGTCGACAATAAAGACCTCTGCTATCACTGGCTGGGTGACTTCGACCAGAAGATGCTGGAAGTCATCAAGTCGCAGAAGAACTTCCAGAACACACCAGTGACGGAGATTTGGCATAATGATGGCGACCAGGTGCTGTGCTATATGCGTGGCGACCTCGTCTTCGTCTTCAACTTCTCTCCCACACGCAGCTATACAGACTACGGATTCCTCGTACCTACGGGCTCTTACGAGGTGGTGCTCAACACGGATGCCAAGGAATTTGGCGGCAACGGCTTTGCCGATGACACAGTGACACACCTCACCAACTATGATCCCTTGTATGTGGCAGATCGTAAGGAGTGGCTCAAACTCTACATCCCTGCCCGTTCGGCTGTGGTGTTGAAGAAAGTGTGAGAATGAAATTTTTTTAGGCAATTCTTTAACATATTACAATTTATTTGTGTAAATTTGCAGTCGCAAAGACAAGAATTTAAGAATATTTATGGCACATAACATCTTCAAAGGATTAGGTATTGCGTTGATAACACCCTTTATGGAGGATGGGTCAGTGGATTATAAGTCACTGATTCGTCTTGTAGAATACCAACTGAATAATGGAGCGGACTTCTTCTGTATCCTGGCTACAACTGGTGAGACTCCTACACTGACAGCTGCGGAGAAACAGAAGATTAAGAACCTCATTGTTGACTTGGTGGGTGGACGAGTACCCATTCTTATGGGATGTGGTGGCAACAATACCGCAGCAGTCGTTGAAGAACTGCAGACGGGCGACTTCCGTGGAATAGATGGCGTACTCAGCGTATGCCCTTACTATAACAAACCTTCACAGGAAGGACTCTATCAGCATTTCAAGACGATAGCAGCAGCTACCCAGCTGCCTGTGGTATTGTATAATGTTCCTGGTCGTACAGGTGTCAATCTGACGGCGGCAACTACTGTCCGTCTGGCCCACGACTGTCCGAACATCGTGGCTATCAAGGAAGCTTCCGGCAATCTGGAGCAGGTTGACGAGATTATCAAGAACAAGCCACGCAACTTTGATGTCATCTCTGGTGACGATGCACTGACCTTCCCCATGATATCCTGTGGTGCTGTGGGTGTTATCAGTGTTATCGGCAATGCCCTGCCTCGCGAGTTCTCTAAGATGATTCGCCTGCAGATGAAGGGAGAATACGATGGTGCCCGCAAGATTCACCATCGCTTTATCGACCTCTTCTCGCTGCTCTTCGTCGATGGTAACCCTGCAGGTGTAAAGGCTATGCTCCACGAGATGGGCTATATCGAGAATATCCTGCGCTTGCCGCTGGTACCGACACGTATCAGCACCCTGCAGCGCATGAGTGAAATAATGAAGGAACTGAAAATCTAAAAACCGGAGACTCTTGACTTGTCAAGACTATCTGGCAAAACGATGGAAGAGTCACGCGTCATACATGAGATTACCCCACTGATGGGTAAGGACTCCCTCTATATTGCTGAGCGCAGAAAGAAGGAGTTTACCTATCCCATACATAACCATGAGGTCTTCGAACTGAATTTCGTGGAACATGCTCCTGGTGTGCGCCGCGTGGTGGGTGACTCGAGTGAGGTGATTGGTGAGTATGACCTGGCCATCATTACGGGCTCTGACCTGGAGCATGTATGGGAACAGAATACCTGTACCAGTGAGAACATCCGTGAGATTACCGTTCATTTCTACCTTGACCTGAGTGATAACGGTTTCTTGGCACGCAACCCCTTCTTCTCTCTGCGTAAGATGCTGCTCGAAGCGCGTAAAGGAATGGCTTTCTCACTCCACGATATCATGCGTGTTTATACCATGCTTGATACGCTGAGTTCCGTCAAGGAAGGCTTTTATGCTGTTACCCAGTTCCTGAGCATTCTCTATGAGCTCTCTAAGAGCACGGAGATGCGTACGCTGGCTTCGTCGAGCTATGCCAAGGTGGCTGTGGAGAGCGACTCGCGTCGTGTGCTGAAGGTGAAGAACTATATTGCCAAAAACTATACTGAGGAGATTCGTCTGAACACACTGGCCGAGATTGCGGGAATGAGCCCGTCGGCATTCAGCCGTTTCTTTAAACTGCGTACTGGGCGCACCCTCAGCGAGTATATCATCGAGCAGCGTCTGGGCTATGCCAGTCGTATGCTGGTAGATACGTCAAACAGTGTGGCTGAAATCTGTTATGCCTGTGGTTTTAACAACTTAAGTAATTTCAATCGCATCTTCAAGAAGAAAAAGAACTGCTCGCCTACGGAGTTCCGTGAGAACTACCATAAGACGAGAGTAATCGTATAAGAAACATAAAACTATAATCTCTGACAACGATATGCTGAGAAGAGTACTTTTGTTGGTTTGCTGTTGGCTGGGAGGCTTGTTGGCCGTCCATGCTGACTCTGCTGACTCGCTGCGCCGGCTGTTGCCGACGATGCAGGGCGAGGCACGTCTGCAAGCCTACGACAAGCTCTATCGTATGAGTCAGACTACAGGCGATCCGGATATTATTCTCAGATGTCTGAATGATTATATTGATGAGTTGCAGCGCCAGCATAACAACAAGCAACTGGCATTGGCACTGCTGGAGCGCGTCATGTTCTTCTACAACTACGACTTCTCCGACTCCATCTATATCTATGCTCCCAGAACTATGGAGACGCTGCGCCACATGGGCGAGATGAACAAGTACTATGAGGTATGGATGGCGCTCTGTAATACCTATGGCTTTAGCGGTCGCTACAATCTGGCACTTCATGAGATGCAGATGATGTACGACGATGCCCGAGCCAACAACAACCAATACGGAAAGGGTATAGCCCATTACATGATGGGTATTATCTATTCCAATATGCATAATAGCGAGGAGAGCATAAAGGCCTATCGTACGGCTATCGACCTGCTGCGAGATGTGTCGCCTATACCGTCAACGCTTGCTGACCTGTATTCTTACTATGGCGATGAGCTCGACGAGATGAAGAAGTACAAGGAGCTGGTAAGTCTGACAGAAGAGTGGAAAGGCTTCCTCGATAAGTATTTTAAGGAGAAGCCGCTGAATAGGTATGTCCGTAATGTGCTGGAGTCATACTATTATATTGCTTGTGCACAGGCAGCCCTCGGACTGAATGAACTCGAGAAGGCTGACAAGGTATTAGCGGAGGTACGTCGCCGCATTCCTTCTGAGGAAGACTATGTCGGCCAGTCATGGCTGTATTATAAGGCTAAGCTGCACCAGATGCGCAAGGAGTATCCTGCCGCCCTGGAGCTGAACAATCGACGTTATCAGCTCACTGACGATACTGATATGAGTATGTTGGTGCCTGTGCTCAATCAGCGTGGCGAGATATTTGAAGGACTGGGCCGCTATCAGGAGGCAGCGAGTGTCTATCACACTTTGATACAGGTAAAAGACTCTGTCAGTGGTGCTGAGATGCGCAACCAGCTGAGTGAAATGAATACCATCTTCCAGGTTGATGACCTGAAGATGAAGCAGGCAAAAGCCCAGTTCCGTAGCACGCTGATTATTATCGGACTGGTGGTTACAGCCCTTATCATACTTCTTGTATATCGCATGATTACGGCACGCCGTCTGAGCAAGGCGCACAAGCAGTTACTGTTGGCTTATGACCAGTTGGAGGAGACCACTACTGCCAAGGAGCGTATCGAGAGTGACCTGCGTATTGCCCGAAATATCCAGATGGGTATGGTGCCCCATACCTTCCCCGAGCGTGATGATGTAGATCTCTATGCCCTGATGATTCCTGCCAAGGAGGTCGGTGGCGACCTTTATGGCTATCTGCTCGTTCCTGCCAAGGAGGAAGGACAGGGCGATAAGCTCTACTTTGCGTTGGGTGATGTGAGTGGTAAGGGTGTGCCGGCATCTTTGTTCATGGCACAGGCTACCCGCTTGTTCCTGACGCTGGCTAAGCAGCAGATGTTGCCTGCTGATATCTGTAACCATCTGAACGATGCCCTCTCTGGTGAGGACAACGAGGCGGGTATGTTCGTCACGATGTTTGTAGGACTCGTTGACCTGAAGACGGGCCATCTCGACTTCTGTAATGCAGGTCATAACCCACCCGTCTTGATAGGCAACGGCACGGCAGCATTTATTGAGATGGAACCCAACGCTCCTATTGGCTTGTGGCCTGGACTGGAATATGTAGGTGAGGAGATTGCTGACATCTCCGGTCAGCAGCTGTTCGTCTATACCGATGGACTCAACGAGGCAGAGAATCGCCAGCAGGAGCAGTTCTCCGACGAGCTGTTGCTCGAGGTGCTACAGACCATCACCTTTGAGCGTTCGCAGGAGATGATTGATGCCTTGCATCTAGTGGTAGATCATCATCGTGATGGGGCAGAGCCCAACGATGACCTGACCATGATGTGTATAAAGGTAAACAAAGACAATAATAAAAACCCCAATAAAACTATGAGGAAGGAACTAAAACTGAAAAACCAGGTAGGGGAGCTGGAGCGCGTCAACCAGTTTGTCGAGGAAATCGGCGAGGAGCTGGGACTTGACATGGAGCTACAGATGAACCTCAACTTGGTGATGGAGGAGATGGTATCCAACGTCATTTTCTATGCCTACCCGGAAGGAAAGACTGCCGAAATTGAGCTGGTGGCAGAGAGCGACGGCAAGGAGCTGACTTTTATTCTCACTGACCAGGGCGAGGAGTTCGATCCTACTAAGAAAGAGGATGCTGACCCAAATGTTAACCCTGTCGACCGTGAGTTGGGCGGCATGGGAATCTACATCGTTAAGAACATTATGAATCAAGTGAGCTATCAGCGCTTAGAGGGAAAGAACCTGCTAACGATGAAGAAGGATATTTGAAAATTAGAAAATTAGAAAATTATAAAATTATAAAATTTGAGAATTATAAAATTAGAAAATACAAGGTTAGAAATTATAAATCAAACTTAAAAACGATACAACTATGACACAGATTATTAAGGAAGGTGGTAAGACCATCATTAAGACAGGTGAGCGTATTGACACAATGAATGCCCCACAGTTTGAACTGGACATCCAGCCTGCACTCGTTGACGGTGGTGTAGATCTGGAGATGGATTGCACAGAGCTCCACTACATGGCTTCTTCTGGTCTTCGTATTATCCAGAAGACGATGCGTACCGTGATGCAGCAGAAGGGTCAGTTCAAGATGACCAATGTTAGCCCTGAGATCTACAAGGTGCTGGCGATGACTGGCTTCACCAAGTTTATGAAGGTAGAGAAGAAAGACGAGTAATTATTCGCTTATGTTTACAGCATTATTGATTGTAATAGCATTGGCTGTAGGATTGGCCATTGCTCTGTATTTCCAAATCAAGGCCAACCATAAGCAGGCCGAGGAACAGCAGCAATTGCTGGATGACTATCAGCATCGTGTCGATGAGCAGCAGAAGATGCTCGACGACTATCGTGCGCTGGAGAAGAACTTCGACAATGTCGGCGAGGGCTACGAACAGGCCCTGCAGGCTTTTGAGAAGATGGAGCAGGAACAGGCCAAAGACAAGCAGGCCTATGAGGCTATGGAGAAGCGCGCTGCCTCTCTGCAGGATCAGTGTGCTCGCTATGAAGAGTTCTCTGCTAAGTGTCGTGAGGTCTTTGGCCCCGCACTCCGTGAGATGCTCGACATTGCCAAGTCTACAGCTAATAGCAAGCTCGCCAGTCTTGTTGGCAAGATTAGCGATATGGACGATGTCGATGGTCAGCAGGCTATTGCCCGCACAGACAATATCCTCGTCTCTCAGGTCGCTGATGAGGCTATCGCTGCCTCTGGCATCGACAAGATTGGCTACCTCAAGTTCGACAAGGAGGTTGACCCCGTTGCTGCAGCCACTATGCTCTCTACCAATCTGGGTAAGGCTGTGCGCGCATTGACCCATCTGCTCGACAATGCCCTGAAGTTCACTACCGAGGGTACTGTCACCCTGAAGGTTGCTGTTGATATGGAGAAGATGCTGGCCATCTATACCGTAGAGGATACGGGCTCCGGCATTGAGGAGGCTGAGCGTGAGCGTGTCTTTGAGCCATATGTCAAGCTCAACCAGTTCTTCGATGGTCAGGGCATTGGCCTCACTGTAGCTCGTAGCATTGCCAAGCGCCTGGATGGTGATGTCGTTCTTGACAACGCCTACGAAGGTCCTGGTTCTCGCTTCGTCCTGACCCTACCTATTTAATATATATACCTTATTATATATATTATAAGCCATCCATTCGGGTGGCTTTTTTGTTGATTTTGATATTAACCAGAACTAATAAACCCATTATTTCAAAGAAAACCTATAAAACCCCTGTCGATGTTATAAGTCCTTTGGACTTTGCAGCCTTTCAATGTCTATATCCTTTGTGAGTACACTCCCAAGTCTATAGTCCTTGAATTTCTGCATCTGCCTACGTCAGATTATAACATCATCAGGAAAAACAAAGAAAACCATGCTGCGCCATACTTTGAGGAGCTATAGAATACTCATTTGTCTTTCTCTGTCTAAAAGGCAGAAATGGTTTTGCTATCTATATCGAAATAGTATCTTTCGCATTGATCAAATTATACAGTATGCCTATAGGGGTATTGGTCAGCCTCATGTAATTCCATAGTTGCTGTCGTTGCTCCACTCCAATAGTTCAGTTGTGCTATAAATTCGGCGTTGTTGTTTGGGTGGCTTACAATCTTCATCTTTGTTTCTTTTATATTTAAACGTAATTGCTACCTTGTTTATTATATGTCATGTTCCCATATTTGATTAGTGCGCAGCCTGTTTTTTAGCGAAGC
>JAILMS010000036.1 GCA_024692385.1 Prevotella sp. | reverse complement strand
GTAATCTGACAAATCTTAGACATTTCTATCTATTTTTTCTTGTTACTTAAATATAACTTACTCCAAACAGGGTGCAAAGGTACAAAAAAAATTAGAGTTCAGAGTTTAAAGTTCAGAGTTTTCTCTAACTATTAATATTTTTTAACCTTCTACCTCTGTTTTGTTCTCAGTTTTGAGATAATCGAGGAACATTTGCATCACTTTATTAGTTGCAATAGCCAGGTTAATGTCACGTCCATAGTCCTCTTCCAGCTTCATCGTAACCTGATGGCCTTGATTGCCGCATGCCAGCCAGATAGTACCGATAGGAATATCCTTTGGACCACCTGTAGGACCAGCGTATCCCGTAGAAGCCAGAGCATAGTCGGTATTCAGTGCCTTGCAGGCGCCCTTCACCATCTGCTTGGCCACTTCTTCACAGACAGCTGAATTCTCTGCAATTACCTGTGGATCAACGCCCAACAGTGATTCTTTAATTTCGTCAATATACGAGATAATGCCACCCTTGAAGTACTTCGATGCACCAGGTACGGCAATGATAGCCTCTGCAATGCGACCACCAGTACAACTCTCGGCAGTACCTACAGTCTTCTCCATCTCCCACAGCAGTTGGCTAATCTCTCTGCTGATAATTTTACTTTCAAAATCCATATCTTGTTTTAATTATTTAAATGTCACTCTTGAGAATGCAGGGGCATTGATATCACAGAACTCACCGTCCAGGAACTTATAGTAGCCCACGATGCCAATCATGGCAGCATTGTCGGTGGTATAGCTGAACTTGGGGATATATACCGTCCAGCCATAGCGCTTGGCGTGGTCGTAGAAAGCATTGCGCAATCCGTTGTTGGCACTCACGCCACCAGCCACTGCCACATGCTTGATACCTGTCTGTTTCACAGCCAGTTTCAGCTTCTTCATCAGGATGTCTACGATGGTCCATTCCAGCGAGGCAGCAATGTCTTCCTTATGATGCTCGATGAAGTCAGGATCTTCCTCCACCCACTTGCGCATACTATACAGGAAGGAGGTCTTCAATCCCGAGAAGCTGTAATCCAGTCCAGGGATGTGAGGCTCAGCGAACTGATAAGCCTTAGGATTGCCCTGACGAGCCAGTCGGTCGATGATAGGACCACCAGGATAGCCCAGCCCCATCACCTTCGAGCACTTGTCGATAGCCTCACCGGCAGCGTCGTCGATGGTTTGTCCCAGCACCTCCATATCGTTATAGGCATTCACCTTGACAATCTGCGAGTTACCACCGCTAACCAGCAAGCAAAGGAAGGGCAATGGTGGTTGATTCTGGTCGTCGTCCGACTCTTTGATGAAGTGTGCCATCACATGGCCTTGCAAGTGGTTGACATCTATCAAGGGAATCCCCAGCGAACGAGCAAAACCTTTGGCGAAGTTGACGCCTACGAGCAGCGAGCCCATCAGACCAGGACCACGCGTAAAGGCCACAGCACTCAGCTGCTCCTTCTGGATGCCTGCGCGCTTGATGGCCTCATGCACCACAGGTACCACATTCTGCTGGTGTGCTCTTGATGCCAGCTCAGGCACCACGCCGCCATACGACTCATGAACGGCCTGCGATGCCGTCACGTTCGACAGCAGCACTCCATTCTTCAGCACTGCAGCCGACGTATCGTCGCAACTCGACTCTATACCTAATATATATATATCCTTCTGCGTCGTCATTCTCAATTCTCAATTAGTACGTTAGTACTTCTACTCCGTGTTCTGTCATCAGCAGTGTATGCTCCCACTGTGCGCTTGGCAGTTCGTCGTCAGTTATCACCTCCCAACCATAGGGATCTTCCGAGTCGATAAAGACCTGCCATGTACCCATGTTTATCATAGGTTCGATGGTAAACACCATACCAGGCACCAGCAACATTCCCTCGCCTCGCTGTGAGAAATGGGCCACCTCAGGTTCTTCGTGGAAGTGGTTGCCCACTCCATGGCCACACAGGTCGCGCACGATGCCATAGTGGTATTTGTTGGCATGCTTCTGGATGGCCTTACCAATCTCATTCACGCCATGCCAAGGCTTGGCAGCCTCCATACCAATCTCCAGACACTCCTTGGCGACGCGCACCAGCTGTTCCTTCTCAGGTGTCGTCTTACCTATTATATACATACGCGAGGCATCGGCATAATAGCCGTCGAGAATCGTGGTGAAGTCTACATTGATGATGTCGCCTTCCTCCAGAATATCCTCTGCCTTGGGAATACCATGACATACTACCTCGTTGATGCTGGTGCATACGCTCATGGGGAACGGTTTTGTCTCCTCGTCGCCACCATAGTTCAGGCAGGCGGGTATGGCTCCGTGCTTTGCACAGTAGTCACGACAAATCTGGTCTATCTCCAGTGTCGACATACCAGCATGAATAGCTTCGCCCACTGCGTCCAACACACCCGTGTTGACTACACCGGCTCTGCGAATACCTTCAATCTGCTCAGGGGTTTTAATCAGTTCACGAGTAGGAACCTCCCACCCCTTGTTTTCCAAGTACATGATGCGTTTGTCAAGCTCTGTAGGCTGCTCACCCGGCTTGCAATGCCATCTTCTTTTTACCATAGCTTTTCTAATTTGAGTGCAAAATTACGAATAACTGAGCGAATAACCAAAGGAAAACTTGTTTTTATTGAATTATCTCTCTTCATTACAAGTATCACTGTCACACGTAAGTGTTTGTATGACAGCGCGTTTAGTGTGACACTTGTTTTTTAGTATGCAATCAAACGAAGGGGCTATTTGCGACATACATCGCACAAAATGAGCACAGCTAAAACAGCGATGGGACAAGCTAATACAGACACAGGATAAGCTAATACGGACACGGCTTAGGCTAATACGGAACTGTATTGGCTGTATAAATTGCTAGCAAACTTCTGTGTTTCTAATTGAAAAGATAAGTGTCACACCTATCCTTCAGAAATACATGGAGTTGCGCGTGACAGTGACACTTGAATTCAAGCAAAATCCTTTTTAGTATTCCAAATTGCGTATCATTTTCTTGCATATCTCAGCAAAAGTAGATACCTTTGCAAGGGTCATACTTTGACTAATAAAACGGAACTGCTTTTTCTTGAGCACAAAAGAACAGAATCAACACAATGAACATACAAGAATTGCTAAATCGTACAGACCGCTTTGCTGCAAATGCGGGGTGCAAGATAACGGAAGTAGACACAACGCACGCTGTGGCTGAGATGGTGGTAACTACAAATCATCTGAATGGTGCCAACGTCTGTCAAGGCGGCGCCTTGTTTACCTTGGCCGACCTTGCCATCGCTGCTCTGATGAATGTGCAGGGACAGCTTACTGTAGGCATCAACAACAGCATCATGTTTGTGGCAAGCGCCAAGGAGGGCGACCTGCTTCGTGCAGAAGCCGTCAGCGTATGCAATCACCACAAGATTCCCGCTGTGGAGGTGCGCGTCACCAATCAGGAAGGCCGCCTCATCTGTCACGTCACAGGTATGGGCTATCGCAAATCCATTTCCTTGAGCGAATAAAATCTTCTAAAACCTTTTTTCATCACCCTTTGGCACGATATTTGCAAAACCATGGCAAAGGAATTTAAATAATAATTAAGGTATATGCAAAAAGGTAACATCGGGGTTACTACTGAGAACATCTTCCCCGTTATCAAAAAGTTTCTCTACAGTGACCATGAGATTTTCCTGCGTGAGATGGTGTCGAATGCTGTCGATGCCACACAGAAGCTGAAGACGCTGGCTCAGCAGGGTGAGTTTAAGGGTGAACTGGGCGACGTTACCGTTCACGTAGCGCTGGATACCGACAAGGGTACCATCACCATCTCTGACCGTGGTATTGGTATGACCGAGGAGGAGATTGACAAGTATATCAACCAGATTGCTTTCTCTGGTGTCAACGACTTCCTGGAGAAGTATAAGGACAATGCCAACAGCATTATCGGCCACTTCGGACTGGGCTTCTACTCTTCTTTCATGGTAGCCAAGAAGGTGGAGATTATCACCAAGAGCTACAAGGAAGGCAGCAAGGCCGTGAAGTGGAGCTGCGACGGAAGTCCTGCCTACGAGATTGACGAGGCTGAGAAGGAGGACCGTGGTTCTGACATCATCCTCTATGTGGATGACGATTGTAAGGAGTTCCTGGAGAAGGAGAAGATTCAGCAGCTGCTCACCAAGTACTGCAAGTTCATGGCAGTACCCGTAGCCTTCGGCAAGAAGCAGGAGTGGTCAAGCGAGAAGAAGGAGATGGTTGATACCGACAAGGACAACGTCATCAACGATGTTGAGCCACTGTGGACAAAAACTCCTTCTACGCTGAAGGACGAGGACTACCAGTCGTTCTATCGTACACTCTACCCCATGAGCGACGAGCCTATGTTCTGGATTCACCTGAACGTAGACTATCCGTTCAACCTGACGGGTATTCTCTACTTCCCACGCATCAAGTCTAACCTCGACCTGCAGCGCAACAAGATTCAGCTCTACTGCAACCAGGTATTCGTTACTGACCAGGTGGAAGGCATTGTTCCTGAGTTTCTGACGCTGTTGCATGGTGTCATCGACTCTCCCGATATTCCTCTGAACGTCAGCCGTTCATACCTGCAGAGCGACCGTGAAGTGAAAAAGATTTCCACCTATATCACTAAGAAGGTGGCCGACCGCCTGCTCAGCATCTTCAAGGAAGACCGCAAGCAGTATGAGGAGAAGTGGGACGACCTGAAACTGTTCATCAACTACGGTATGCTCAGCGAGGAGTCATTCTACGACAAGGCCAAGGACTTCGCCCTGCTGAAGGACGTAGAGGGCAAATACTTCACCTTCGACGAGTACAAGACACTCATCGAGGGCAGCCAGAAGGACAAGGACGGCAACCTCATCTACCTCTATGCCACCGACAAGGAAGAGCAGTACTCATACATCCAGGCTGCTAAGGACAAGGGCTACAGCGTATTGCTGCTCGACGGCCAGCTTGACGTTCCTGCCATCCAGATGCTGGAGCAGAAGTTCGAGAAGAGCCGCTTCACTCGTGTAGACAGCGACATCATCGACCGCCTCATCGTTAAGGAGGATGCCAAGAAGAGCGAGCTGAGCCAGGAACAGTGTGACAATTTGTCAGCGCTTTTCAATTCACAGATGCCTAAGATGGAGAAGACGGAATTCATGGTTCAGGTGGATGCACTTGGTGCCGAGGCTCGTCCAGTCATCATCACACAGAACGAGTGGATGCGCCGTATGAAGGAGATGAGCCGCTTCCAGCAGGGCATGAACTTCTACGGACAGATGCCCGACTCATTCAACATCGTGCTCAACAGCGACCACGACCTGGTAAAGCGCGTACTTAACGATAGTGAGAGCGCTACCACTGAGGCGCTGAAGCCTATCGAGTCAGAGCTGAAGGGTCAGGAGGCTCGTCTGGCAGCCATCAATCAACAGCAGTCAAGCAAGAAGTACGACGAACTGACACAGGACGATAAGAACATGAAGGCTGAGTGCGAGAAGGCCGTTCAGGAGCAGAAGGACAAGAAGCAGGCTGTGCTCAACGACTATGCCAAGGGCAACGACATCATCCATCAGCTCATTGACCTGGCATTGCTGCAGAATGGTATGCTGAAGGGCGAAGCGCTCGACAAGTTCCTGAAGCGCTCTGTCGACCTGATCAAATAATCATTCATCACCAAACAATACCCCAACCATGACAGGCAAATTGGAGTTTACTACCAGAGAGAAAGAAGAGGCGCTAGCACTGTATCATAAGATACGCGAGCAGATAGCACCAACGTTAGTAGAAGGTGACGAGGAGAGCATGCAGCGAATGTTGCTGGCAGCTATCGAGACGCACCAGCTGCAACGCAACGTGTTCGGACTGAATCCAGTTCTTCTCTCTTTGCAGACAGCACAGCTGGTGGTAGACGAGATTGGCCTGAAGCGTGACAGCGTGCTGGCCGTACTGCTACGCCCCAGCGTAGAAGAAGGTATACTGACCATCGATGAGGTGAAGAGCCAGTATGGCGAGAGCGTGGCACGCATTCTGCATGGTTTGCAGCGTATACAGGAGCTCTACCAGAAGAATCCTGTCATTGAGTCAGAGAACTTCCGCAACCTGTTGCTGTCGTTTGCCGAGGACATGCGCGTCATCCTCATCATGATTGCTGACCGCGTGAACCTGATGCGACAGATACGCGATGTAGGCACATCGATAGCGAATAGTGAAAAGGAGAGCCATCGCCGTGAAGTATCACAGGAGGCTGCCTATCTCTATGCTCCCCTCGCCCACAAACTGGGTCTCTACAAGTTGAAGAGCGAGCTAGAAGACCTGTCGCTGAAATACCTGGAGCACGATGCCTACTATCATATCAAGGAGAAGCTGAGCGAGACGAAGAAGAGCCGCGATGCTTATATTGAGCGATTCATCGCTCCTGTCAGCGAACGACTGACGGAGGCCGGCATCAAGTTCCACATCAAGGGACGCACTAAGTCGATACACTCTATCTGGCAGAAGATGAAGAAGCAGAAGTGCCCATTTGAGGGTGTCTACGACCTCTTCGCCATCCGTATCATCATAGATACTCCCATAGAAAAGGAAAAGATGAAGTGTTGGCAGGCCTTTGCTATCGTCACCTCGATGTACCAGCCCAACCCCAAGCGTCTGCGCGACTGGTTGAGCGTACCCAAGTCCAACGGCTACGAGTCGCTGCACATCACTGTGCTAGGCCCTGAGCAGAAATGGGTGGAGGTACAGATTCGCACGGAGCGCATGGACGAGATTGCCGAGCGAGGTGTTGCCGCCCACTGGCGCTACAAAGGCGTTAAGGGCGAGTCAGGTCTGGACGAGTGGCTCACCAACATCCGTTCGATGCTGGAGACCAGCGACGGCATGGAGGCGATGGACCAGTTCAAGATGGACCTCTACGAAGACGAGGTATTTGTGTTCACTCCCAAAGGCGACCTATTCAAGTTCCCCAAGGGTGCCACTGTGCTCGACTTCGCCTACCATATCCACTCAAAGGTGGGCAGTGCGTGTACGGGTGCCCGCATCAATGGTAAGGCGGTAACTATCCGCCAGCCACTACAGAGTGGTGACCAGGTGGAGATTATGACCAGCGCCAATCAGAAGCCCAAGCAAGACTGGCTGAACATTGCCCAGACATCGCGAGCACGCTCAAAGATTCGTTTGGCACTGAAGGAGACGCAGGTGAAGGAAGGTCTCTTTGCCAAGGAGATGCTGGAACGAAAGTTCAAGAACCGTAAGTTGGAGATGGACGACAGCATCATGCAGCTGCTCATCCGCAAGTTAGGATTCAAGGAGGTCAGCGACTTCTACCGTCAGGTGGCGAATGGCGAGTTAGACCCTGCCGTTATCATCGAGAAATACATCGCTCTGCAACAGGACGACCAGCCCGTTACGGGTAATAATGTAGCGGAGAGTGCCGCCAACTTTGTGCTGGAGAACTCTAAACTGTCAACTGTCAACTCTCAACTGGCCGACGACGTGCTGGTCATCGACCGCAACCTGAAGGGCATCGACTATCAGTTGGCACGCTGCTGTCAGCCCATCTATGGCGACAAGGTGTTTGGTTTTGTCACTATCAATGGCGGCATCAAGATACACCGTGAGGACTGCCCCAACGCTCCTGAACTGAAGAAGCGTTTCGGCTATCGTGTTGTCAAGGCCAGATGGAGCGGCAAGGGTGCCTCGCAGTACGCTATCACCTTGCGTATCATCGGTAACGACGACATCGGCATTGTGAACAATCTGACAAACATCATCTCACGCGACGAGAAGCTCATCCTGCGCAGCATCAATATCGACTCGCACGACGGTCTGTTCAGCGGTAACCTTACCATCATGATTGATGACAACACCCGCTTGGAGGCACTCATAAAAAAGCTTCGCACCGTAAGGGGTGTGAAGCAGGTAGAACGCTTATAATAACAAAAGAATGAGAGAGGCCGCAACCTCTCTCATTTCGTATACTATTCTATCAAACTCTTCTCCAAGTCTTTCAGGTATTTCTCCGTCTGCTTGGTGAGGAACTCCTGAAGCTTACGGGCAGGCTTAGCATTAGTGCCATAGCCGAAATTCTTATAGAAGTTATTGACTGCCTGGTTCTGCTCAGTATAGATTTCCAGAATCTCTTTATACAAGGTCGGCATTTCTTTAGCAGGACAACCTGCTTCCTTTGCCAGTTTAAGGACTTCCTGAAGTTTTTTATCCATTTCTTTGTTCTGCTTCAGAATCTTTTCGTAGATAGTGCTGATTTTGTAGTGATCGCGCATACCTTTCATCTCATCATCGATTAACTGGTAGTTGGCCTTGATGCTTTCAAGATTCATCTCCACCAACTCGAATTTCAGCTGAAGCTGTTTTTTATATTGTGGAGCCACTGTCTCTCGCCAATCCGCACGCATATCAGGATTTCTGTATTCTACTGGGATAGTATCTACAACCACCGCTGTCTGGTCGTCAACACCACGTTTCTGCAGGTCGTTCAGCAAGCTCTTGCCAGAGTAGCGGCCTACACGGTACTCGTAGTCGCGATCCTCTTCGTACCAACCATTGTGTGTCGTGATGCGGTAGGTCTCACCAGGCACAAAGTCGAGGTTTGTCCACAACTTGCAAAGCGAGCCATCTGGCATGACAGTACGGATACGACCTACCTTGGGTTTATCGAGCGATATATTAAAGGTGAAACGCTTGTTTACCACTGGCATCGTATACACAAAAGCGTCATCAGCAATATTGTTCAGCTCTTCGGCATTATCTGCTACATATACCACATAGAGGGAGTCATTCAAGTCATCGCCCACACGACCATCAATGCTGAAAATGCTGTTATCACTAATCATCGGTTTCTCATACATGTCAGGACGCAGCGAGGTAATCTGAAAGACAGTACCTGTCACCTTGCTCTTTTTCTCGGAGATCACCCACGTTATGGCATAGACATCGCGCAACTTAGGGTTCTGAGGGTTCTTGCAGCACATCAGCCACATCTCCTGATCACGCTTGGTGCGAATGCGGTATTGGGCACTGTTCTGCCCGTTCTCATTGACGACCGCGAGGGTGAACATCTCCGTGCTAGAAGGAGCCAGATGCAACATCTGATAAGATTTGGGCTCATCCTTCATAAAGCTCTCGGCAATGCTAGGAATATGCAAACGAAGACCCTGCATCGTGAGGGAGGAAGAGAAATTGGTAATTTTGATGCTCGTCTCAATCTGATTGGTTTCCGGATTCTTATAGACTGAATAGAACTGGTCAGAGGTATCTCCGAAATCTTTGATAATTTGGAAGAATAATGCCTTGACATTGATTGGTGTAGTATCTACCTTGCTTTTCTTCTGGTCATTATCCAATGATTCAGCACTGATGGTTGTGATGGCGCTGCAAGCAATGAGCAGCATGATAAATAGGCGTTTCATATTAAACTTATTTTTGGGCTGTTTGTTCTAAATTATTTTTTGCTATCTCCAACTCCAGTTCCACCCATTTCATGTAGGCCTCGTTAGCCTGCTGTTTCATCAGGGCGATTTCCTCTGGAGTATATTTGTAGTTCTCTGGACGAGTGATGGGGATGTCGCGCTCGGTAAGGGTGACAGTACGCTCCACTTGGGCTTTCTTTTCCGCTACGGGAGCTACCACTTCCTGTGCCATCAGTGGTTCTTCTGCAACAGGTTCACTCACCTCCACCTTCTTGGGCTGCACCTTGGCAACGATGCGCTTAACAAGAGTCTGTACGGGGTGCATTTCCTTTTGTTGAGTGACCGTAGGATTCGTTGTTGCAGCTGGCTGCTCGGGTGCAGCGACTGACTGTTCTACCTTGGCAGCGACGACGGGAGCCTCGTTCACCTCGCCAACGACGGCCTTTGGTGGTGTCAGGTAGACAGCGATGACTGCTGCTACACAGGCTGCTGCTATCCAAGGCCACAGCATGCGGCGACGCTTCTGCTGCTGGGTATTCTCCTCGCCCACCCGCTTCATCAGTCGGGCATTGAGGTCGGCAGGCATCTGAGGGAGTTCCATCTCGTCCATACGGATGGCA
>JAILMS010000177.1 GCA_024692385.1 Prevotella sp. | reverse complement strand
TTGACGGTAAGGGTGCGAACTACTTCGCTAGCCAGACTCTGGTAGGCCTTTATCTTGTAAGTAACGATGCACTGTCCCTCACTATCAAACAACCACTCGGTCTGCAGGTCTTTCTGCTCGCCCACAGCGATGGTAGCCTTTTCAGCTGTCTCGTTGGTGCCTGCCTCACTGTATGACTGACAGTTGACGGGGAAGCAGAGTTGTAGTGCACCATTGCTGATCTCGCTAATCTCGGTAACAATGGCTACCTGCTTGCCGGCATCATCGGCATTGTTCTTGACATAGAGGTGGCCTGGAATGAAACTTCCTCCAAAACCGTCGTCTTCAGTTTCGGTGCGCTCAATGGTAGCACCATCTTCCAGCACGTTGCCCTGCTGGTCAGTAAACACATAGTCCTGCGCATAGGTGGCAGTGGCTAATGCGAATGTTGTCAGTAAAGTAAAAATCTTTTTCATAAGCATGTCATGTTATTTTTTGTGTAAGTTACTTCTTTCTTGACGGCCTGTTCTATGCCGTTGTCGTTATATACAAAGGCTACGACACTGAGTTTCGTGGAATCCCACTGATTGTCAACGGTTTGATGAAACGTTTGGGTGAGGGTAGTGCCGGTACCAATTGTTATGTTGTCGCCCCATGTGCCATTGACGGCAGTGCGAAATACGTGGTTGTGTACATAGTCCTTGTTTGCCGAACCGTCTGGCATGAGTTGCGTGGCTACAATGCCATCCTCGATGATCCATACCTGCAGTTTGCCACTGACAGCGTTTTGCTGACAGCTTTCCGTAATGGTGATGTCTATCTGTTCTCCGTTCAGCGTGGCCTCTACCAGCATCTCTATGTCAGCAGTGCGCTGCATTTCATCCCTTACAAGTCCTATCCAGTCGTTGGGAATGTAGTTGATTGCACCATGCCGACCGACCAGTCCTGCGGGTTGCGCTTCAGTATTCCAGTGACTAAAATATTCCTTGCCTGTCTCTGTGGCCAGTCCGTTGGGTACAGGCTTCGGTTCCCAGTAGATGCCAACAGGAATAAAACGGTCTCCGTAGGCTTCTTCTAACTGATGGATTGTTTCTGCCGCTTTTGGACAGTTAATGCAGCGCTGACCCGTGAAGTCCTCCAATAGTACGTTACGCTTGATATCGTTCGTTGGCGTTTCTTCGATGGTCACCTCTATTAGCTGCTCATCCTCGTTGATGTGGCTGCAAGAGAATAGGGCTGCAAGAATACCTATTATATATATAATACGTTTCATGACTTAGAAGTTATAGTTATACGACAGCGTGAAACCTTTGGTGGCTGGCACATAGCGGCAGACACCACCCGAGCAGTTGTATCCTGCACGGGTACGGCCATAGCCTAGCTGTATGCGATGGGCGCCAGTATTGTAGGTCACCAGTCCTTGATAGTAGTGTATGTCTGTCTCTCCACAGTTCCACATATCGCTGACCGTTAGCATCCAGTGGGGTGCCATCGAGAGTTCTGCCAAAGCGAATGCCCAGTCGTGCTGGTCCTGTCGAGTGGTTAGATATTGCAGTTCGGTACGCAATTTCGTGTCGCGAGCCAGTTGAAACAATACATCGGCCACAAAGATGTTGCTATGAATCATACCACCTTCACCTTCAATAATAGTCTTGTTGTAGCGCTGGTTCATGTACATCAAACTCAATTTGATGTCACGAGTCATGCGGCGTGTCAGTTGCACGTTCAGGTCTTGGTAGTAGGTGTCGTCGCCCCATTTCAGCCATTGGCTGTCGATGGCACGAACATACGAGTAGTTCACCTTGATATTCATGCCGTACTTGCCGCCAAGTACTGTCTTGCGCGGGATGTTATAGCCTGCCTCTAACTGATAGGCCCACTCGCCGGTAGCCAACTGTGTGGCGTAAGGGTAGAGGGCTGCCAGGGCGTAGGTGTGATCGAGGGTGAAGGCTGGCAGGTGGTTGATGAAAGCACTTGTGCCTAACATGTTACGTTGACTGCGGAATGCCATGTTTTCAGAACGCTTGGCCTGTAGTAAGAGGCTGAGACCACGTTTTGAATAAGAACCTGAGAGCATGGCGACCTGACCGCTATGGTAATTGTAACCATTATCGAATGAGGGATCTTGTGTCTTGTGGGCATATTCCACCAACATGCTCCATGGTCCTTTGTCGATATTGGCGCGGAGGTCCCACGCATTGACAAACTTGGGCAGGTTGTAACGGTGTGTGGGGTCGGCAAAGATGTCTTCGTCTTGCTCGTATTTGTTGACCCATGAGGCACCTATCGTGAGGTGGGTGCCGCCGTTCTGCAGCGTAGGTATCCACTCGTCGAGGGCTACCTCGCCATCCAGTCCGGACACCAGTCCGCCATCCCATCTCCAATAGCGGCGCTGTTTGCCGCTTAATGCCTTAACCGTAAGGCCTTTCATGGGACGTAACGTCAGTCGACCGCCGAGCAGGGAGTTGTCGATGCCCAGTGAACGCTCTTCGTAGGTGCGCAGTATGAAGCCGGAACCAAACTGCTCATAGAATGTTCCCGCTGTGAGTTCTGCACAGCCAAGCTTCCCTTTTACCCAAAAGTGGGGAACACCCCAACCCTTGAAGTCGTTCTCAAAACCAGGCAGTGGATGATCCATATACTCAAAACGCATGCCTGCATCAACGTGCGTGCTTTGCATCTGCAGGTCTACGTAGGTGTTGGTGAGCAGGTCGTCGGTCTTGGTGGCTCCAGTCTTTGTGTCTTCTTGCGGTATGAGGATGTCACTCTGTATGCTTCCTGACAGCGAGAGACCTTTCTGCTCCTGTGCATTGGTCAGCAGACAGCATGCAGCGACAAGTGTTGTCAGTAGTTGTCTTTTCATTTCGTCAACTCGCGTACCTTATTAATAAGTTCCTCCTCAGCACCGTCGGTATAGCCGTTGTGCTTGTAGACAATGGTACCTTGTCCGTCGACAATGAGTACAAAAGGTATCGTTTGGATACCCAAGGCACGTTTCAAGTCACCATTAGGGTCGAGCAACACTTCGTACGGCCATCCATGGTTGTTGACAAGAGGCTTCACCTTGTTGATGTTTTGTCCTTGGTCAATGCTGACGGCATAGATCTTTACACCTGTCTCTTCCTGCCAGTCTTCGTAGACCTCGGTAATGGCGTCGAGTTCACGATTGCAAGGTTTGCACCATGTGGCGAAGAAGTCGATGATAAACGGCTTTCCATTGTTTGATAGCGTGTCCGTTTGTACGTTCTGACCGTTTAGGGCCTTCAACGAAACAGCCGGCAGTTGGGCATGGAGCAGGCCTATGGAGGCTATCCATGCCATAATGGATAATGTCAAAATCTTTTTCATTAGTTATCGTCTTTTTTAGTGTGTATTGTTCTTTCTTATAGCTGCTGCAGGCGGGCAATGTATTTCCCGAGGATGTCGAACTCCAGATTGACAACGGAGCCGATGCGAATATCCTGGAAGTTCGTATGCTCCATGGTGTATGGGATGATGGCCACCTGGAAAGTGTTGCGTGTGGGGTTGCAGACTGTCAGCGATACGCCGTTGACGGTGACGGAGCCTTTGTCAACAGTGAAGTAACCCTTGCGTGCCATCTCCGCATCGTCTTTGTATTCGAAGGTGAAGTAGGTGGAACCGTTGGCATCATCCATGGCAATGCAACGTGCTGTCTCGTCAACGTGTCCCTGCACGATGTGACCGTCCAAACGCCCGTTCATCAGCATAGAGCGTTCGATATTCACCTTGTCGCCTACCTGTAGTAGTCCCAGGTTGGTACGGTCCAGCGTTTCCTTCATGGCAGTAACGGTATAGTTGCCATTCTCTATGCTTACCACGGTGAGGCACACACCATTATGAGCCACACTCTGGTCAATACTCAACTCGCCAACAAACGAACAGGTCAGCGTGAGATCAATATTATCTCTATCCTTTTTGATAGCTACAACGGTAGCAAACTCCTCAATGATTCCAGAAAACATATCGCTAATTTCTTTTCTCCTTATTAATATATATAAAAGAAAAGGGATGCCGCCCGGTGATGTGATGAAAACTCCTTTGTTAAAAGATTTGAGCACCCTCCGTCTTTGTAATCCACCGGCTTTCCAGCTTTTATTGTGGCCCGCCATTGACAAGAGGAGTCAGCTCGGTTTTCAATGTAATTTGATGAGTATCCCGATCGAACCGGCACAGCTCCCTGTTCTGTTTGCAAAGATACGAAAAAAAAATGAGAGCGCAATGCTTCGCTCTCATTTTTTTGATATGTGCTATGCAATTTCTTAGTATGCAAAGAGGGGATAGCTCTTCATGGTCTCGTTGACCTCACCGCGAACCTTAGCGATGACCTGCTCGTTCTCGGGATCGTTGAGTACCTCCTCAATCCAGGCGGCAATCTGTATCATCAGGTCCTCCTTAGCACCACGGGTAGTGATGGCGGGAGTACCCAGGCGGATACCAGAGGTCTGGAATGCTGAGCGGCTGTCGAATGGTACCATGTTCTTGTTCACGGTGATGTCGGCAGCAACCAGTGCGTTCTCAGCCACCTTACCTGTCAGGTCGGGATACTTAGAGCGCAGGTCAACCAGCATAGAGTGGTTGTCGGTACCACCGCTGACGATGCCGAAGCCGCGCTTTACCAGCTCGTCGGCCAGTACGGCAGCGTTCTTCTTCACCTGCTTAGCCCACTCTTTGAACTCAGGCTTCAGTGCCTCGCCGAAGGCTACAGCCTTGGCAGCGATGACGTGCTCCAGAGGACCACCCTGCTGTCCGGGGAATACGGCACTGTTGAGCAGCTGTGACATCTTCTTGACAACGCCCTTTGGAGTTGTGTAGCCCCAAGGATTGTCGAAGTCCTTGCCCAGCAGGATGATACCACCACGAGGACCACGCAGAGTCTTGTGAGTAGTAGAGGTTACGATGTGAGCATATTTTACGGGGTTCTCCAGCAGACCTGCGGCAATCAGACCTGCGGGGTGAGCCATGTCAATCATCAAGAGAGCGCCTACCTTGTCGGCAATCTCGCGCATGCGCTTGTAGTCCCACTCACGGCTGTAGGCAGAACCACCACCGATAATCAGCTTGGGCTTATTCTCCAGAGCCAGGCGCTCCATCTCGTCATAGTCTACGCGACCGGTCTCCTTATTCAGATTATATCCTACAGGCTTGTAGAGAATACCTGAGGTGTTGACGAGTGAACCGTGTGACAGGTGGCCACCGTGATCCAGGTTGAGGCCCATGAAGCAGTCGCCGGGTTTCAGTACTGCCAGCAGCACGGCTGCGTTTGCCTGTGCACCAGAGTGGGGCTGTACGTTGGCATACTCAGCACCAAACAACTTACATACGCGGTCGATAGCCAACTGCTCTACCTTGTCGACTACCTGACAGCCGCCATAGTAGCGGTGGCCAGGATAACCCTCCGCATATTTGTTGGTAAGGTAGCTACCCATGGCTTCCATGACCTGGTCGCTAACGAAGTTCTCACTGGCGATGAGCTCAATGCCCTTCAACTGGCGCTGGTGCTCCTGCTCGATCAACTCAAAAATCTGATTGTCTCTTTCCATTGTTATAATACTGTTTTTGATTGGGATGTGCAAAACGTGCTGCAAAAGTACTTAAAAAAAATTGTTCCACCAAATGTTCTCGTCATAAATCGTATGACTTATACGAGTTCTACCTTGTTGATATCCTGCTCTTTCTCGCAGTAGTGGCAGGTCAGCAGACCGTCCTCTACGTGGAAGAGTGTTTTCATCGGTTCGTTGTTGGTGATACACTTGGGATTGTTGCATTTCACGATGCCACGAATCTCTGCGGGGGTCTCTACGGTCTTCTTCTCTACCACCTCATAGTCGCGGATGATGCTCAGAATGACCTTTGGGGCTACTACGGAGAGACGTGATATCTCGTCGTCGGTAAAGAACTTGTCAGACACCTTGATGATGCCCTTGCTGCCCAGTTTCTGTGACGGGTAGTTGAAACCAATGGTGACGGGAGTGCTCAGGTCGAAAAGTCCCAGAAGGCTGGCCACCTGATACGTCTTGTCTGTAGGTATGTGGTCTATGACGGTGCCTTGCTCAATGGCGGCTACCAAGCGTTCTTTCTTGTTCATTTGATAATGGTTTTGTCGTTTTTAACTTCGTCAAGGCTGATTCCCAGTACATCACAGAAGATGGCTTCGCGGGCGAAGAGGCCGTTGCCAGCCTGCTGGATATAGTAAGCGTGCGGATTCTCGTCTACGTCGTAGGCTATCTCGTTCACGCGAGGCAGCGGGTGGAGAATCTTCATATTGGGCTTCGCCAGGCGTAGCATCTCGTTGTTCAGCACATAGACATTCTTCACGCGCTCATATTCCATCAGGTCGCTGAAGCGTTCCTTCTGTACGCGTGTCATATATAAGATGTCTGCGTCGGCAATGACCTTCTCGTTGAAAGCGGTGTGCTCGGTAAACTTGATGCCGTGTTCCTTGCAGTAGAGCTTATACTCCTGAGGCATGGCCAGTTCCTTGGGAGCCACGAAGTGGAAGGTGGGGTTGAAGTGGCGCATGGCCATAATCAGGGAGTGAACGGTGCGACCGTACTTCAAGTCACCTACCAGATATATATTAAGGTTGTCAAGCGTTCCTTGTGTCTTATAGATGGAATAGAGGTCGAGCATGCACTGTGAGGGGTGCTGATGGGCACCGTCGCCTGCATTGACGATAGGTACTTCCGTCACTTCCGAGGCATACTGCGCAGCACCTTCGATGAAGTGTCTCATCACGATGACGTCAGCGTAGTTGGCTACCATCGAGATGGTGTCTTTCAGCGTCTCTCCTTTTGTACCACTGGTAATCTTGGGGTCTGCAAATCCGATGACGCGGGCACCGAGGCGGTTGGCTGCTGTCTCAAAACTGAGGCGGGTACGGGTTGATGGTTCAAAAAACAAAGTGGCAACAACCTTGCCTTTCAGCAGTTCGCGGTTGGGGTGCCGTTCAAACTCTTGTGCCATCTCAATCATGTAGAGAATTTTCTCACGAGTGAGGTCGGCAATCGTTACAAAATCATGCTTTTCCATCCTTGTTTGGGTTTTGATGCCACAAAATTACACATAAATTCTGATTTACGTGCGATTATTCGGAAGAAATTTGTAATTTTGCACGCATCAAAGAAGAATTATACGATGAAAAAGATAATCATCCGTTCATTATGGACACTCTTGTTCCTGGCGGTGCTGTCCGCTGCGCTGGGTTTTATGGCTATTGAGAAAGGTTGGATAGGCTATATGCCGCCCATTGAGGATTTGCAGAATCCTATCAACCGCTTTGCCACACAGGTGTATTCTGCTGATGGTAAAGTCTTAGGAACATGGAACTACAACCGTGAGAACCGTATCATGGTAGACTATAACCAGTTGTCGCCCTCCCTGATTCAGGCGCTGGTGGCTACTGAGGATGTCCGTTTTTATGACCATTCCGGTATCGACTTCTTTGCCCTTGGCCGTGCCATCGTTAAGCGTGGCATCTTCGGACAAAAGAGTGCCGGTGGTGGCTCCACCATTACGCAGCAGCTCGCCAAGCAGCTCTATTCCGAGAAGGCACATAGCGTCATGGAGCGCCTGTTGCAGAAGCCGATAGAGTGGGTGATAGCCGTCAAGCTGGAGCGCAACTATACGAAGGACGAAATCATTACGATGTATCTGAACTATTTTGATTTCCTCCATAATGCGGTAGGTATCAAGACAGCCTCGAATACCTATTTCAGCAAAGACCCCAAAGACCTGACGACCACGGAGGCCGCCGTCTTGGTAGGTCTCTGTAAGAACCCCTCATACTTCAACCCCGTGCGCCATTCGGAGCGTAGCCTGGAGCGCCGCAATGTGGTGTTGAGCCAGATGGAGAAGGCAGGATATATCTCTGAGGCTGAGCGCGACAGCATGTCGGCCGTACCCCTCGGACTCAAGTTCCATGTCGCAGACCATAAGGACGGCATCGCGCAGTATTTCCGTGATTTCCTGCGTCGTTATATGATGGCCAAGCGCCCCGACAGGAAAGACTATTTTGAGTGGAATATGGTGAAATACTATATCGACTCGCTGAATTGGGAAAACGATCCGCTCTATGGCTGGTGTAATAAGAATAAGAAGAAAGACGGTGAGCCCTACAATGTCTATACCGATGGCCTGAAGGTCTATACCACCATCGACTCTCGTATGCAGGAGTATGCCGAGAAGGCAGTCTATGAGCATGTGGCCAAATTCCTGCAACCCGCCTTCACCAAGGAGAAGAAAGGTCGTAAGACGGCACCCTTCTCTGGCAGCCTTACCGAAGAGCAGGTCAAGAATATCATGATGCGCTCCGTTCATCAGTGCGACCGCTACCGTGCCATGAAGGCATCGGGCGCTTCGGAGGATGAGATTATGGAGTCCTTCCGCACCAAGAGAGAGATGACCGTCTTCTCCTATCACGGAGAAATCGATACCATCATGTCGCCCCTGGACTCTATCCGCTACTATAAGACCTTCCTGCGCACGGGCTTCATGAGTATGTGTCCGCAGAATGGTCATGTCAAGGCATATGTCGGCGGTATGGACTTCTCTCATTTCGCCTACGATATGTGTATGGAAGGTCGCCGTCAGGTCGGTTCTACCATCAAGCCCTTCCTCTATTCGCTGGCTATGGAGAATGGCTTCTCGCCCTGCGATGAGGCCCCCAATGTGCAGCAGACCTATATGGTCGCTGGTCGCCCGTGGACTCCCCGCAATAGCAGCAAGGCGCGCTATGGCGATATGGTTACCCTGAAGTGGGGCTTGCAACAGTCAAACAACTGGATATCAGCCTATCTGATGAGCAAGCTCAATCCGCAAGCCTTCGTCACCCTGCTTCATGAGTATGGCATCCGCAATCCGGAAATCCATCCCTCTATGTCGCTCTGTCTCGGACCTTGCGATATCACCGTGGGTGAGATGGTCAGCGCCTATTCAGCCTTTGTCAACCACGGCATCCGTGCTGCCCACATGTTCGTAACCAGAATTGAAGACAACGAAGGCAATGTTATCGCACAGTTCCAGCCCCGTATGAATGAGGTCATCAGCGAACAGAGTGCCCACAAGATGCTCTATATGCTCAGAGCCGTTGTCGATGGCGGTACCGGTGGTCGCCTGCGCTTCCGTTATGGACTGAAGGCACAGATTGGTGGTAAGACCGGTACGACCAATAACAATAGTGATGCCTGGTTTATGGGACTCACCCCCCGCCTCGTTAGTGGTATGTGGGTAGGTGGCGACGACCGCGACATCCATTTCGACTCGATGACGATGGGTCAGGGTGCTACCATGGCACTACCTATCTTTGCCTACTATATGCAATCCATCTATAAGGATAAGACATTAGGATATACCGAAGACGAGGTCTTTGATATCCCCAAAGATTTCAATCCTTGTCCTGCGGAAGGTGCCGTCACCGATGACGATGAGGGCGAGTCGTTAGAAGACATCTTCGAGTAGAAATGCCGCTCGTCCTCCTTCAAGAGATCTCTCCTTTATAATATATAATAAGGTGTATAAGTTTTCGCATTGTCATGAAATGCGAAAACTTTTGTTTTTCTTGAAAAAAGTTGGTTAAAAGTTTTGGTGTTTCGGAATTTTGTTGTACCTTTGCATCCGCTTTCGCGCTAAAAACAGCGACGGGGGCATTGAAGAAAAGAGTTCTTTGAAAGTCTTACATAAAACAGAGAAGTAGTACAAGAAGCGAAGTATTTATACTTCGGGTAATTCTAGACCGTCAAGCTTCGATAAATACTACCGGATATGAGCGTTCTGAGCATACAGAGAAAACATGCAGGAATTTTACAAGGTTCCTAGGAGCGAATGCAGAGCCAAGCTTGCTTGAGCTATGCTGAGCGACGACGGAAGCTGTAGATTTTTTCTGCGAAGCATAAAAAAATTACAATGTAGAGTTTGATCCTGGCTCAGGATGAACGCTAGCTACAGGCTTAACACATGCAAGTCGAGGGGCAGCATTGAGATAGCTTGCTATTTCAGATGGCGACCGGCGCACGGGTGAGTAACGCGTATCCAACCTTCCCCATACTAAGGAATAGCCCGGCGAAAGTCGGATTAATGCCTTATGTTCTCCTTTGCAGGCATCTAACGAGGAGCAAAGATTCATCGGTATGGGATGGGGATGCGTCTGATTAGGCAGTAGGCGGGGTAACGGCCCACCTAGCCATCGATCAGTAGGGGTTCTGAGAGGAAGGTCCCCCACATTGGTACTGAGACACG
>JAILMS010000176.1 GCA_024692385.1 Prevotella sp. | reverse complement strand
ATTCCCATGAATGCCACTGAGCGCTTTGTAAGTTTCACTCAACAGAGTGGGGCATTGTCACTGATTGGTGCAAGTATTGGTTATAGTGACCAGGAGTCAAAGGCTGTACAGATTGCTGTTGCTAACCTGCAGCAGGACTTTGTCCGTGTCATAGGAGTCAGTCCCGCGAAGAGTGAGAATCCTACCATCTTGATTGGTACTGTTGGCTGTAACCCGCGTATCGACCAACTGGTGAAGCAGAAAGTATTGAAAGACCTGAAAGGGAAACGTGAGAAATATATCATCACCACCATTGATGATCAGCTGGTCATTGCCGGCAGTGATCGCCGTGGTACGGTCTACGGTATCTATGAACTGAGCCAGCAGATGGGCGTGTCGCCTTGGTATTGGTGGATGGATGTACCCGTACTGAAGCGTGACTATGTCGGCGTGTTGCCTGGCACTTTTACGGATGGTGAACCTGCCGTGGAGTTCCGTGGCTTGTTCCTCAACGATGAAGCCCCCTGTCTTACCTCTTGGGTGAAGAATACTTTTGGTACAGACTATGGTGACCACCGCTTCTATGGCAAGGTCTTCGAGTTGATTCTGCGTTTGAAGGGTAATATGCTATGGCCAGCCATGTGGGGCTGGGCATTCTATGCCGATGATCCAGAAAACTTGAAGACTGCTGATGAGATGGGTGTTATCATGGGAACCTCTCACCATGAGCCGATGGCTCGTAACCATCAGGAGTATGCCCGTCATCGCAAAGAGTGGGGTGCCTGGAACTATCAGACGAATCAGACTAAGCTCGATCAGTTTTTCCGTGAGGGTATCGAACGCATGAAGGGTACCGAGGATATAGTAACCATCGGTATGCGTGGTGATGGTGACGAGGCGATGAGCGACAAGGCTGACACCCAACTCATGGAGCGCATCATCAACAACCAGCGTAAGATTATCAAGGAGGTGACAGGAAAGCCTGCCAATAAGACCACGCAGGTGTGGGCACTCTATAAGGAGGTGCAAGACTATTATGATGCCGGACTTCGTGTGCCTGATGATGTGATGATCCTGATCAGTGATGATAACTGGGGAGACATCCGTCGTGTGCCGACTGCTGCAGAACGTGCCCGCAAGGGTGGTTGGGGTATCTACTACCACGTTGACTATGTCGGTGCACCACGAAATACGAAGTGGTTGAATGTGACCCAGACACAACAGATGTTTGAGCAGCTGTCGCTGGCCTACGACCATGGAATCCAGCGTATGTGGATACTGAATGTGGGCGACCTGAAGCCCATGGAATATCCTATCCAACTATTTATGGATATGGCATGGAACCCCAAGGAATATACTCAGCAGAACGTGACGGAACATACCGCCCGCTTCTTCCGCGAAGTACTCGGCGACGGAACTGCTGAGCGCACGGTGAATGAGGTGGCTGCTGTCTATAATCGTAACTGCCAGTATATGGCTCGAGTGACACCAGAGATGCTGGATGCTCGTACCTATAACCTTGCTACTGGTGAGTGGCGCAAGGTGGCTGACGACTATGCCCGTTTGGAGCGTGAGGCGCTCCGTCTATTGCAGGAGATTCCTGCTGAGGCTGTTGATGCCTATCGCCAGAGCGTGCTCTTCCCCGTGCAAGCTATGGCCAACCTCTATGATATGTATTATGCGCAGGCTATGAACCAACACCTTGCCAGCCTCGGTTTACCCGATGCCAATATATGGGCGGAGCGTGTGAAGGATTGTTTCCGTCGCGACTCTCTGCTCTGTCATGACTATAACAAGGTGATGGCTGGTGGTAAGTGGGATGGTATGATGACGCAGAAACATATTGGCTATCGTTCTTGGAACGATAACTTCCCCAAGGATATGCTGCCCAGAACTGCTACTGTTGACGTCGATTCTTCGACAGGTGGCTACACCTTTACCGCTGTTCACGGCTATGTAGCGATGGAGGCTGAACACTTCTATAGCAGCAAGGCTGCCGATGGTATGGAGTGGAGCATCTATCCTGACTATGGCCGTACCCGTAGTGCCGTAGCGTTGACACCATACACCAAGCCTGTCGATGGGGCTTCACTGACCTACCGTTTCCAACTGCCGGCTAATGCTCCCACACAGGTAACGGTACATGTGGTGGTGAAGTCGACACTTGACTTCCTGAATGTCGGTGGTTATGAGTATAGCGTGAGCCTCGACGGATCAGAGCCACAAGTGGTGAACTTCAACAAGACACTGGTTGACCGTCAGCCCTATATGTACTCTGAGTTCTATCCCGCTGTGGCTCGTCGCATCGTGGAGAAGACTGTTACGCTGCCCGTCAGTCAGAAGGACTTCCATGAACTGACCATCGTACCCCGCCATCCCGGCATCGTCTTTGAGAAGATTGTTGTGGACTATGGTGGCTACCAGTCACAGTACCTTTTCGGCGAAGAGTCTCCTCTTCACCGAAAAAAATGAGAGATTCTTTGACCTAAAGGTTGACTTCGTCGAGCTAAACCTTCAAAGTGTGGCGTTGCAATGAGAAAATGAAAGAATGAGGGATTGAGAACATGAAGAAACTATTAATAATATTTGCTGTGACATGTAGCCTGTCGGCTGCTGCCCAGCAGTTGCCGTACAAAAACCCAAGTTTGTCGGCTAACGAGCGTGCTAAGGATTTGTGCAGTCGTCTGACGTTAGAAGAGAAGGCGATGCTGATGCTGGACGAGAGTCCTGCTATTCCCCGTCTGGGAATCAAGAAATTCTTCTGGTGGAGTGAGGCCCTTCATGGTGCCGCCAACATGGGTAATGTCACCGTGTTCCCAGAACCGGTGGCTATGGCATCGTCGTTTAACCCCGACTTGCTGTATAAGTGCTTTGATGTGGCCTCTACCGAGTTCCGTGCACAGTATAACCACCGCCTGTATGACTTGGGTGGTGAGGATATGAAAATGCGCAGCTTGTCGGTATGGACACCGAATGTCAACATCTTCCGCGACCCCCGTTGGGGACGTGGCCAGGAGACCTACGGTGAAGACCCTTACCTGACCAGTGTGATGGGTGATGCCGTAGTGCGTGGCTTGCAGGGGCCTGAGACCTCTAAATACCGTAAGCTGTGGGCATGCGCCAAGCACTATGCCGTACATAGCGGTCCAGAGTACACCCGCCACTCAGCCAACCTGACTAATGTACCTGTGCGTGACTTCTGGGAAACCTATATGCCTGCCTTCAAGCACCTGGTGACCAAAAGTAACGTTCGTGAGGTGATGTGCGCCTACCAGCGTTTGGATGATGACCCTTGTTGTGGCTCTAATCGCCTGTTACAGCAGATTCTGCGTGATGAGTGGGGCTTTAAATACTTGGTGGTCAGCGACTGTGGAGCCATCAGTGACTTTTATGAGTCTCATAAGAGTTCGTCATCACCCATTACCGCTTCTGCTAAGGCAACACTGGCTGGTACTGACGTGGAGTGTGGCTATGGCTATGCCTATCGTAGTATTCCTGAGGCAGTGCGTCGTGGTCTTATCAGTGAGGCTGAGGTGGACAAGCACGTCATCCGCCTGTTGGAAGGTCGCTTCGACCTTGGTGAGATGGATGACCCGTCGCTGGTAGAGTGGTCGAAGATACCTTATTCGGCTATGAGCACGAAGGAGTCTGCAAAGATCTCCTTGGATATGGCACGCCAGACTATTGTGCTGTTGCAGAACAATAATAGTATTCTGCCACTCAACAAAAAGGAGCGCATCGCAGTTATTGGTCCTAACGCCAATAATGAAACGATGATGTGGGGTAACTATAATGGTACACCTAATAAGACCGTGACCATCCTTGACGGTATCTGCAAAAAGTTGAAAGTTGAAAGTGGAAAGTTGAAAGCTAATAGCCAAAAGCTAACAGCTAAAAGCCTTTTCTATGCCCAGGGCTGTGACCTGACCTATGACAAGGTAATGGAATGCCATATGGCTACGGAATGTACTGCTCCAGATGGTAAGAAGGGCTTGAAGGGTACTTTCTGGAACAATACGGAGATGGCGGGAAAGCCATTTACAACAGAATACTATACCAAGCCATTGGCCGTGACCACTAATGGCATGCATGTCTTTGCTGCTAACCTGCCCATTGAGGACTTCTCGGCCAAGTACGAGACGACCTTTGCCCCTAAGGAGGCTGGCGAATATGTGTTGAACGTAGAAGGTACCGGTGAGTTCGAGGTGCTGGTGAATGGTCAACGTAAGGAATATCACCGTATATGGCGTTCTACACCGACCCGTACCGTACTGAATGCAAAGGCTGGCGAGAAGTATCAGATTGAGGTACGCTTCAAGACCGTTAAGACTTGGGGTGCTGGCATGAAAATCAATATCGCCCGTGAGTTGCCCATTGACTATCAGCAGACGATAGCTCAGCTGAAGGGTATCGACAAGGTCATCTTTGTCGGAGGTATTGCTCCCAGCTTGGAAGGTGAGGAGATGCCCGTTAATATCGAAGGTTTCAAGGGTGGTGACCGTACCAATATCGAGCTGCCTAAGGTGCAGCGTGAGTTCCTGAAGGCACTGAAGGCTGCCGGTAAGCAGGTCATCTTCGTCAACTGCTCCGGTTCGGCTATTGCTCTGGAGCCTGAAACGCAGACGTGTGAAGCCATCGTACAGGCATGGTATCCTGGTCAGGAAGGTGGAGCGGCTGTTGCTGACGTGCTCTTCGGTGATGTCAACCCCAGCGGTAAGCTGCCCGTCACCTTCTATAAGCGTACTGAGCAATTGCCCGACTATGAGGACTACTCTATGAAGGGACGTACCTATCGTTACTTCAACGATGCCCTGTTCCCCTTCGGCTATGGTCTGAGCTATACTACCTTCGAGGTGGGAGAGGCCAGCAGTACTGTAAATGGCGGTGACATCGCTATCAACTTTACGGTTAAGAACACTGGCAAGCGTGACGGTACAGAGATAGTACAGGTGTATATCCGTAATAAGGCTGATAAGGAGGGACCATTAAAGACACTCCGTGCCTTCAAGCGTGTCAGTGTAAAGGCTGGACAGAAGACTTCTGAGACGATATCTCTCAGTCGCGAGAGCTTTGAGGGTTGGGATAGCGAGACCAATACCATGCGTGTGAAGCCTGGTAAGTACGAGGTGCTGGTGGGTAATAGTTCTTTGGACAAAGACCTGAATTGCCTGACTGTTCAAATACAATAATCAACAACCTATCCAATATGAAAAAACTATTAGTAGCACTCTCTTTGGTGTGTTCCTTGCCGATGTCGGCACAGAACTACCGCCTGTGGTATGACAAACCCGCCACACATTGGCTGGAAGCATTGCCTGTCGGTAACTCACAGATGGGTGCCATGATTTATGGCGGTACCGATACCGAGGAGATACAACTCAACGAAGAGACCTTCTGGAGTGGCTCACCCCATGACAACGACAGTCCTGCAGCAAAGGCACACCTGCAGGAGGTGCGCGACAGCATTTTTGCCGGTAAGGAAGAGGCTGCCCATAAAATCATCGACCAGAACTTCTTCAAGGGTCCTCACGGTATGCGCTTCCTGCCATTGGGTAGTGTGAAGCTGTCGTTAGGTCATCAGGAGGTTACGAACTATCGCCGTGAACTGAATATCGGTGATGCTGTGAATACCACCTCTTATATTTATAACGGTGTGAAGTATGAGCGTACCGTCTTCGCCTCTTTGGCAGATCATGCCGTCATCGTACGACTGACTGCCAGCAAGAAGGGGGCCTTGTCGTTTGATGTCAACTTTGGAAGTCCGTTGGAAAACAAAGTTGAAACTGGCGATGGTATCTTGACGGCTACGGTAAAGAATGCGGAGCACGAGGGAATCAAAGGCAGTCTTACTGCTGAGTGTCGTGTGAAGATAGAGACCGATGGCCGTTGCAGTGGAACCAGTATCACCCATGCTACGACAGCTACGTTGTATATCGTGGCTGCCACCAACTATGTTAACTACCACGACATTAGTGGTAATCCTGCTCAGAAGAATGAGAACACCCTGCTTGCCTTGCAGGGAAAGAGCTATAAGCAACTGCTGAAAGCTCATCTGCAGAAATACCAGGAACAATATGGCAGGGTAAGCCTTGAATTGGCTAGTCAGACTAGTACTACAAGTTCTCTTCCTACTGACCAGCGTCTGGCACGCTTTGACGGTAGCGACTTGGGACTCGTGGCGCTGATGATGCAATACGGTCGCTACTTGCTAATATCTTCGTCGCAGCCTGGTGGTCAGGCCGCTAACCTGCAAGGTATGTGGAATGATAAGGTCTATCCCATGTGGGACTCGAAATATACCATCAATATCAATGCAGAGATGAACTACTGGCCATCGCTGGTGGGTAACCTCGTTGAGAATCAGGAGCCTCTGCTGACCTTGACGCGTGACCTCAGTGAGACGGGACGTAAGACGGCACAGGTAATGTATGGCTGTAAGGGTTGGGTAGCACATCATAATACCGATTTGTGGCGCGTGACCGGACCTATTGACGGTACAACTTGGGGTATGTTCCCCACGGGTGGTGCCTGGCTGACAACGCATATCTGGCAGCAGTATCTATTTACGGGTGACAAGCAGTTGCTACGTGACTATTATCCGGTGATGAAGGGTGCTGCCGACTTCCTGTTGGACTACCTGCAGCCCCATCCAAAATATGGCTGGCTGGTGACAGCACCGACGGTTTCTCCTGAACATGGACCGATTGGTAAACATACCACAGTGACGGCCGGTTCTACGATGGATAACCAGATTGTCTTCGATGTGCTGAGTCAGACGGCTCAGACCGCCCGTATCCTGGGTGAGGATGCTTCGTATATCAGCTGTCTTACTTCAGCCCTTGCCAAGCTGCCTCCCATGCAGATTGGTAAGTATGGTCAGTTACAGGAATGGCTGTGGGATGGTGACGACCCCAACGACCAGCATCGTCATGTGTCACATCTCTATGGCTTATATCCCTCTAATCAAGTATCACCGTTTACTCATCCTGACATATATGCCGCTGCTGCCACCACGCTGACCCAGCGTGGCGACCAAGCTACCGGTTGGAGTCTTGGATGGAAAACAAACTTGTGGGCACGCCTGTTGGACGGCAACCATGCCTTCCTGATAATCAAGAATATGCTCCGCCTGTTGCCTGATGACAGCAAGATGAGACAATATCCTGACGGACGAACCTATCCAAACCTGTTTGATGCTCATCCACCTTTCCAGATAGATGGTAACTTTGGCGTGGCAGCTGGTATCTGTGAGATGCTGGTGCAGAGTCACGATGGTGCTGTACACTTGTTGCCTGCCCTGCCTGATGAGTGGAAGAACGGTAGCGTTAAGGGATTGAGAGCCCGTGGCGGTTTCATTGTTGACGAGGAGTGGAGCGAAGGTAAGCTTCGTTCGGCAAGCATCCGTAGTTCCATCGGTGGCACGCTGCGTGTGCGCTCGTATGTACCCTTGAAGGGTAAGGGGCTGCGTCCTGCCCAGGGTGACTGCCCCAATGAGCTGCTTGCTCCCGCAACTATCAAGCAGCCATTGCAATCACCTGAACTGAAAGAGGTGAAGGGAAAAGCTGTGCCCACAGTCTATGAGTATGACCTTGACACCACTGCAGGAAAAACCTATAAGCTGAAGATATAATGAAAAAGAGTCTATTGATGACCGCCACTCTGTTGTTGGCAACAGTTGCTTGGGCGCAGGAAATGAAGGTGGAGTTTATGACACCCTCCATTGTGCATGTAGTAAAAGGTGAACCTACCAAGAGCCTTGTTGTCATTGCAAAGCCTGAACAGGTGGAGGTGACACAGAAAGGTAACACGTGGAAGAGTAGCGAACTGACGGTAAAGCTCGAACCCGAGACGGAGACTCTGGTCTTTATGACGAATAAGGGTAAGGTGCTTCTGAAGGAAAAGGGCATCAGTATGGTGCGTAAGAACGAGAATGAGTTCGAGGTCAGTCAGAGTTTCTTCCTTGACAAGGATGAGGCTATCTACGGCCTGGGTACCATCCAGAACGGTAAGATGAACCGTCGTGGTGAGACGAAACGTATGGAGCAGTCGAACCTAGAGGACTTCCAGAACGTGTTGCAGAGCATCAAGGGCTGGGGTATCTATTGGGAAAACTATTCGCCCACGTTGTTTAAGGATAATGCTGAGGGAATGTCATTCACTTCTGAGGCCGGCCAGGGTGTTGACTACTACTTTATGTATGGCGGCAGTGCTGACGGTGTCATCGCCCAGATGCGCCATCTTACGGGTGATGTACCCATGTTTCCACTGTGGACCTACGGCTTCTGGCAGTCGAAGGAGCGCTATAAGACCGCTGCTGAGACAGAGAGCATCGTTGACCAGTACCGTGCTTTGCAGGTGCCTCTGGACGGTATCATCCAGGACTGGCAGTATTGGGGCTCTAACTATCTGTGGAATGCCATGGATTTCTTGTCAGAAGATTTTGTCAATGGTCCTCAGATGATCAAGAACGTTCATGCCAAGCATGCCCATTTTATGATTAGCATTTGGGCGAGTTTCGGTCCACAAACTCAACAGTATCGTGAACTGGCAGAGAAGGACCTGCTATTGCCCTTTGAGACATGGCCGCAAAGTGGTTTGTCACATATCTGGCCACCGCGTAAGGACTATCCTTCTGGAGTGAAGGTGTATGATGCTTTCAGCCCTGAGGCCCGTGCCATCTACTGGAATCACCTAAAGCGCCTCTATGACTATGGCACTGATGCGTGGTGGATGGACTCTACCGACCCCGACTTCTTCAATCCCAGAGAGTCTGACTATGCTCACCCTGTCTATGGTGGTACATGGCGTTCGCAGCGCAATGCCTTCCCATTGGAGACTGTTCGTGGCATCTATCAGGCGCAGCGTAAAGACGACCGTGGTAAGCGTGTGTTTATCATGACGCGTTCGAGCTATGCCGGTCAGCAACATTACGGCTCTAATATGTGGAGTGGTGATGTGAACTCGTCGTGGGATATGTTGCGCAAACAAGTGCCTGCAGGCCTGAGTTACTCACTGACGGGTAATCCCAACTTTAATACGGATATTGGTGGCTTTTTCTGTAATGCCTACAATACTCTTGGCCCCGCCTCGGCACCTCGCAATCCTCAATATCAGGAATTGTATGTACGCTGGATGCAATATGGCTTGTTCTGTCCTGTATTCCGCAGCCATGGTGCTGATGCTCCCCGCGAAATCTGGCAATTTGGCAAGAAGGGTGAGCCTGTCTATGATGCTATTGAGAAGCAGATTCGTCTGCGCTATCGTCTGCTGCCTTATCTATATAGTATCGCATGGCAGGTAACCTCTAACAATGATAGCTATATGCGTCCGTTGTTTGCGGACTTTGCACAGGATAAAACGGTGTGGAACGTGAACGACGAGTTTATGTTTGGCCATAGCATCTTGGCTGCCCCCATCGTTAATCCGCAATATACAGAAGAGAAAATTATCCGTACCGATGCCATGACGGGATGGGACCGCAATGAGTTGACAGTTGAAAGTGGACATTTGAAAGTTGATTGGGCTGCGCCCCAAACGGCTGTAAAGTACCTTCCCAAGGGCGCTAAATGGTATGACTTCTGGACGAACATGCAGTATAAGGGTGGACAGCGTGTGACCTTGGAGACGACGTTTGACCGTGTGCCGATGTTTGTACGTGCCGGCAGCATCCTGCCACTGGGTCCTGAGATGCAGTATGTCGGTGAAAAGGCTTGGGATAACCTGGAACTGCGTATCTATCCAGGTGCAGATGGTAGCTTCATGCTTTACGAAGATGAAGGCGACAACTATAACTATGAGAAAGGAGCCTACAGTGTCATCCAGTTTAGCTGGAATGAAAATACACGTACACTGACCATCAGCGACCGCCAAGGAACCTATCCTGGTATGCTGGAAAATCGCCAGTTTACTGTTGTACTGCCTGATGGTAAACAGCAGGTAGTACGTTATGATGGAAAGAAGCAGACCATTCTATTCTGACAATAAGAAACGGATTGTCTGTTCATGATACATCAGCCAAAGAGTTTGTAACACCAGCAATTGCCGGTGTTACTTTCTTTTTGTAACTTTGCAAGCGTAATAATTTAAACTATTAACTAAACTATCACACAACGAATGAAACAGACTCTTAAGACTGCTTTGGCCATCGTGTTGGCCATGAATTGTTTGGGCTCTTGGGCACAGTGGGGAGCACCCGCCGATCCCAATCCAACGGTAAAACTGAAGGATGCCTACAAGAACTATTTTTTAATTGGCGTTGCCCTCAACCAGCGCAACGTAAGCGATGAAAACCAGATTGCTCTGGTGAAGAGTGAGTTTAGCAGTATCACTGCTGAGAACGATATGAAGCCTGGTGAAATGCATCCTAAAGAGGGTGTATGGAACTTTGAAAAGGCCGACAAGATTGCCAACTTCTGCCGCCAGAATGGTATCAAGTTGCGTGGTCACTGCCTGTGCTGGCATTCTCAGTTTGCCGACTGGATGTTCACAGACAAAAAGGGTAAGGAAGTGAAAAAAGAGGTGTTCTACGAGCGCCTGCGTGAGCACATCCATACGGTTGTGAACCGTTATAAGGATGTTGTTTATTGCTGGGACGTTGTGAATGAGGCTATTGAGGACAATCCTCGTCCTTCATTCGCTAACGGTAAGTTCACCCCTGGCAGCCCTTATCGCCAGAGCCGCCACTTTAAGCTCTGCGGTGACGAGTTCATTGCCAAGGCTTTCGAGTTTGCCCGTGAAGCAGACCCCAACGCTCTGTTGTTCTATAACGACTACAACGAGTGTGACCCCGGCAAGCGTGACCGCATCTATGACATGGTAAAGAAGATGAAGGATGCCGGCGTACCCATTGATGGTATCGGTATGCAGGGACACTACAATGTATATGGTCCTACAGAGGAGGATATCGACGCTGCTATCACCAAGTACTCAACCATCGTGAAGCATATCCATGTCACTGAGCTCGATATCCGTATGAATACCGAGATGGGTGGTCAGCTGCGCTTCTCTCGTGGTGAGGCCAAGCCTGTTGCTGGCTATATGAACACCCTGCTGACTGATCAGTACAACCGTATCTTTAAGATTTTCCGTAAGCATAAGGATGTCATCGACTGTGTGACATTGTGGAATCTCGGTGACCGTGACTCTTGGCTAGGTGTCAACAACCATCCACTGCCTTTCGACGAGAACTACAAGCCCAAGCAGGCTTACTATGCTATCAAGAACTTCGATGCTAAGCTTGACAATGCTCAGCCCAAGGAGGACTTCGTACCCAATCCCTGCAACCAGCCAGGACAGCAGTATCCTATGGTTAATAGCGAGGGTTATGCCCGTTTCCGTGTAGAGGCTCCTGATGCTAAGTCGGTAATCGTTAGCCTCGGTCTTGGTGGCCGTGGCGGTACGGTACTGCGCAAGGGTAAGGATGGCTTCTGGACTGGTACTACCGAAGGTCCTATGGATCCTGGTTTTCACTACTATCATCTGACCATCGATGGTGGCGTGTTCAACGATCCTGGTACACATAACTATTTTGGCAGCTGCCGTTGGGAGAGTGGTATCGAGATTCCTGCTCCTGATCAGGATTTCTACGCTGAGCGTACTGATATTCCTCATGGTAACATGCAGAAGATACTGTTCTACTCAAAGAGTCTGGGCAAGATGCAGGAGGCTACTGTCTATCTTCCTTATGGCTATGGCAAACTCGTAAAAGGTAAGCAGGAACGTTATCCTGTACTGTACCTGCAGCATGGCTGGGGCGAGAACGAGACCAGCTGGCCTGTACAGGGTAAAGCTGGCCTGATTATGGATAACATGATTGCCGAGGGTAAGATCAAGCCCTTCATCATCGTGATGGCTTACGGTCTTACTAATGACTTCAAGTTCGGTACCATCGGTAAGTTCACTGCCGAGGAGTTCGAGAAGGTGCTCGTTGACGAGCTGATTCCTTATGTTGATGCAAACTTCCTGACCAAGGCTGACAAGTGGAACCGTGCTATGGCAGGTCTGTCTATGGGTGGTATGACTACTAAGCTCATCACTCTGCGTCGTCCTGAGGTGTTCGGATACTGGGGACTGCTGAGCGGCGGTACCTATATGCCTGAAGAGATTAAGGATCCAAAGGCTGTGAAGGTAATCTTCGAGAGCTGTGGTGATAAAGAGAATCCAGAAGGTATCAAGAAGAGTGTAGAAGCACTGAAGGCTGCTGGTTTCAATGCTCACGGTTTGGTATCAGAAGGTACCGCTCATGAGTTCCTGACATGGCGTCGTAGTCTGAAGGAAATGGCTCCACTATTGTTTAAGAAATAAGAATGAGAAAAACTATATTATCAACTGTTGTTCTGTGCTTGGCGGCATCTGCTGCCCAAGCACAGAACCCTATTATTCGCGACCAGTTCACTGCCGATCCTACGGCACGCGTATTTAATAATAAGGTGTATCTGTATCCGTCGCACGACATCCTGCCGCCTGCTGGCCAGCGACAGGATTGGTTTTGTATGGAGGACTACCATGTATTCTCTTCAGAGAACCTGACCGACTGGACAGATCACGGAGTGATTGTTACCCAGAACAAAGTTCCCTGGGTGCGTCCTGATTCCTATTCCATGTGGGCTCCCGATTGTGTCGAGCGTAATGGTAAGTACTATTTCTACTTCCCCTCAGCTCCCAAGTCGGGTATGGGCTTTGGTATTGGTGTAGCTGTTGCTGACCGTCCTGAAGGACCATTCATCTGTGAACCAGAGCCTATCAAGGGTATCAGTGGTATCGACCCCTGTGTGCTCTTGGCTTCCGACGGTAACGCTTATATTTTCTGGGGGGCTGGCCGTTGTGCCAAACTCAAGCCCAATATGAAGGAACTTGCTGACGATACTCCTAAGGAGAAGGTGAAGTTTGGCAATCGTGAGTTTGAGATGTATGGTGTCAACTGCTTGAAGGGACTGCCCAGCCGTCAGGCTGAGGGTCCATTCGCTTTTGAGGCTAATGGTTGGTATTATCTGACCTATCCTTATGTCAGAGAGAATACTGAGGTGCTCGGCTATGCCATGAGTAAGAACCCAATGGGTCCTTACGAATATAAGGGACTCATCATGCAGGAGCACGAGAATGGCTGTTGGACAAACCATCACAGCATCGTCAACTATAAGGGCCAGTGGTATCTGTTCTATCATCAGAACGCTTTCTCACCCCGTGACGATAAGCGTCGCTCTGTACAGATTGATAAGCTGTACTTCAATCCCGATGGTACCATCAAGGATGTGAAGAAGACCATGCGTGGCGTGGGTATCAATAAGGCTACTGAGAAGATTGAGATAGACCGATTCAGCACTGCTAGCAGCGATGTGACGACAGCATTGATAGATACTGTTAAGACTTTCCGTGGCTATCAGGCTACTCTTCCTGTCAAAGGTAGCTGGCTGCAGTATAACGATGTAGACTTCACCCCCCTTGGTGACGCTTATCTCATTGTAAATGCGAAGGCTGGTGGCAATACCGAGTTCTGCATTCGTGAGAAGAGTGCCAAAGGTAAGATCATTGCACGCATTCCGATGAATGTTGTCAGTCAGATGGGTATGTTCCGTCGCGACCAGAGTAATCAATGGTTGACACAGACGGCTTCTTTGGAATATGTTCCTAAGGGTGTTACGGATTTGGTCGTTACTTGTGAGGGCGATGCTGATGTCAGCATCAACTGGATCCTGTTTAAGAACCGCAATAACTATTTCCAGCCTGTTGCTGCCAATGCTACGGCTGCACAGCCTGATGCCAACGGCTTTATCCGTCGCTGGATGTTGTTGGAGCCCATTGACTATAACGTACGCTCTAATACTATCCTGACTGATAGCTATCTGAATGAGAACCTCTCTAAACTGTATTTCAAGGGTCAGTTTGATAATAAGAAACTGCCCCGCGATGGTGAGAAGGTGACTGCTACAGGAATCACACAGGCAGGAGGTCCAAGAGATACGAGAATGCAGATGGGACCTGTACAGACCAAAGAGGTTAAACAGAGCCTGCGCTGGCATGCACTGGAGAGTGAGAGCTATAATGTCAAGGTATTCCGTTTTGCTGAGTCGTACGGTTGTCAGCCTTACAACTCTCTCTTCTGGGGTGTCACCGTCATCGACTGTCCTGAAGAGATGTCCGATGTCCGTCTGGCTATCGGCTCAAATGGCGCCTCAATGTGGTGGCTCAATGGTGAACGCGTGCTGACACTGGATGGTGACCGCCGTATGGTGGAGGACGACTGTGTATCACAGCGTCTGACGCTGAAGAAGGGGCGTAACGTGCTACGCTTTGCGCTGGTCAACGGTCCTGGTCTGAGCGATCTGTGTGCCCGTTTCATTGACGAGCAAGGGAAACCTGTTACAAACTATACAATTAATGTCCGCTAATTATGAAAGCTAAGATAATTCTGAGTTTATCATTACTCATTTCACATTATACATTACTCACAGCCCAAACGGGTGCTCCTTATATCCACGACCCCTCGACAATTGCTGAGTGCGACGGTAAGTGGTACACCTTTGGAACGGGTGGGGGAGGCATTATTTCTGACGACGGCTGGTCATGGCACAGTGGTGCTGAGCGCCCCGGTGGTGGTGCTGCTCCCGACGTCTTGAAGATTGGTGACCGCTATCTCTGCATCTATGGTGCTACAGGTGGTGGCCTCTTCGGTGGCCATAACGGTCGCATCCTCACCATGTGGAACAAAACTCTTGACCCGAAGTCTCCAGATTTCAAGTGGTCAACAGCTATTGAGGTGGCTTCGTCCGACGGTATGGAGGACTGCGATGCCATCGATCCCTGTCTGTTGCTAGATCCTACTACTGGTCGCCTGTGGGCTACCTATGGTACCTATTTTGGTAATATCCGCCTCATTGAGCTCGACCCGAAGACTGGCGAGCGTGTCAAAGGCAACGTAGAGAAAGATGTAGCGATTGACTGCGAGGCCAGCGCCCTGATGTATAAGGACGGCTGGTACTACCTATTGGGCACTCACGGAACCTGCTGTGACGGTGTTAACTCTACCTATAATATCGTAGTGGGCCGTTCTCGTTCTGTAGAAGGTCCTTATGTAGATAATGTCGGTCGTGATATGTTCCATGGTGGTGGCCGTTTAGTCATTGCTGCTGGCGACCGTTGCGCCGGTGCCGGTCACTTTGGCCGTTACATCATTGACGAGGGTGTTGAGGTAATGTCGTTCCACTGGGAGGCAGACTTCGATATGGGTGGCCGTAGCGTTCTTGCTGTTCGTCCTATCGTATGGAAGAACGGTTGGCCAGTAGCCGGTGAGCGTCTCCGTGGCGGTACCTTCGAGATTGAGTCTGAGCGTCGTGGCTATTCATTGGAGATGGCTGTTGACTTCGTACGAATCCAGCAGGAGCGTCGTGGTGGCTTTGGTAACCGCAACCAGAATCAGGAGCCTATCAAGCCTGTACCCAACCAGAAGTTAGAGGATGTTGTCAGCACATGGCCTGCCGCTGATGCTCCCGTGGCAGTACGTTGCAGCGACTATATGTTCCGTCCTCACCAGCAGTGGACCATTACTGCCGTCCCTGAGGCTGGTGGTTATGCAAGCAACCCCTATTTTAAGATTACCATTGCTGGTACTGAGCGCGCCTTGACAGCTACAGCCGACAAGGAGTTGGCAGCTGTTGCCTATCATGGTGGTAACGAGCAGCTCTGGCGCATTGAGCAGCTAACTGACGGTACTTACCGCATCATGCCTAAGCAGATCCCCGGCATGGAGGACATCAACACACGCTATTGTCTCTATTCAGCAGCCGACAGTACGCCGACGCTGGCCGTCTACGACTTTAGCAGTGACAACTCTAAATGGAATCTTCGCAATCACTAATAGAATAATATGATGAAACGACTTCTTTTCTCATCTCTCTTACCTCTCGCCTCTTCCTTCTGTCTGGCGCAGAATCCCTTTGTGCAAACATGGTTTACCAGTGACCCTGCACCGATGGTGCACAATGGTACCATGTATGTCTATACAGGCCATGACGAAGACAATGCTGACTTTTTCTGGATGCAGGAGTGGCGCGTCTACTCTACCAAAGATATGGTCAACTGGCAGGATCATGGTTCGCCATTGGCTTTGGAAAGCTTCTCTTGGGCTGACGACCGTGCCTGGGCCTCACAGACCATTGAGCGTGATGGTAAGTTCTACTGGTATATCTGTGCTCATTCGAAGCTGTCGAATGGTATGGCTATTGGTGTCGCTGTCAGTGACTCTCCTACGGGTCCGTTCCGTGATGCCCTTGGCAAGCCACTCTTTGAGAACGGCTCTTGGGACCATATCGATCCGACTGTGATGATTGACGATGACGGTCAGGCATGGCTGATGTGGGGTAATCCACAGTGCTATTACCTGAAGCTTAATCGTGATATGATATCATATAGTGGTGAATTAGGACGTCTGGACATGACAGAGGAAGCCTTTGGCGGTCCTATCATGAGCAAACGTGAGAAAGGAAAGAAGTATAAAGACTCATACGTGGAAGGCCCTTGGCTGACCAAGCGCAACGGCACCTACCAGCTGCTTTATGCTGCTGGTGGTGTTCCTGAGCATATCAGCTATAGTACGGCACCGCACCCCACAGGTCCTTGGAAGTATGCTGGCGAGATTATGCCGCTGTCAGATACCAAGTCATTTACGAACCACTGTGGTGTGGCCGACTTTAAGGGGCATTCCTACTTCTTCTACCACACCGGCAAGCTGCCTAATGGTGGCGGCTTTGGCCGTAGTGTGGCTGTGGAGGAGTTTAAGTACAATGCTGACGGTAGCTTCCCCACCATCATGCCTACTGACGAAGGTGTGAAGCCCATTGCTAAGTTCGACCCCTACCGTAAGGTGGAGGCTGAGACCATGGCGTTCTCAAAGGGCGTGAAGACTGAACAGAATAACGAAGTGGGTGTCTATGTCAGCGATATCCATAATGGTGACTATATCAAGCTGCAGAATGTACACCTCTGCTACAAGACACCACGTACCTTCACTGCCCGTGTAGCCAGTGGCTTGCGTGGTGGTCAGATAGAGATTCGTCTGGATAGTCTTGGCGGTAAACTCCTCGGCACATTGGATGTTCCTGGCACTGGTGGCTGGGAGAAATGGCAGACCGTTACAACCGATTTGGCAGCCCTCGACAGCTATCCCTCTCGTCTGCATACCCGTGACCTGTATCTGGTCTTCAAGGGGCGCAAAGGTCCGAAGCTCTTCAACTTCGACTGGTGGGAGATGGCAGGAATGGAACAGGTCAACATGCCGTTGTTCCAGACCAAGTATACTGCAGACCCCTCACCACTGGTTATCGGTGATACCTTATTCTTGTATACGTCGCACGACGCCTCTCCTGAGGATATCCCCGACGAGAACGAGAAGTCATCAGCCGGTTTCTTTATGTATGACTGGCTGTTGTGGTCAACTACCGATATGGTCAACTGGACTGAGCACGGTGCTGTAGCTTCACTGAAGGACTTCTCTTGGCGCTCTCGTGAGAATGGTGCCTGGGCAATCCAGACAGTAGAGCGCAATGGCAAGTACTATCTCTATGCTCCATTGCATGGTCATGGAATCGGTGTGCTGGTGGCTGACTCACCTTATGGACCCTTTAAGGACCCCCTCGGTAAACCGCTGGTATGGGATCAGTCGAATTGGTATGATATCGATCCCAGCGTCTATACCGATGATGACGGTCAGGCTTATATGTACTGGGGCAATCCCCATACATTCTGGGCTAAGCTGGGCAATGACATGACCTCACTGACCAGTGGCGTCACCAAGTTGCCACATATCCCCAACTATCAGGAAGGTCCTTGGTTCTACAAGCGTAATGGCCACTACTACCTTGGTTTCGCCTCGACCTGCTGTCCTGAGGCACTGGGCTATGCTATGAGTGACTCGCCTACGGGACCATGGGAGTGGAAGGGCTATATTATGAAGCCCACTCAGCGTGACCGTGGTAACCACCCAGGTATCTGTGACTTCAAAGGGCATTCGTATGTCTTTGGTCAGAACTATGACCTGATGCATCTAGATACTTATGTACACCATGAGCGTCGCAGTGTTTCAGCTACTGAGATTACCTACAATGCCGACGGTACCATTCAGGAGGTGCCCTACTGGATGGATCAGAAACCCATGAAGCAGCTGCACTGGCTGAACCCCTACCGTCGTGTAGAGGCTGAGACAATGAACTGGGGCTATGGTCTGAAGTCTGCCAAGATGGGTATTGCCAATACAGGTGTTGTTAAAGACATGCCAGCATCTACCGGTAAGCGTAACATGTATATCTTCGACATCAACGATGGTGAGTACATCCGTTTGCGTGGTGTCGACTTCGGCAAGGGTGCCAAGCAGTTCAGTATTATTGCTGCCGCTGCCGCTCAAGCTGGTTGCACAGTTACACTGCGTCTCGACAATGTGAAAGGCGAGGCCATCGGTACGGCAACTATCAAGAGCACTGGTTCTGTTGAGAAATATAAGGCATTTACTGCAAAGGTGAACGGAGCCACTGGTGTCCACGACCTTTACCTCTGCTTCGACAAGGCACAGGGGGATGTACGCCTCGACTATTGGCAATTTAAGTAAAAACTAACTATGAAGAAAACATTATTATCAACATTCGTAATCTGTCTGGCAGCCGTTGGCGCTATGGCACAGCCCGCAGGTGGCTTTGGTGGTTTCCAGGCTCCTCAAGTGAAATTAGAGACCTCTCAGGAGTGGAAGGATGTGAACTATGCAGGCGATGACAAGGCTTATCATACTTGTGACATCTATCTGCCTAAGAAGGCTGCTGCCAGCTATCCTGTAGTTATTCATATCTATGGTAGTGCATGGTTTAGCAATAGCAGTAAGGGTATGGCCGACCTTGGAACCATCGTGAAGACCTTGCTTGACAATGGCTTTGCAGTTGTATGTCCTAACCACCGTTCCAGCATGGATGCTGAGTGGCCTGCCCAGATTAACGATATCCGTGCCGTCATCCGCTTTGTGCGTGGTGAGGCTAAGAAATATCATTTCGATCCCTCTTTCATCGCTACCAGTGGTTTCTCCAGTGGTGGCCATCTGTCGTCTGTCGCTGCAACTACCAGTGGTATGAAAACCGCTACATTTGGCCAGGTGACGATAGACCTGGAAGGTAATTTGGGTGCTTATACCAACCAACCCAGCACTGTTAACGCAGCCTGCGACTGGTCTGGTCCTGTTGACCTGACAGACATGGACTGTGGCGAACACATGCAGATGGGTAATAATAGCCCTGAGGATGTTCTGCTCAAGTCAAAGTTGGATAAAGAGCCGGATAAGTACAAGGGGCTCAGTGCTGTGTACTATGTGAACAAGAAGAATCCTCCCATTATTATCTTCCATGGCGAGAAAGATAACGTTGTTCCTGGTTGTCAAGGAAAGAAGTTCTTTGAACTTTTGAAGGCTGCTGGCGTGAAGACCGAGGGAACATTCCCTGCAGAGGGTAGTCATGGTGGTCCTGCTATGTATACTGAGGAAAATCTGCAGAAGATGGTCAAGTTCCTCAATGAAGTCAAAGCTCAGAAGAAATAATCGCAATTACTGAATTATAATGAAACGACTATTCCTACAATTCCTTGTGCTGACGGCTGTTATGGCGGTTAACGCACAGAATCCTTATCTCCCTTTGTGGGAGCACTTGCCCGATGGTGAGCCTCGTGTGTTTGAAGACCCCGATCAGCCAGGAAAATATCGTGCCTATATTATAGGTTCGCACGATGTAACCTATACCGCCTACTGTGGACCCGATATCCGTATGTGGTCGGCACCTGTCGAGGACCTCAGCCAGTGGCGTGATGAGGGTCCTATCTTTACGTGGTTTGTTAATGGACAGTGGGATACCATGTATGCCCCTGATCTCGTAGAGACTGTTGATAAAACTACGGGTAAGAAAACCTATTGGCTCTATCCTCATAGCCGTGGCTGGCGCCGTGTGCCGATGGTATGTAAGGGTGACCGTCCCAATGGTCCTTTCACTCCCATCAACTTGACAGCTGATGGTACGCAGTGTCTGCCGGGATCGCTCATCGACTTCGACCCGTCAGTATTCATTGAGACCATTACCAATAAGAAGGATAAAGACTTCGACAAGGGCTATCGTGCATACGTATTCTATGGTTTCCAGCATTCTACTGCCTGTGAGCTCGACCAGAATACCATGTACAGCAAGCGTGAGGGTACCGAACTAATTGACCCATTCATTCCTGCCAGCAGCGCTGACGGACGCTTGCTAGACAAGGCTGGTAGTGAATACAAGGCCCTCTATCAAGGACAGAATCCCCTCGATTTCAACTTCTTCGAGGCTTCTTCTATCCGTCAGGTGGGCAATAAGTATGTGATGGTCTTCTCTGGCTACTCTGGTAAGGAGTATGGCCTGGGCAATACTAACTCAGCCCTGCGCTATGCCTTTGGTGATTCTCCTTTAGGCCCTTGGCGTTCTGGTGGTGTACTGGTTGATTCTCGTGGCGTTGTTGTCGGTGAGGATGGTGGTAAGCTCATCACCACCAATGCCGCACATAATACCCATGGTTCGCTGCAGGAAATCAATGGTCAGTGGTATGTATTCTATCACCGTCCTCCCCGTGGCTTTGGTAATGCCCGTCAGGCTATGGTTGCTCCCGTGAAGATTACATGGGACAAAAAGCCTGTTGCCAAAGGTGGTGTCGTAAAGATTACGGGTTACGACCCCTATGCTAAGAATAATGAATGGATAGCTGCTGCCGCTAATGGCAATACCTATACAGGTGCTGAGGTGACCAGTGAGGGATTCCAGATTTTTGGTCTGCCTCCTTATAATTATTATAGTGCTGGCCTGGCCTGCTTTATGTATGGTCCTAACAGTAACAACTGGATGCAGGATAACCATGATGTTTGGAACAACTCTATGGATTTGGCTGGCATCCAGAATGGCGGCATTATTGGCTTTAAGTATTTCGGATTTGGTGGCCTCGATAAGGATACCAAAGGTGTGAAGGCCTTTGAAGGCGTTAAGAAGGGTGACAATGTACATCTTAATATTAACTTGACAACAAGTGGTAAAGGCGCATTTAAGATTCATGTGCTTTTGGATAATCCATGGAAGGGTGAAGAGGTGGCAGTGGTTGATGTTCCTGCCAGTTTTCCAGCCAATAAGGCGCTTACGATTTCTCACTTAGTTCCTGCTTTGGAAGGACTGACAGGTAAGCATGCCATCTATCTTGTAGTGGAGGGTCCAGAGATCAAACAGCCCGAACAGCCACAACGTGGCCCTTGGGGCCGTCGCCCGCAGGAACCACAGCGACCACAGGGTCTCTTCGATCTTCACGGAATAGGTTTTGCAAAGGAATCTGGTGCACAACCAGCTTTCGTTCCTGAGGTAACCATCACTGTTGATGGTCAGAAACTAAATATCCCTGAGAAACCCATTATGTCAACTAATGCAAACGGCTATACCGAATGTAACCACTATCAACTCTATGCTCCGTTGAAGGCTAACTCTAAGGTACAGGCTACTTGTGAAAAGGCTCCTAAAGCTGTCCAGTTTGAAATTAGTCCTGTGACCGCTGGCCGTACTACAATAAAGGCTACTTACAGGGGTAAGGAGAAGATTTTCCTGATTAATTAACACTTTTGTGTTACTAATAATAAAGTATGTGGAACGCAACGCAAAGGGCGTTCCACATTTCTTTTGTACCTTTGCAAACTGAAAATTAACTTAAAACAAATGAATAAGATGCTAAAACAAAGTTTGCTGATAATGGCTGCCAGTCTGTGCGTACTGCCTGGATCAGCTCAACTGTCAACGAATCCTTACAAATTTTTAGGCAATATCACTACTAGGGGAAATGTGGAACCTGGAGGCGGTGTGCCTAAGTATTATACCCTATGGAATCAGATTACCTGTGAGAACGAGTCTAAGTGGTCTTCTGTAGAAGGTAGCAGAGGCAACTTTAACTGGAATGGAGCTAATAATGCTTTTAACTATGCTAAACAGCATAACTTTACTTACAAGTTCCATGCTTTAGTATGGGGTGCACAGTATCCAAGCTGGTTGGAGAGCTTGTCTGCTAAAGATCGCTTTGCTGCTATGACCAATTGGTTTGATAATGCAAAGTCTCAGTACAATACTTTACCTATGATTGACGTGGTGAACGAGGCTGTTGGTATGCACCAGCAGGGTAATCCTATGATGAAGGAAACACTCGGTGGTGGCGGTAAAACTGGCTATGACTGGCTGATTAAGGCCTTTGAGATGGCCTATGAGCGCTGGCC
>JAILMS010000175.1 GCA_024692385.1 Prevotella sp. | reverse complement strand
CGCATAGGCTGGCGCGTGCTCAGTGAGCTGAAGAAGATGAAGGAATCGAAGATGGCTAAAGACTATCACATCCAATGGATTCCGACGATGTATCTGCTGGACACTGAGGGACGTATCATCTTGGCTACTGTGGAGATTAATAAGTTGAAGGCTAAGTTGGCAGAATTGAAGAAGTCCAACAAGCTGGTGGCACCCGGGTTGGCTGGTCAGGACCATGCACCACAGTATCCTGGTGGCGTATCTGAGCTGGTGAAATATTTGTCCTACAATATCCAATATCCTGTTGAGGCAGAGCACTATGGTATAGAGGGCCGTGTGTTGGTTAACTTCTTTGTGGAGACCGATGGAACGGTATCTGATGTCAGAGTGGCAAATACTGAGCTGAAGAACCGCCTGTCTGATAAGAAGTTCAGCAAATACACAGATATAGAAAAGTATGCTATGCGTGGAAAAGGTGAGGGTCAACTAAGGGATGAGGCCGTGCGCGTAGTGTCAAAGATACCTCGCTGGGAACCTGCTATGCGTCGTGGCGCGAAGGTGCGTGTGAAGTATTCAGTGCCCATCACGTTCAAGCTGAAGAAATGAGAATATATAAAGTGATACTTTTCTCAGTGCTGGCCTTCGGATTCTCGGAGGCCTTTGCTGATGATAAACTGACGGGTACGGTAATTGGTACTGCTGAGTCAGTAGATTATAGCAGTGGTTCAAAGTCTACCACCGTCAATACCTGTGCTAATGCCTTTGATGGTAATCTGAATACCTATTTTGCCTCGTATGACAGAAGTTATACGTGGGCAGGACAGGATCTGGGTAGCCCTCATGTCATTACTCGTGTAGCCTGGTCGCCACGTAACGACAGTCAGGGTGAGGGCAGGGTAGTCTTAGGCGTCTTCGAGGGTGCTAATAGTCCTGATTTCATGGATGCTCTCCCTTTATATATCATCACTGAGAAAGGCACTATTGGCCAAATGTCGTATGCTGATGTCAGCTGTTCGCGTGGTTTCCGCTATGTGCGTTATGTGGGGCCTTCCGATGCCCGTTGTAATATTGCAGAGTTAGCGTTCTACGGACATGCTGGTGAGGGTGATGACAGCCATCTTTTTCAACTGACAAATCTTCCTACTGTCAGCATCCATACGTTGAATGGTGAGATACCTTACGACAAAGAACATCAGATCGTCTCACAGCTGACGATTATCTCCAATGATGGTACCCAGTTACTCTCAGAAACTGGTACCACTCGTGAGCGAGGCAACTATTCCAGAAGTTTTCCAAAGAAACCCTACCGCATCAAATTTGATAAGAAACAACATGTACTTGATGCTCCTGCCAAAGCGAAGAAGTGGACGCTCATCAATAACTATGGTGACAAGACGCTGATGCGCAACCTGTTAGCTTTTGAACTGAGCAAGCAACTCGGTATGCCCTACACTCCCTATGGCACTTGTGTTGACGTGTTGCTTAATGGTGAGTACAAAGGCTGTTATCAGTTGTGTGATCAGATTCAGATACATGCAGATCGCGTTAATATCACAGAGATGACGCCAGAGGATAACGCTGGCGAGGCACTCACGGGAGGCTATCTCGTAGAGGTCGACGCTTATGCTGATCAGGAAACGTCATATTTCTATTCCAACAAGGGCAATCCTGTTACTATTAAGTCGCCCGATGAAGACCAGATTACCTCTCAGCAGAAGAACTATATCAAGAACTATTTCAACAAGATGGAAAGCAACTGGCAGACCTATCTTGATTTGAATACCTTCTTGAGACATTTCTTGGTGGGCGAATTGTCAGGAAATACAGATACCTACTGGAGTGTCTATATGTATAAGGACCGCAATGATGACCTTATGTATACCGGTCCAGTATGGGACTTTGACCTCGCCTTTGAGAATGATACCCGCACCTATCCCATCAACAACAAGAGCGACTACGTCTATCGCAGTGGTGGCAGTTGTGCCGGTAATATGAAGTCCTTCGTTGATAAGATTGTCATCAACAATGCTGCTGCTCGCCAGCAGATGGTAGACATCTGGGATGAGGCGCGTCATGCTGAACTCACAGAAGAGCATTTGGTGGATTGGATAGACCAGATGGAAGCGGAACTTGACCAGTCGCAGAAGTTGAACTTCATGCGCTGGGATATCATGAATACCAAGGTACACCAGAATCCGAAGGTGTGGGGCAGCTACAAGGCAGAAGTGCAGAATGTGCGTCGCTTTATAAAGGAACGCCTATTCTGGATGGACAAGCGCCTTGGCTACACCTATGTCCCAAGTGCCATTTCTCAGGTAGCTATCGACTATACCCAACCCTATGAGGTTTTCTCTTCTTCAGGCTTGTCGTATGGTCATAGTCTCAGCGGCCTCAAGGCTGGTGTCTATATCGTCCGTCAGGGACATGCTGCCAAGAAGGTTGTTGTGAGATAAGGGGCTGCGCATACATCTTACTAACTGTATCAGCCTATCTCGCGCATGTATCAGCCTGTCCCATATTCATATTAGCCTGATACACGTCTGTATCAGCCTGTCCCAGAACTGTATTAGCTGTTCTTTTGGGCTTCTTCCCTTGTAGACATAGAAATGTAATACTTATATTTGGTTATGTCGGCAATATTTTGTAATTTTGTCGGCGATTTAAACTTAAACATATATTGTAGATATGATCAACATTACTTTTCCGGACGGATCTGTTCGCTCGTATGAGCAGGGCGTAACCGGACTTCAGATTGCCGAGAGTATCTCACCGGCTCTGGCACGCAGCGTGGTAAGCTGTGGCGTGAATGGTGAGACCGTAGAGCTGAATCGTCCTATCAATGAGGACGCTACGATTGCGCTCTATAAGTTCGATGACGAGCAGGGTAAGCATACCTTCTGGCACACATCGGCACACCTGTTGGCTGAGGCATTGCAGGAATTGTATCCTGGCATTCAGTTCGGCTTTGGTCCCGCTGTGGAGAATGGTTTCTTCTATGATGTGTTGCTGCCTAATGGTGAGAGCATCAAGGAGAGCGACTTCCCGAAGATTGAAGAGAAGATGAAGGAGCTGGCTGGCAAGAAAGAGCCGGTGGTTCGCAAAGAGGTGGCTAAGGCCGATGCCCTGAAGCAGTTTGCTGCTGACGGTCAGACCTACAAGTGCGAGCACATCGAGCAGGACTTGGAAGACGGTTCTATCACAACATATACGCAGGGTAACTTCACTGACCTCTGCCGTGGTCCGCACTTGATGGATACGGGCGAGATCAAGGCTGTGAAGCTGACCTCTGTAGCTGGTGCTTTCTGGCGTGGCGATGCCAGCCGTGAGCAGATGCAGCGCCTGTATGGTATCTCGTTCCCCAAGAAGAAGATGCTCGATGAGTATCTCGTGATGCTGGAGGAGGCCAAGAAGCGCGACCACCGTAAGATTGGTAAGGAAATGGAGCTGTTCATGTTCTCTGACAAGGTAGGTAAGGGTCTGCCCATCTGGTTGCCAAAGGGTACCGAGCTGCGTCTGCGCTTGCAGGACCATCTGCGCAAGGTGCAGAAGCGTTTCGGCTATCAGGAGGTTATCACTCCACACATCGGAAGTAAGAACCTCTATGTTACCTCTGGTCACTATGCTCACTATGGCAAGGATTCATTCCAGCCCATCCATACTCCTGAGGAGGATGAGGAATACATGCTGAAACCCATGAACTGTCCTCACCACTGCGAAATCTTCGCTTGGAAGCCCCGTTCATATCGTGACCTGCCTCTGCGTATCGCTGAGTTTGGTACGGTATATCGCTACGAGCAGAGTGGTGAGCTGCACGGACTGACCCGTGTACGCAGCTTCACGCAGGATGATGCCCACCTGTTCTGTCGTCCTGACCAGGTGAAGCAGGAGTTCCTGAACGTGATGGATATCATCGGCATCGTGCTGACAGCCTTCGGCTTCAACTTCGAGGCACAGATCTCACTGCGCGACCCTAACGACCACGACAAGTATGTAGGTACTGACGAAGACTGGGCACTGGCTGAGAAGGCTATCGTTGAGGCTTGTCAGGAGAAGGGTCTGCCCGCCAAGGTTGAATATGGTGAGGCTGCCTTCTACGGTCCTAAGCTTGACTTCATGATTAAGGACGCCATCGGTCGTCGCTGGCAGTTGGGTACCATCCAGGTAGACTACAACCTGCCTAAGCGCTTCCAGCTGGAATATACCGACGAAGACAACCAGAAGAAGACGCCCGTCATGATTCACCGTGCACCGTTCGGCTCTATGGAACGTTTCTGCGCCGTACTTATCGAGCACACCAGCGGTCACTTCCCCTTGTGGCTGACTCCTGACCAGGTGGCTATCCTGCCGCTGTCAGAGAAGTACAACGACTATGCCAAGGAGGTTGCTAAGAAGTTCGATATGGGTGGCGTGCGTCCTACCATCGACCTGCGCAACGAGAAGCTGGGTCGTAAGATTCGCGACAACGAGCTGAAGCGTATTCCTTACATGGTGATTGTCGGTGAGAAGGAACAGCAGGATGGCACCGTAGCCGTACGCCCACAAGGTGGTGGCGAGCAGAAGGTGATGACCATCCAGGAGTTCATCGACCACATCAATGCGGAAGTCGCTGAAATGACGAAGGACTTTTAATAGTTGACAGTTGATAGTTGACAATTGAAGACTCCGGTTTATATTATAGAAGAAAAGCGGTTGCGGCACAACCTCGCGCTGATTCGCGAGGTTGCTTGCCGCACCGATTCTGAATGGATACTGGCCTTTAAGGCCTTTGCCTTGTGGAAGACGTTCCCCATCTTCCGCGAGTATATCAATAGTACTACCGCCAGTTCGCTCAGCGAGGCCCGCTTGGCCTTCGAGGTGTTTGGCGCTAAGGCGCATACCTATTCGCCGGCTTATAAGTATGAGGAATTTGACGATATCGTGCGCTGTTCCAGTCACCTGACGTTTAACTCGCTCTCTCAGTATGAGCGTTTCCACGAGCGGGCAGCAGCCTGTTCGCTGGGCTTGCGCGTCAATCCAGAATACTCAGAGGTGGAGACGCTACTCTACAACCCCTGTGCGCCAGGCACACGCTTTGGCGTTACTGCCGACAAGCTGCCTGAGCAGTTGCCACAGAACATTCGTGGCTTCCACTGTCACTGCCATTGTGAGAGTGGCTCGGACGTCTTTGAGCGTTCGTTGCAGCACATAGAAGAGAAGTTCAGCAAGTGGTTCCACCAGTTGGAGTGGATTAACTTCGGTGGTGGTCATCTGGTGACACGTAAGGACTACGACATCGAGCGACTGGTGCGCCTCATGCAAGGCTTCCATGAGCGCTATCCCCACCTGAAGGTCATCTTTGAACCAGGCAGTGCCTTTGCCTGGCAGACTGGTCCGCTGGTAAGCAGTGTGGTAGACATCGTAGAGGACAAGGGCATACGCACCGCTATCCTCGACGTCAGCTTCACCTGCCACATGCCCGACTGTCTGGAAATGCCATATTATCCCGAAGTGCGTAATGCTGAACATGTGGAGGAGCAAAATTGTCAATTGTCAACTGTCAATTGTCAATTTGTTTACCGCCTTGGCGGTAACAGCTGCCTCTCTGGCGACTGGATGGGCTATTGGCAGTTTGACCACGAGTTGAGAGTAGGGGAGCAGATTATCTTCGAAGACATGATTCACTACACGACCGTGAAGACCAATACGTTTAATGGTATCACGCATCCGTCTATCGCTATGGAGCATAGTGACGGCACAATAGAGCTGTTGCGTCGCTTCACCTACGAAGACTATCGTGACAGAATGGACTGAGGGATATTGAGAAATTCTTTGACCTAAAGGTGCAAAGTGTGGCTTCGCAATGAGATATTGAGAGAATGAGAGATTGAGAAATAAAAAAGTGGTGAATACTCACCACTTTTTATTTCTCTTCCTGCAAATCGGGACGCAGGCGACGTGTACGTTCCATAGCCTGTTCCAGTTCCCAGTTGCGTATCTTGGCTTCGTTGCCAGAGAGCAGAATCTCAGGAACTTTCCATCCCTTGTATTCGGCAGGACGGGTATAGATGGGTGCTGCCAGCAGGTCGTCTTGGAAGCAGTCGCTCAAGGCGCTCTGCTCGTCACCGATAACACCAGGAACCACACGGACAATGGCGTCGGCAATCATAGCGGCTACCAGCTCACCACCCGTAAGCACAAAGTCACCAATAGAAATCTCTTTGGTAATCAAATGGTCGCGCACACGCTGGTCGATACCTTTATAGTGGCCAGCCAGAATAATCAGGTTGCCCTTCAGTGACAACTCGTTGGCCATGTGCTGGTCGAAGCGTTCACCATCAGGCGAAGTGAAGATGACCTCGTCGTAGTCGCGCTCCGCCTTCAGTGCCGTGATGCAGCGGTCGATAGGCTCACACTGCATCACCATACCGGCAGATCCACCGTAGGGGTAGTCGTCAACACGGCGCCACTTGTCGAGCGTGTAGTCACGCAGGTTGTGCAGACGAATCTCTGCCAGTCCTTTCTTCTCGGCGCGTGCCAATATCGATTCGTGTACGAAGCCCTCCAGCATTTCGGGCAGTACGGTAATAATATCAATCCTCATAGTATTCCTTTATTTTATCTATATAGCGTTCGCCCACAGCGCGTCCCATCTCATAGACGTGACGCATCTGCTGAGCGTCGTGTGAGAGGTGGCCAATGGGTATGTTATCATCGGGACGGATGACCAGACAACGCCCCAGGCGTTCGGCCTCTGCCACATAGTCCAGCTGACAGTTGTACATTAGGTGGCGCTCGTCCAGTGCCTTTAGGAAGTGTGGGTACTTGCGGAGTGCCAGGCGCATCAGCGGCATCAGGCTGAGGTGCTTCTTGCGGTAGCCCAAGGGCTGCGTCAGAATGACTACGTTGCGCTTGTAACCCTGCTTCTCGAAATACTCCAAAGGTATGGAGTCGGCTACACCGCCATCCAGCAGCTTCCAACCATCAACCTCTACAATCTTTGACGCCAGCGGCATTGAGGCAGAGGCGCGCAGCCACTCCAGCTCGTTGTAGTCCACATGGTCCATCTCGTGATAGACGGGCATTCCTGTCTCTACATCCGTGCAGACAACGGTAAACTCCAAGGGGTTCTTCTCGAAGGTCTCGATGTCGAACTTGTCATACTCAAAAGGCACCACATGGTAGCCGAAGTTGGCATTGTAGTAGTCGCCACTCTTTAGCAACGATTTCCAACCACTGTAACGTGGATCCTTGGCGAAACGAGTGTTGTAGCGGATGGCTCGACCTATCTGTCGCGACTTATAGTTACAACCAAAGGCTGCACCAGCCGATACACCGATGAGGCCGTCGGGCTGGATGCCATGCTCCATCATGACATCTATCACGCCTGCCGTCCATAGGCCGCGCATGGCTCCACCTTCCAGTACTAGTCCAGTCTTCATTTCGCTGGCAAAAATACGAATAATTTGCCAATTAACCAAATCAAGGAAGTCCTTTTTGGGCTTCCTTGATGTTCAGTTATCCGAAATGGCGGAATTTATGCGTTATACTCCTGCCAGCTCTTAATCTTGATATCATCCTGCTTCAAGGCGGTGAAGGCCTCAATGAAAGCTTTGGCCAGACGAACATTCGTCATCAAAGGAATGTTGTGGTCGATAGCACCACGACGGATGCGGTAGCCGTTGGTCAGCTCGCGCTTGGTGTGGTTCTTCGGAACATTGATGATGAGGTCGAACTGGTGGTCGGCAATCATGTTCATCACATTGTTCTCGCCTTCCTCGTCAGGCCAAGCAACAGCAGTAGCTTCTATGCCATTCTCGTTGAAGAACTTAGCGGTGCCGCCAGTAGCGTAGACCTTGTAGCCCTTCTTAACCAGATTCTGTGCAGGCTCCAGCAGACTGACCTTACCCTTGGCACCACCTGAAGAAATCAGAATCTTGGCACCTTCCTTAGGCAGACGATAGCCTGTAGCAATGAGCGAGTTGAGCATAGCCTCGTTGAGGTCGTCGCCCAAGCAACCTACCTCACCGGTAGAGCTCATGTCTACACCCAGCACGGGGTCGGCATTCTGCAGACGGGCAAATGAGAACTGGCTGGCCTTAACACCAATGCGGTCGATGTCGAACTCTGAGCTGTCTGGGCGAGAGTAGGGGGCATCGAGCATGATCTTCGTAGCGGTCTCGATGAAATTGCGTTTCAGAATCTTCGATACGAAGGGGAATGAGCGAGAGGCACGCAGGTTACACTCGATAACCTTTACCTCACGGTTCTTAGCCAGGAACTGGATATTGAATGGTCCGCTGATGTTCAGCTCGGCTGCAATCTTGCGGGCAATCTTCTTAATCTGACGGATAGTAGAGAAGTAGATGTGCTGTGCTGGGAATACCATGGTGGCGTCACCAGAGTGTACACCAGCATACTCTACGTGCTCAGAGATAGCATACTCAACAACCTCACCCTTGTCGGCTACGGCGTCGAACTCAATCTCCTTGGTCTCTTGCATGAACTGTGATACTACTACAGGGAACTCCTTAGATACCTCAGTAGCCATATTGAGGAAGCGATGCAGCTCTTCGTCGTCGTAGCAGACGTTCATGGCGGCACCAGAGAGTACGTAAGAAGGACGTACCAGTACGGGATAGCCTACCTGTGCAACAAATTCCTTAATATCGTCAAATGAGGTCAGCGCACGCCATGCGGGCTGGTCGATGCCCAACTTGTCGAGCATAGCTGAGAACTTGTCGCGGTTTTCGGCACGGTCGATGTCGACAGGAGAGGTACCCAGTACGGGAACACCCTGGCGGTGCAGCTTCATAGCGAGATTATTAGGAATCTGTCCACCTACAGAGACAATGACACCACGAGGTGACTCCAGGTCGATGACGTCGAGTACGCGCTCCAGTGACAGCTCGTCGAAGTAGAGACGGTCACACATATCGTAGTCAGTAGATACGGTCTCTGGGTTGTAGTTAATCATGATACTCTTGTAGCCCAGCTTGCGAGCTGTATTGATGGCGTTCACTGAGCACCAGTCGAACTCTACAGACGAACCGATGCGGTAGGCACCAGAACCGAGAACGATGACTGACTTCTCATTCTTATAGTAGGAAATATCGTGTGCGGGCTGATAGGGCTTGCTGTCGGGAGTAGCGAAAGCAGGCGTGTGAGTATAGGTGAAGTACAGGTAGTTGGTCAGCTCAGGATGCTCGCTGGCAACGGTTGGGATGCGCTTAACAGAAGGCATCACACCCATCTGCTTGCGGTACTCACGAACCTTCAGGTTCTCCTTCTCCATATTGGTACCCTGTGTCTTCAGTACGAAGCGGGCAATCTGGAAGTCAGAGAAACCACACTGTTTCACCTCGAGTAGCAACTCAGCGGGCAGTTCTTCCAGCTTGTTATACTTCTGCAACTCGTGTTTCAGGTCAACGATGTGCTTCAGACGCTCCAAGAACCAAACATCAATCTTGGTCAGCTCCTCGATGCGCTCTACGCTGTAGCCTTCCTCCAGAGCCTGTGCGATAGCAAAGATACGCAGATCGGTAGGATTCTGCAGGGCGTCGTCCAGGTTGTCGAACTTTGTATGGTCGTTGCCCACGAAACCGTGCATGCCCTGACCAATCATACGAAGACCCTTCTGAATCATCTCCTCGAAAGAGCGTCCGATAGACATAATCTCACCAACAGACTTCATGGACGAGCCAATTTGACGGCTCACACCAGCAAACTTGGTAAGGTCCCAACGAGGAATCTTACAAATCATGTAGTCGAGTGAGGGAGCAACATATGCTGAAGAGGTGGTACCCATCTCACCGATCTGGTCGAGGGTATAGCCCAAAGCAATCTTAGCAGCAACGAAGGCGAGGGGATAACCAGTGGCCTTTGAAGCAAGTGCTGACGAACGGCTCAGACGAGCATTGATCTCGATGATACGATAGTCGTTGGTCTCAGCATTGAAAGCAAACTGGATGTTACACTCACCGACGATACCCAAGTGGCGTACGCACTTGATGGTAATATCCTGCAGCATTTTCACCTGCTCTTCCTTGAGCGAGCAGGTAGGAGCTACAACGATAGACTCACCAGTGTGGATACCCAGTGGGTCGAAGTTCTCCATAGAGGCTACGGTGAAGCAGTGGTCGTTGGCATCGCGGATGCACTCGAACTCAATTTCCTTCCAGCCCTTCAGTGACTCTTCTACGAGAATCTGAGGAGCAAAGGTGAATGCACTCTCGGCAAGTTCCTTGAAAGCCTTCTCATCAGGACAGATACCTGAACCAAGACCTCCCAGCGCATAGGCTGAGCGAATCATGATGGGGAATCCAATCTCATGGGCTGCCTTCAGGGCATCTTCCATGTTCTCTACAGCGTGGCTTACGGGAGTCTTCAACTGGATCTCGTCGAGCTTCTTAACAAAAAGGTCGCGATCCTCAGTGTTCATAATTGCCTCAACACTTGTTCCAAGGACCTCGACCCCATATTCTTTAAGAATACCTTTTTGATACAATTCCGTACCGCAATTCAAAGCGGTCTGACCACCGAAGGCTAACAAAATGCCATCAGGTCGTTCCTTCTTGATGATCTCTGTAACAAAATGAGTGGTAACGGGTTGGAAATAAACCTTGTCGGCAATACCTTCAGAAGTCTGAATGGTAGCGATGTTGGGGTTTACTAACACGGAAGAGATTCCTTCCTCACGTAAAGCTTTCAGAGCTTGGGAGCCAGAATAATCAAACTCACCAGCTTGTCCAATTTTTAAGGCGCCAGAACCAAGAACCAACACCTTCTTGAGTTTTTTTGTCATATGGTTTGCTGTGTTTGTTGGTTTCATTCTGGGCTGCAAAGGTACGAAGAAAATGAGAAATAGCAAAAGGATTTCTCATTTTTCTTATAAAAAAATGTAGGGAAGACATTGAGCCTTCCCTACACCTTAATATATATGCGCGAATTATTCGCCTTTCTCCATCTGAGCCTTCAGTTGAGCAAGAACGTCGATGTCACCCAGTGTTGTGCTGGCAGCAACATTCTCGATCTTTGGAGCGTCAGCCTTTGGAGCACGAGCCTTCTTAGCAGCGGCCTTCTTCTCCTCACGCTGTGGATCCTCGAAGGTACGGCTGTGAGAGAGGATGATGCGCTTGCTGTCCTTGTTGAACTCGATAACCTTGAAGGGCAGAACCTCACCAGCCTGAGCCTGTGAACCGTCTTCCTTCTGCAGGTGTTTAGGAGTAGCAAAGCCCTCTACGTTCTCAGCGAGAGATACTACAGCGCCCTTCTCGAGCAGCTCAGTAATCTTACCCTCGTGGATAGAACCAACGGTGTACTTCTCCTCGAATACGTCCCAAGGATTCTCCTCCAACTGCTTGTGGCCGAGGCTCAAGCGACGGTTCTCCTTGTCGATGTCGAGAACGATAACGTCGATCTCTGCACCAACCTGGGTGAACTCTGAAGGATGCTTAACCTTCTTGGTCCAGCTGAGGTCGCTGATGTGAATCAGACCGTCAACGCCTTCCTCCAGCTCAACGAATACGCCGAAGTTGGTGAAGTTGCGTACGCGGGCAGCGTGCTTAGAACCAACAGGATATTTAACCTCGATAGCCTCCCAAGGATCTTCCTTCAGCTGCTTGATACCCAGAGACATCTTGCGCTCGTCGCGGTCGAGAGTGAGGATAACTGCCTCGATCTCGTCGCCAACCTTCAGGAACTCCTGAGCTGAACGCAGGTGCTGGCTCCATGACATCTCGCTAACGTGGATCAGGCCCTCAACACCAGGCTGAATCTCTACGAATGCACCGTAGTCTGCGATAACGACTACCTTACCCTTTACGTGGTCACCAACCTTGAGGTCAGCATCCAGAGCATCCCAAGGATGTGGAGTGAGCTGCTTCAGACCGAGAGCGATGCGCTTCTTCTCCTCATCGAAGTCGAGGATAACAACGTTAATCTTCTGGTCGAGCTCTACTACCTTGTGAGGATCGTCTACGCGGCCCCAAGAGAGGTCTGTGATGTGGATCAGTCCGTCAACACCACCGAGGTCAACGAATACACCGTAAGAAGTGATGTTCTTAACAACACCCTCGAGGATCTGACCCTTCTCCAGCTTACCGATGATCTCCTGCTTCTGGGCCTCGAGCTCAGCCTCGATGAGAGCCTTGTGAGAAACAACTACGTTGCGGAACTCTTGGTTGATCTTAACAACCTTGAACTCCATGGTCTTACCAACGAACTGGTCGTAGTCGCGTATTGGATGAACGTCGATCTGGCTACCGGGCAAGAAGGCCTCGATGCCAAATACATCAACAATCATACCGCCCTTAGTGCGGCACTTGATGTAACCCTGAATAATCTCCTGAGCGTCAAGAGCAGCGTTAACGCGCTCCCAGCTCTTAGACATGCGGGCTTTCTTGTGGCTCAGTACGAGCTGGCCTTTCTTGTCCTCAGCGTTCTCAACGTAAACCTCTACAGTGTCGCCGGCCTTCAGGTCGGGGTTGTAGCGGAACTCGCTGGCGGGGATGATACCGTCGCTCTTGTAGCCGATGTTTACGACTACCTCTTTCTTGTCGACGCTGATAACGGTACCGTCAACAACCTGATGCTCGCTAACCTTGTTAAGGGTCTCGTCGTAAGCCTTGTCGAGCTCTTCCTTGCTGACGTTTACTGTCGTGCCATTCTCAAACTGATCCCAGTCGAAGTCCTGTAATGGCTGGACGTTCTTTGTTAATTCTGACATATTATAAATAATGTGTTGCCCAATCTCTCGATGGGCGAAGGCCTGAACAGACGTTTACCAGACCATATTTTAAGGGTTAATAATGATAGGAGACGGCGCCTGTTCCGGCCCCTATTTGCCCTTTAGGGCATAAAGCGGCTGCAAAGGTACTAAGAATAGTTGAAAGTTGAAAGATGAAAGTTGAAAGTTAATGCTGATTTACGGATTTTTAACTTTTTTAGCTTTCTTTTTCTTGGTTGTAAATAGGTCTCGCAGTCCATTGAAGTCTTTCTGCATAATGATACCGATGCCCTGTGTGTTCAGCGACGACTTGGTGAAATAGCGGTCGTTGGTCTGGTTATACACTTTAAAGGCCAGGTTGCCATTAGGCAGCAACAGATAGCGGATGTCAAAGTCGCCAATGAACGATGGGGTAGCAGTTGCGGCCTTGGTGCTGTTGGTTGTTGTCGTTCCATCGCGATAGCCAAACTGGCCATTGATAAGCAATCGGTTGTTGAGCAGTCGGCCATTGATGATACCTTCGTACTCGGCATTGTTCCAACCGTCGTCACCAGTTGAGATGTTGGCACCGAAACTCCAGTTGTTGCTCTTGATGACGCGGTTGAGTACGTCGTTGAGCTGACTGCTGAGTGTTCCTGACAACAAGCTCTGCATGGCCAGTGACGTCTTGCTTTTACCTGCTGTTTCTTCTTCGTTGGCATTGTTGGCTCCCTGTGGATAGAATCGTCCTACAGCCAGCAGATAGATTACCTGTTGGTTCATTTCTTCCTCGCTATTGATAATAGAGCGCAACATCTGTTTTTCGTCTGAGTTGACGTTGGGGATGTCAAGGTCGAATTCAATGATAGGTGCACGTGGCTGGCCGCTGATGTTCATTAGACAGTTGACACGTACTGTATTCGCGAAGCTCTTACCCACATTCAGGTCGGAGAGTGATACACCATTGACGGTATGCTGTGCCTGCATATCCAGTCGGGCATCGTACGGGTCGCCGCCAAAGATGATGGTACCGCCTTCTTTGAATACGAAGTTTTTCTTGATAATGTTTTGGATGGTGATACCATAGGTGCCTTCGCTGATGCGATAGGTGCCGAACATGTTGAAGCTACCTTTATTATAGAAGGATGTTTGCAGGTCGCCATTGCCTCGCATGGTGATGTAGTCGTTGGTGCGCTCATCCATTAATAGACGGATGGTGGCATCGGGCGTAGCATTGATTCTCAGGTTCATTCTGACGTCGGTACGCAGGTCTGCGTATTGGGTGTTGCCAGTTTTGTCTTCCTTTTCTTTGTCTTCTATGGTGACTGTTTGGTAACGGGGCTTAGCAGATTCGTCTTTCGCTCCCCATACAATGAATTCCTGGTCAGTGATTACATCTGGTGAGGCGGCGTTATAAACAAATACGGTGCCCTTCTTGGGAGTAATGTCGGCCTCAATGAGCAAGCTGTTCTCCCTGCCGTGTATGCCTACTGTTCCGTCAGCATAAGCAGTGCCATAGAAGGTGGCGTCGCCAAATGTCTTGAAGTCATAGGCCAGCAGGTTGCGCGCATCCAGATAGATGTCGTAGGTAAGGTTTGTCAGGTCGTTATGATGGATGCCTCCCGTCATGATGCCCTTATTACCATAAATATCGTACAGTGCGCAGTTCTTGAATGTGATATTGTCGCGCGTCAGCAACAGTGTGTCGTTCTGCATCTCGTAGGTGCAGTTCAGCGTGCTCACGTGCGCCTTGCCGTTGAGTATCATCTCGCCGTAGAGATTCAGTGCACTCAACGGACCTGCCAGCTTCACGTTTCCATCTACATGACCTTCAATCTCGTCAATGAAGGTTTCCGTGAACGACTTGGCAAAGTCCAGTCTGGTACCTACGGCTCTGATATCCAGGTCCAGATAGTCGCGCTTGGGCGATATGTAGCCGCCAATGATGGTACTTGCCCTGGAGTCAACAGCAGTAGCCTGTACATCTATCTGTTCTTTCTCCGTATTCCATCTGACGAGGGCATCCAGTGTACCCATACGTCCGTGTTCGAATTCGAAACCCTTGACAATCAGCTTGGCATCGGCTTCTAAATCTCCCATCACGCCTCTCATGACACCGTTGCCCGTGATTTTACCACCAAAGCTGACGGCATCGAAGTCTACTAGATTAAGAACGTAGTCGATGTCCAGGTCGCGCATATTCACGCTGATGGCATCCTGCTTGCTCTCTGAAGCCACACCGTCAACTGATAGGAACTGCTGGTCGTGGCGTATGGAGAATCCGCTGATGTTCAGGTTCTTGTCTTCATAACAGATAATGGCAGGCTGAATGTCCCACGTCTTGTTCTTAATCGTCATCTTAGAGCGTGCCAGCTTGATGAATGTCTGCTGGATGCCGTCGAACGAGTTGTCGAAGTAAGCCATAGCCGTAACGCGACCGTTGGTGCGCTCCTCGGCATGATTATCCCATAGCAGTGTGGCCGAAATCTGGTCGTTGTGCACGCTACCCGTCACCTGTAGCTCCATATCGTCGGCGTCATCATAATGCTTGGTGATGCTGGCGTCATACTGTAGCGTGTTGATAGGGGAGAGGATGCTGATATGCGCATTGTCATAACGGCTGTCTTCATAGAAGAACTGTGGAATGTTACACTCCATGAATATCTGCTGGCGCTCGTCGTTCAGACTGCCCTGCAGTGTCAGCGGCTTAGTCAGATAGAATGGTGTGCGCAGCAGATGCTGTATCCAGTCCGACTTACGGATGGTTGCCTGAATAGAGAAGTTGTTGTGCACACTATTATCCACTGCAGGCAGACCGGGAATGGTCGACATGCGTGTAGCGATGAAGTTGGTAAAACTCTGTGGCAGAGTCTTATAGTCGAAGATACCACGAATAGAGGCCTCGCCAAAGTCGCTGGTCATCGTGACGTAGTGTATGTCGCCGTCGAAGCCCGACTCAATATGCAGCGACTCTAAGTCGTACGATGCCCGATGTCCCTGTAGCGAGAGCTCATTGATGTCGAAGGTACCCACAGCATCGTTGATGTTGCTGGCCAGAAAGTCTGCCTTGATGTCGCCATAGAAGCGCCCCTCGCCCCACTTGTCGGAGAGGTTGATGGCTTTGGG
>JAILMS010000169.1 GCA_024692385.1 Prevotella sp. | reverse complement strand
ATGGTCGCCCGCCATAGCGAACTCACTGCGCTCCTCCTTAATCAGGAAGTAGTTGAGCTCAGCCTGCTGCGGAAACTCATAGCGGAAGCCGATGCCATCGTCATAGACGCGGAAACGGATTAGTATCGTGCGACGATGCTGGCGAGGCTTTAGGCGGATGCCATTCTGAGCCTTTGGCGGAGCGGTAAGCCAATGTTGCGACAGTGTTGCCACAAACTCGTTGTAGTGGTTGCGGATGTCGCGCGTCTCACCCCATACGGGTTGCCACGTCTCATCAAACGTGCTGGTCTCTTCCTTGTCGAGGCTGAAGCCATTCATCAGGTCGCGCTCGTTCATACCCATCGAGGCATGCTTGTCCTTAGCCAGTTCCAGACCAAGGTGAGAGGGGCGCACTACTTCCTTGCCTTTGTATGACATAGAATAGGTGGGGCGGCCGTCTTCTATCGTGAAGTTGAGCACGATATTACCGTTGGGCGACTTCACTTCGGTGGCCATTGCCGTCAGTGGCAACAGCAGAAATGCTAGTATGATGTTTCTGTGTTTCATAACTGATTATTTTCTTCCACTTTGTGTAATGAGTGTCTTGATGGTTTCGTTGAAGTCATCCTCCTTGAGCAGTTGCTCAATGTTGAGGTGCATGCGATAGCGCCAATAATGGCGGGGATTGGCGGGGATATTGATGCGCTCAGCATTCTGGTCGGGCAGGCGCAGACGTTCGTCAATAGACAGCCAGTCCTGCAATGACAGCAGACAAAGCATAGAGGGCGATGTCAGATGACGGCTGACGATATCCTTTGCCAACCAGCCCGGCAGCGGATGAGGTGCACCGCCACCACGATGGAGCATATTGTTGAAATAGTCCTGTGTACGTCCCTCGTCTTCGTCCCACCACTGGCGCAGTGTCGGCATGTCGTGGGTAGAGATGGTACATACTGAGCGGTAGGGGTTACGCGACAGATGACCGAAGCGCACCTTGTCATCCTTGGGCATTGACTGGATTTCCAGCGAGAGGATGCGCAACTCATTCATCACCCAGGGTACACAGTCGGGCACCATACCCAGGTCTTCTGCACAGCAGAGCATGCGGGTAGCCTGAGTCAGACGAGGCAGCTTCTTCATGGCCTCCTGATACCAGAACTGGTTGTTGCGGCGATAGAAGTAGTCGTTGTACAGACGGTTGAAGTTATACTTCTCACCATCGTTCAGCCTCTGATAGGGTTCCTGATACTGCACAGCGATGCGTGGATGCCAGCGGTCGCTACGTTTGTGGTCTACGAGGAACAGGTCGTCATGGCCATAGATGCCATAGCCCTCTATCTCCTCACGGCTCAGTCCTAACGCGGGTGCAAACTGACCTTCCAGTCCAGACTTGGCAGGCATAGGAATCTCCCAGATGCGGAAGAAGCCCAGCACATGGTCGATGCGGTAGGCATCGAAGAACTGTGACATCTTACGGAAGCGGCGTACCCACCACTGGCAACCGTCTTTCAGCATCTCGTCCCAGTTGTAGGTGGGGAATCCCCAGTTCTGGCCGTCGGCAGAGAACGGATCGGGTGGTGCACCAGCCTGACCGTTGAGGTTGAAGTATTTGGGCTCTACCCATGCCTCTACGCCATCACGCGAGATACCAATGGGGATGTCACCCTTCAGGATGACACGGTGATTGCGGGCATACTCATGGGCAGCATGCATCTGCTTGTCGAGGTTGTATTGTACGAAGTACCAGAAGTCTTGACCCGATGAACGTTGAACGTTGAATGTTGAACATTCTTTAGGCCACTTGTTGAACTCTGCCGTGCCGTACTTGTCGCGATTGACGCAGAACTGAGCATAGGGCAGCAGCCATTCCTTATTATCTTGATAGAACTGCTTGTAGTCTTTGGTGGCCTTGACGCTCTTCCATTCCTGCTCGAACAGGATGTGCAGATAGTCAATCTTAGCCTTGAACATACGCTCATAGTCGATCTGTGGCAGTGCGTTCAACTCCTGGCGCAGCGTCTCAAACTCAGCGCGCTTGGCGTCGTCCTTGATGGCTGGCAACTGGCGGAAGTCCGTATACTGTGGATGCAGGGCATAGATGCTGATAGCGTTGTAGGGATAGCTGTCCTGCCAAGAACCCGTCATATTGGTGTCATTGATGGGCAGTACCTGCAGGATGCGCTGGTTGGTCTTGTCAACCCAGTCAACCATCTTCTTCAAGTCACCGAAGTCACCGACACCAAAGGAGCCCTCACTACGCAGTGAGAAGATAGGTATCACCGTGCCGGCACCCTTCCAAGGATATACAGAGAAATAGGATTGTGGCAGTTCATAGATAATCACCTCGTTGGCGGCAATATCTGTCAGCTCTACCCTGCGGTTCTCACCCTCTTCCCAGAGAGGCTTGTCAATTCCCAGCAATACGAATTTGAACTCAATCGTCTTGGGCAGTTTGTCAGCATCCAGGCTGATAACCCATTCGTGATACTCATGCTCGAACATGGGCAGTGCCTTGTAGGCATCCCAGTTGCCGAGTTCCTCGCCAGTACCGACAATACCCAGCTGTTCGCCAATGCGAAGCTGTGGGGCACGCACCTTCAGGCGAATGGTGCGCTGATACTCTGTCGTAGTACTCATCTCACGCTGGTTGACCATGATACAGTCGGTCAGTGCCGAGCTATACATGTAAGCATCTTCTGGGATGTCAATCCAGTGGTCATACACCGTATAGCGCATACCCTTCTGAGCGGCAAACTCCAGACGGTGAGGCTGTACGAGCCACTCATGGCGCATTTCCTCATCGCCACGCATCAGACTATAATAATAGTCAATGTAGGTGCCTGTCTTTGCTGTCTTGTTAATCTCCACAAACCAGTGCAGGCCATCAAGTGTCGTCATCTTATGCTGCGACACCTTGGCAGAATCTTCTGTAGAACGGATGTTTAAAACCAGGTCTTCACCAAAGGTGGTCTGGTATTCAACATTAAAAAATATTTTCATAGTAGTATTTGGTTTTTATCATTCCTTATTTTCACTCTTCACTCTTATCACCGTAACACAGAGTGCACCGATTATCAGCAGGACAGCAGAGACAATCATCATGGTTGACTGGTGATGGCCTACCAGCGACAAGACGATACCGCCACAGAGCGCAGCGACAATCTGCGGAATACAGATGGTACCGTTGAACAATCCTAAGTATGCGCCCATATGTCCATAACCTTGCAGGGCATTGGTGACGAAGGTAAACGGCATAGCCAGCATGGCAGCCCATGCACAACCAATGAACAGGAAGGGGATGAACTGGAGATACTGGTCGTGAAGGAAGGGAACCATCGCAAAGCCGATACCACCAATGACAAGACTGATGGCATAAGCCAGCTTGGTGTTCTTAAACTGAGGCAGTATAGCGGCCCATACCACAGAGCCCATCGCCTGAACAGCAAATAATACGCCTACCCAGTTGCCTGCCTCCTGGAACGGTTCGCTCACGGGGTCAGTAGTGTCCCATACTACCTCGGCAATAGCTCCCGTGGAGTAGTTCCACATATAGAGGAATGCTGCCCAACAGAAGAACTGTACCAAGCCGACCTTCCAGAAGGTGGCGGGGGCATTCTTCAGCAGTGTCAACCAGTTACCGGAGTCCTTATTTTCCTCGTCCTTAGAAGAGGCGTCGGTGGTGAGGCTACCATTGTATTCGGCATACTCCTGAGGATTCCACTCCTTCACCTTCATGGTGGTATAGATGACACAGGCAATCAGGATGGCAGCACCGAGATAGAACGACCAGATGACGCTATCGGGAATGACACCCTTCTCAGCTACGTTCTTGATACCTACCCATGTCAGTACGAAGGGGAAGAGGAAACCTACCACTGAGCCGGCATTGCAGAGGAACGACTGAATGCTATAGGCTTTCGCCTTCTGTTCCTCGTTGACCATATCGCCCACCAGCATCTTAAAGGGCTGCATCGCCATATTGATACTGGTATCGAGGAACATCAGTGCAACGAGTCCGAAGAGCATGGCAGCGCCAACGCCCAGTCCCAGAGAACCTGAGTTGGGCAACAGACACATCACGGCAACAGCCACAGCGGCTCCTACAAACAGATAAGGTATGCGACGTCCCCAGCGTGTCCAGGTGTTGTCGCTCAGTGTGCCTACAATCGGTTGCACAAGAATACCCATCAGTGGGGGAAGTATCCAGAAATAGCTCAAATTGTGCGGATCGGCGCCCA
>JAILMS010000142.1 GCA_024692385.1 Prevotella sp. | reverse complement strand
ATAATGCATAATTCATAATTATTTAGTAATTTTGCAGCCATGAAAAGAAAAATCGTTCAGACATACCTGTCACCGCTGGTCAGCGTGCTGGGCAACTTGTTGTTGGCCTATGTGGTGTACTTCATAGCACGTATGACCTTTCTGGCCGAGAACTGGAATCTCTATTCCGACAACCTGTCGTGGTCGCATCTGATGGAGATGCTGCGCGGCGGACTGATGTTTGATACCACAGCCATTCTCTATACCAACGCCCTGTGGGTGGTGATGGTGCTGTTCCCCCTACATCTGAAAGAAACGAAGACCTACCACGAAGTGTGCCGATGGGTCTTTGTGGTTGTCAATACGCTGGCACTGATTATAAACCTCGTAGATACGGTGTATTTCCGCTACTCCATGCGACGCACCACCACTACTGTCTTTCAGGAGTTTGAGAACGAGAACAACCTCGGTGGCATCTTCTGGACAGAGATGGTAAGTCACTGGTATTTCTTCCTGTTGACAGGCTTGGTGGCGTGGGGATTGTGGCGACTGTATATCAAGCCCCGCACACTGCGCAAGGAGGTTGACTGGCGCTGGTGTACACTGGCATTACTGCTGTCGCTATTGGCCTTTGCACCCTTCTGCGTGGCTGGTATGCGTGGCGGTTGGACGCGCGACATCCGTCCTATCACGGTGTCGAATGCCAACAACTACTGCGACCGTCCTACGGAGACTGGTCTGGTGCTGAATACACCGTTCTCATTGATACGTACCATCGGTAAGAATAACTTTGAGGTTATTGCCTATTATGATGCCAAGCAGTTAGAACAGGTGTTCAATCCGATTCATCAGCCACAACGTCGCCATCCGTTTACGAAGAAAAATGTGGTGGTAATTATCATTGAGAGCTTCGGTAGAGAATATATCGGAACATATAATAAGGAGGCTGGCTATCCGTCGCAGACTCCGTTTACCGACTCGCTGTTGGCACATGGTGCGCTGACCTATCGCTACTCCTACTGTAATGGTCGTAAGTCGATAGATGGCATGCCCTCGATATTGTCATCCATCCCGATGTTCGTAGAACCTTTCTTCCTGTCGCCCTACAGTGTGAACAACGTATCAGGACTGGCAGACTGTCTGAATGGTAAGGGTTATGAGACGGCGTTCTTCCACGGAGCAGAACGTGGCTCGATGGGCTTTATGGCCTTTGCCCGTGCTACGAAATTCAAGGAGTATTATGGTCGTGAGGACTTCAATGCTGATCCACGAACCAATGGTGATAAGGAGTATGATGGCTGGTGGGGCATCAGTGATGAGCCTTTTATGCAGTATATGTGTCAGAAGATGACGGATATGAAGGAACCGTTCATGACGGCATTGTTTACACTATCCAGTCACCATCCGTTCCGTGTACCTGATGCATGGCAGAAAGTCTTCAAAGAGGAAGACCCAGAGATGCCTATCTATAAGGTGATACGCTATACTGATATGGCGCTGCAGCACTTCTTCGAGAGTGCCAAGAAGCAGTCGTGGTACAAGAACACCATCTTTGTCATTACCAGCGATCATACAAACATGACGCGCTATCAGCACTACCGCACGGATATCGGTGGCTTCGCGTCACCCGTTATCTTCTTTGATCCAAGTGGTGAGATGGGAGAGGGAATGGTGGATGCCATTGCCCAGCAGACGGATATCATGCCCACTATTCTTGAGCATCTGGGATATGACAAACCCTATCTCTCATTTGGTATCGACCTGCTGACGACTCCTGCTGAGGATACGTGGGCTGTGAACTACCTGAATGGTATCTACCAGTATGTGAAACACGGTCATGTCCTGCAGTTTGACGGCCAGAAAGCCACTGGCTTCTATGCGCTCAGCGACTCTTTGATGCAACATAACCTGATGGGTAATACTAACGTTCAACGTGATATGGAGCGTGAACTGAAAGCCATCATCCAGCAGTATATGGAGCGCATGACGCAAAATAGGCTGACACCGTAAGCGCTTCGCTAGTGAATAGTGAAAAGTGAATAACGAATAGTGAAAAGATAAGAAAGAAAAAGAATAATATATGCTGAAACAGTTTTTCTCCGTTATGGCACGCTATCTGCGTCCCTACCGCAAGTATCTGGGATGGTCAGTGGTGCTAAACTTCCTGTCACAGTGGATGAACGTGTTCTCCTTTGCTGTACTGATACCTATCTTGAACATCCTGTTTAAGATTGATACACAGGTATATACCTATAAGGAGTGGACATGGGATACCTTGGATAAGGATCTTGTGGTCAACAATGCCTATGCCTGGGTACAGGAGTTGATAGCGGCATATGGTGCCTTTATGACATTGGTGTATATGGGTCTGGCACTCATCATCATGACAGGACTGAAGACCTTGGGATATTTCGCCTCGTCAGCTGTGATGATACCACTCAGAACAGGTGTAGTTCGCGACATCCGTATCGAGGTATATGAGAAGGTGTTGAAGTTGCCGCTGAGCTTCTTCTCTGATGAGCGCAAGGGTGACATCATTGCCCGTATGTCATCAGACGTAGGTGCTGTGGAGAACTCTATCACCAGCAGTATCGATATGCTGATTCGTCAGCCTATTGCCATCATCGTTTGCTTTGCTACGATGATTACCGTTAGCTGGCAGTTGACACTGTTTGTACTCATCGTTGCTCCTCTGGCAGGCTGGGTGATGGGTGCCGTGAGCCGTAAACTGAAGTCGCAGTCGGCAACAGTGCAGAACCAGTGGGGCGACCTGCTGGCACAGCTCGACGAGACATTGGGCGGACTGCGCATTATCAAGGCATTTATCGCTGAGCATAAGATGTTGCAGCGCTTCATCAATATCAACGACCGCTACCGTTCTAACGTCAATGCAATGGCTATTCGCCAGAGTGCTGCACACCCCATGTCGGAGTTCTTAGGTACTATTATTATTGTCGTAGTATTGTGGTTTGGTGGTTATCTGATTCTCAGCGAGTCGAACCTCATTGATGCCTCTACCTTCATTTTCTACATGGTCATCCTGTATAGCGTCATCAATCCTATCAAGGAACTGTCGAAAGCTACCTATCAGATACCAGTCGGTCTGGCTTCTATGGATCGTATCGACTTTATCCTTAAGGCCGACAATCCTATCAAGGAGCCTGCAGAGCCACAGCCCATGCCATCGTTTGAGAAGGATATCGAGCTGCGCAACGTGTCGTTCAACTATGTAGAGGGTCGTCCTGTTCTGAAGAATATCAACCTGAAGGTTCCCAAGGGTAAGACCATTGCGCTGGTGGGACAATCGGGCTCTGGTAAGTCTACGCTCGTTGACCTGATACCTCGCTACCATGATGTCAACGAGGGTGAGGTGCTCATCGACGGTAAGAACATCAAGTCGGTACGCATCTCTGAACTGCGTGCGCTGATTGGTAACGTCAATCAGGAGGCTATCCTCTTCAATGATACCTTCTATAATAATATCACCTTTGGTGTGGAGAATGCCACGATGGAACAGGTTATCGAGGCTGCCAAGATTGCCAACGCCCATGAGTTTATCATGGAGTCGGAGCATGGCTACGACACGATGATTGGTGACCGTGGCGGACGCCTCAGTGGTGGTCAGCGCCAGCGTGTCAGCATTGCCCGTGCCATTCTAAAGAATCCACCGATCCTCATTCTCGATGAGGCCACGTCGGCATTGGATACAGAGTCGGAGCGTCTGGTACAGGAGGCTTTGGAACGCCTAATGAAGTCGCGCACTACCATTGCCATCGCCCACCGCCTGTCAACGATTAAGAATGCCAGTGAAATCTATGTACTCTACGAAGGCGAGATTGTGGAATCTGGCCAGCATGATGAACTTATTGCAAAGAATGGATACTACAAGCGTCTATACGATATGCAGCAGCTGTAATGGGCTGCTGCTACTCGCACTTTTTTTTTAGGAAAATGATATGATATCTTTAATAATCTGTTCAAAATACCCTGAAACAGCTGCCTCGTTGGCAAAGAATATTCAGGACACGATAGGCGTTGATTACGAGATAGTGCATATAGACAATTCTCGTCGCCAATATGGCATTTGCGAAGCCTATAATATCGGTGTGGAAAGGGCCAAGGGAGACTACCTTTGTTTCATGCACGAGGATCTGATATTCCACTCGTATGGCTGGGGAGCCAGCGTAGAATACTATCTGCGCAGTGGTGCGACGGACATGCTGGGAATAGCCGGCTGCTTTTATGTCCCTGCCAGTTACGACTGGCGCTTTGCTAAGTTAGGATATGTTCATCTGATTCAGGGACTGCATACCTATGGTGAACATCCTGTTTACTATAATAGAGGTATCCGCTGGAATGTTACTGCTCCTTTGAAGCGTGTGGCGATAGTGGACGGTTGCTGGTTCTGCATCAAGAAAGAGCACTTCCTGAATGGGAAAATGAGGTTCGACTCAGAAACATTTAAGGATTTCCACCTTTACGATTCTGACATTTCTATGCAGGCCAATATGGCAGGTCTTACCATCTCGGTGTCTTCAGATATCATCATCGAACATACTTCCGAAGGTTATTATACCACCGCCTTTAAAGACGGTAATACTGACTTTATCAACAAATGGAAGGAACATCTTCCTTATGCTGTCAAGGAACTGGGTAAGAATGATGAGGTGATTACTGAAGAAGAGGCAGAAAGAATGCTGGTTGAGCGTCTGGAGCAAGACAGGCATATCGCTGAGATCAATGCCTATTTTGACGCGTTGAGAAGACGTGAGACTCCAGCACCTTTGTCTGACAAGTGTAAGAGACTGATAGAGAAGTCGCTCTTCAACTATGCCAAGATAATGATTAAGTATTCACGCTCTTCAAGAGACGCCAAAAGAGCGATGGCTATTTATTATGCCAGCAAATATGGTAGTCGCTCCAGAAAACTCCGCAGAAAGTTAGTCTACTACCGCTATGTTGCTTTCTGGAGCCGTCGCAAGAAGTTGAAGAAGGTGGCTACAAGCGATATTTTTCGTACGAAGCCTGCAAGGTCTTGACAAATGAGGCCTCCGTAGTACGCTCCAGGGCAATGTTTCTACAGTTTGTACAGATTTCCTGATAGCGCTCTTCTGTGCTGCTGAAGAGTTGCATCATGCCTTTTGCCATATCGGCAGCGTCGCGCAGACGGGCACAGTAGCCTGTATCTTGTTCCAACACCATATCTATTGCTGTACCGATGTTGAAAGAGATGATAGGCGTACCACACGACAATGACTGGTTGACCATGGAGGGGCCTGCATCATCGGTAGACGGACAAACAAATGCCGATGCTGCTGAATAGATGGTTGGCAACTGCGTCAGGGCGACATATCCCAGATAGCGGTATTCGAAGGGCATCTTGCTTACGAGCTCTTCGGCAAAATTTCCTGCGATAAGCAGCAGAACACTCTTGCGCTGCTCTTCCGTCAGCTGCTCATGGAATAATGCCAAAGCCTCTATTAAGTAGCGCATTCCCTTTCGCTCTTCTGAAAGAACGGAACAGCCGAAGAACATGATAAACTTCTTGGAGTCGTCAATATTCAACTGACGGCGAGCCACAGACTTCTCTATCGGGTGATAGAATTCGTTGTCCACAAGCGGATATACTGTTTCAAGTCTGTCGTAGTCTTTCAGCAGGGCAGAGCGCCTGTTGATTCTTTGCATGTGGGTATTGCCGTAGATGATAGGACGAACATGTTTCAGCACGTTTCGTCTGAACTCCACATTAAAGCGGGTAAAATCGTCCATTCCGCCATTCACCAATCCTGGACAGCAGCCACAACCCTCAGAGAGTCGCGGACAGTCGCCAATGAAATGACAGCCACCGGCTACTGCCTGATTATCCACGCAACTCAGGTGTATCTGGCAGTGCAGCTTGTTATAGATGGCCTCGATCGTCTGGTAGGAAATCATCTGATACCAGAATACGATAAAGACGATGTCATATTCCTTTTTTATCTTTTTGAGAATCAGCTCTGGCGCTATTGGTGGGTCGTCCTCGCGTCCGTAGTCGAAATTGTGGTTGCCAGTCTGTGCTACTGCCAGCGTTTTCTGAATAGACCTCTTATTGATCTTCTTGTTCAACTTATATCGGATATAGTTGGGCCAGCGAGTCATGTCAAGGAGATAATCAAACTCTGGATGTCCCTTCACACGATGCTTGGTCAGGAAGTCTACCTCATAACCGTGGTTCTTGAGCGCTGTATAGAAAGGTAGCGCATAGGCTCCCAGCGATGTTGTCGGGTCGGTAGATGAGATAATGAGTATTCGTGGCAGCTGGTCAGGCATGGTAGAATTCTTTGATGAGTTTGATGATGAGTGCGATATCTTCTTCTGACAGCTCATAGAACATGGGCAGGCGGACCAAACAGTCTGCAAAATGGTCACAGCAGGGCAGCTCAGGAATAGCTCCCTGATGATGCTCCCTGTAGTAGTCACTCAGATGCAGACTGAGATAGTGGAAGACAGCATAGACATCGTGCTGGCGCAGATAGTCTATCAAGGCAGTACGCTCCTCCAGAGAGTTGCAGACAAGGTAGTACATGTGGCCATTATTGGTGGCCTCGCTGGGAATGACGGGTGTCTTGAAACATCCCTTGTCTGCTAAGGGCTTTAACGCTTCTTGATAAGTGCTCCAGATATTCTTTCTGCGAGTCTGTATGGCTTCTAAGTTCTCCAGCTGTGCCCACAAGAAAGCTGAGTTGATCTCTGATGGCAGGAAGGAGGAACCAGTATCTACCCATCCGTATTTGTTGACCATGCCGCGGAAGAACTCCGCACGGTTGGTACCTTTCTCCCAGATAATCTCTGCACGACGGATAAAGCGCTCGTCGTTGACACACAGCAGACCGCCCTCACCACCTGCTGTGACGTTCTTGGTCTCATGAAATGAGAAACAGCCGAAATGGCCGATGCCACCCAGTGGGCGTCCTTTATAATAGGAGTCGATAGCTTGTGCGGCATCCTCCACAACATAGATACCATGACGATTAGCAATCTCCATGATTTTATCCATGTCACAGGCCACACCAGCATAGTGGACAGGTACGATGACTTTGGTCTTCTCCGTGATGAGGCTCTCAATCTTGTCGGCATCGATATTGGGATTGTCGGCATAGCTGTCGGCAAACACGATGCGAGCACCCTGACGCACAAAGGCGAGGGCAGATGATACGAAGGTGTAAGAGGGTACGATGACCTCATCGCCTGGTTGTACGTCGCAGAGGATGGCGGCCATTTCCAGGGCGTCAGTACCCGACGTGGTGAGTACGCACTTCTTAAAACCGTACTTCTCTTCGAAGAACTGCTGGCACTTCTTGGTGAATACACCATTACCCGACAACTTGCCAGTATATACCGCTTTGTACATGTAGTGGGCCTCTTTGCCCGTGAGGAAAGGACGATTAAATGGTATCATAGTTTTTTCATTTTTGGAGGGTTGTCTAAATAATTATTGAAGCCACCAATGCCAGATATTTGTACAACTCTGGACTTGGAATCCTGCTTTCTCGTACATATGGCAGGCTGGTAGGTTCTGTTTCTGTGTGGCAACGGTCAGTTTCTTGATGTTTTGTTCCCAACAGTAGTTCTTGACATGTTGAAGCATCGACAGACCAATGCCTTTTCCACGATATTGTCGGGCGGTGGCCACTAAACCGATGGAGGCATCTGTGCCGTCCCTTTTCAGTGTCACCATTCCTTTGGGTTCTCCATCCACCATATAGCAAAATACTTCCGTGGCAATCTCATGCGTCACTGACAGTTCTATCCATCGCCGGTAAAGGCGCTCATAAGAACCCTTAGGGAGTTTATCGTCTAATCTGAAACGTGAATACGCTCCACTGGCGAGTGCCAGAGACAACAAGGCCGGTGATACCTCGCTCGTAGGATAATCTGTGATGTGGTCATTGGTAGGACTTGCCGATGGTTCAGTAACGTAGATGACTTTCTGGTCAACCAGATGGCTGCATTCCGTCTCACCCTGTAGGTTGTTTTCAGAGAAGAGGTATACCAAGTCATAGTCAGTGCAGAGCCTCTCTCTTTCTGAGAATAGCTCATCCATCTCAGACTGAGTGTTCAGACAACATTTGCCAATCTTCAGTCCAAAGAAGTCACTGTCCCATTTCAACTGTTCAATCATGTCGCTTATTATCGCATTAAAAGAACTTACTTAGAAATCCCATATTCTCTCTGTGGCGCAGGAAACCAAAAAGGTTCTTGCCCAACTCATAGCATATCGTATCAAATGTGCTGCCGTTGCAGAGTGCCGGATACTCATTGCGCAGTTGCTGGCGCTCGTCTCCTGTCATGTCGGCTTTGCGCAGACGCTTAGAGAGGCGCCCTTTCAAGCAACGTTGCTCGAGGGCAGACAGCTCGCATAGCGAGGCAATATAAGCAATGGTCTTCATCTCGTCGTTCCATCGCTTGGCAACATCTTTCTTGGCGTGTTCTGTCACTTTACGCTGGTGCTGACGGAAGCGGCTTAGCATGTCGTGTACCTCAATGATGCTACCTGCTGCACAGACGCTTCCCCAGAAGTGCCAGTCGCCACAGTAGCGGAACTGCTTGTAGTCGGTATTTGCCTTGTCGTAGACCTCACGACGGAACACCACCATCGAGGCATTATAGATATAGTTGAAGATGAGCAGATGACGCAGGAAGGTCTTGCTATCGTCAATGGTCACCTGTCCTGGCTGTGCTGGGTTCTTGGCATTCTGCTCTGATAGCAGTCGGCCTTCACCGTCAATCAGTCGTGAGTGGCAGAACGCCACGCTGGCGTCAGGGTGCTGCTCCAACTGTCCCACTAGTGCCTCCAACAGTTGAGGCTCTGCCACGTCATCACTCTCTGCTATCCAGATGTATTTCCCCTTGGAGAGGCTGATGCCCCGCTCCCACTGAATAAAGGTATTGCCCGTATTCTGCTCGTTCACGATGATATGTGCCACATGCGGATTGCTGCGGTACTGTTCGATAACCTCTACGCTGTTGTCTGGCGAGCGGTCGTCGAGAATGATGACCTCAAAGTCCTGATAGGTCTGGTTGAGTACGCTGTCAATGCGCTCCTTCAGATAGGGGGCGTGGTTATAGTTGGGAATGATGACGCTTACGGTGGGAATCATAGATGTAAAGGTTATTAGGGGTGTATCACTTCGTCGAACAGCTTGCCGGCATGCTCGAAGAGGAACTGGTGTTTATACTCGTTGGCACGGGCGAGGACGGCAGTCTGCAGCGCCTCGTCAGTAAGCAGTTGGTGTAGCGCCTCTGCCATCTTTGCAGCATCGCCTACGGGTGTCAGCAGTCCGGCACGTCCTTGGTCCAGAATCTCTCGGGGGCCTGTAGGACAGTCGGTAGCCACGATGGGCTTGCCCATGATGAGTGATTCTATCATCACGGTGGGCAGTCCCTCGAACTTGGCACTATGGGCAATGACCTTGGCATGGGCTATCCAAGGGTAGGGGTTGCTGCTAAAGCCAAGGAATACCACACTATCGGCTACGCCCAGGTTCTCTGCCAGTTTGCGTAGCAGCTGCTCGTCGCGTCCTTTGCCCAGAAGATAGAGCTTTTCCTCGTGGTGGTATTCGTTGCGCAACAGCTGGTAGGCACGAATCAGTGTCGAGAGGTCTTTCTGCGACTCTTCCAGTCGCTCAATGGATAAGATGTAGCTGTCGTTGAGGCGTACATCGTCGATAGGCTCGCTGCCACGTTGCCTCAACAGCTCTTCGTCTTTGGCATTATAGATGAGGCGCCAGCGACCGTCCAACCAAGGGAATAGTTCCTTGCCCTCGTCGAGCATAGCCTGGGAGATGGTCACGATGCGATCGTAGTAGCGCAAGTGGTTGCCGATGCGCTGTGTGCGTCGCTTGTTCTGCTCCATGAGTTGCTTGAAGCTGAAATGGAACCACGCCACCTTCCATGTCTTGACGTTCTTCAAGTAGGCATAATGGCAACAGTCGAAGTCGATGACCACGTCGTGCTGTGCAGCCAGTTGGCGTAGCTTCTGACCTATCATGTGGCGACGGATAGGCGAGAGCAGTACTTCGTCATACATCTTTATATAGAAAGGTAGCCGCTGGGTGATTTTCTGCTGGCGCCAGCGTGTCAGCATGGGCTGATCGACGAGGTATACCACCTTGACTTGCTCAGGAATTTGTTTCCGGAAAACCTCCAATTCGCCCATGTGAATGCTGATGGCCAGCGTAATGCTGTAGTCCTTGCGCTGCGCCAGATAGCGCAGATAGTCCAGCAGTACGGCATCGATGCCTCCATCCAGGAATCGGCTTAGCAGAAACAGTATTCTCGTCATGTTTTTCTCTTTTAGATGGCAAAGATACGAAAAAAAAATCAATTATCAATTGTCAATTGTTAAATATTTCGTATCTTTGCATCGGCGATATGAAAAGACGACTGAACAAATTACTGGCTTATTGCTGCTTTGCCCTGCTTTGGGTAACGTCAATATTCCCTATGTGGGTACATTATATCTTCTCGGATATCATGTACCTTATCTTATATCGTATCGCTGGCTATCGCACTAAAATAGTACGTCAGAATATCCAGAGCGCTTTTCCTGAGAAGAGTGCCGAGGAGTTGCTGCGCATTGAGCGTGAGTTCTACCACTGGTTCTGCGACTATCTGGTAGAGACGATCAAGCTGATGACCATCAGCGAAAAGGAGATGCGTCGTCGCATGGTGTTCAAGGGCACGGAGGCTATTGAGAAACTGTGGAGCGAGGGCGTATCGTGTGGTGTTATGCTGGGCCACTACTGTAATTGGGAGTGGGTCAGCACCCTGCCATTGGCCATGTCTGACAATGGTGTCTGTGCCGAGTTGTATCACCCCATCGAGAATCCTGACTTCGACCGACTGTTCCTCTATATCCGTCAGCGCTTTGGTAGTGTCTGCATCCCTATGGAGGAGACGTTGCGTCATATCGTGAAGTATCAGCGTGAGGGTAAGCCGCTCGTCATTGGCTATATCGCCGACCAGAAGCCCAACTGGCGCAATATCCACCTGTGGGTACCTTTTCTCAACCATCTGACGCCAGTATTTACTGGCTCTGAGCGCATCATCAAGCGCACCAAGCAAGCTTTCTTCTATGGTGATGTGCGTCGCGTAAAGCGTGGTTACTATGAATGTGAGTTTAAGCTGATAGAGCGCCACTCAGAGAATATTTCCGACTACGAACTCACCGAGCGTTATATGGAGGAACTGGAGCGCACCATTCGTCGCGATCCTGCCCTGTGGCTATGGAGCCATGACCGCTGGTCGCGTACCAAGGAGGAGTTTGATATCCGCTGGTATGTCAAGGACGGTAAGGTCTATGAGAAGGTCACAGAAGAAGAGTACGCCAAAATGATGGGTTGGCGTAGCTATTGGCACCATTGATGAATGGTTCATGGCGCATGGTTTATGGTTTTCTTTCCTCAATGAGTTTTGCCACTACGGCAAACTGGTAGTGGGCATCGAGTAGTGCCTGGATGAGTCCTGCCTTGCCATCAAGACAGCCACCTTTTATGAAATACGATTTGATGAAGCGGAATAGTGGGCGCAGCAACATGGCTCCCACACCGTAGCCTTTGTGTCTGCGGCGAGGCACCTCGTTGGTGGAGTAGGTGTTGTGCTTGCGCAGAATATCGCTCACGGAGTCGTTGGCCAGATGTTCAAAGGCCAGTTCTTTTCTGCTGGCAGGGATCCTCTCTATACGGCCGTCAACCTCTGGCGCACAGTGTATGACTGGTGGCCAGTGGGTCTTGTCTTTACGGAAGAAGCGGAGGATATAGTCAGGATAGTGGCTGCGCATAAACTGTCCCATGAAGTAGTTCTTGCGCGGAATGGCTAATGCGTCAGGACAGTCGGCCTCGCTGATGCGTTGATACAGGTAGTCGTGCAACTCCTTGGTGACAATCTCGTCGGCATCTACCACCAACACCCATTCGTGCTGGGCTTCGTGGATGGCATATTCACGGGCAGGCTCCACGATGTTGTATGCTTTGCGCTCAAAGGTGATGATCTTGCAACCATGGCGCTGGGCAATAGCCAGCGTCTGGTCTGTCGACTCCATATCGCATACCACAATCTCGTCGAAGTCCTTCACTGCCTCCAACACTCGCTCCAAGTGCTGTTCTGCATTATAGGTGTTGATAACTACCGATATCTTTCCGTTCATGTTTGCAAAAGTAAGCATAATCCTTTAAAGTACCAAAAATAAGAAAGTCTTTTTGCGCTCCAAATATTCCTGATAGTTAAATAAGTTGTAAAAAAACTTGGAAGTGTGCGTTTTTTTACATATCTTTGCGGGTGAATTGTAAAATCAAAAGCTTATGAAAAGAATCCTCTTGATAGTTGTGTCCTTCTTATGCTGTATCGTGACGGTAACGGCAGAGAAATCCCCAAAGTCACAGACTCCTTCTGACTATAAAACGTCGCAAGAGTACCTCTCCTTGCGCGAGGCTATGCATCATGCCTTCAACGAGGGCGATTCAGCAAACTTCTTTTCTTCCGTACATAAGTTGCAGAAATACCTGCTGAAGCAAAACGACCTGCATGCCTATTATACGCAGCGCTGTAATGAGGTGGTTTTTGAACTGAATCGCCAGAATATCTATGAGGCCTATATGCTATCTGTCAGACTGTCGCGTGAGCTCACCGAGCGCAAGCTCGACAAGGAGATGTATATGGCTATCAACATGATGGGACATATCTATCATTTCAGTGGCAATAACGCCAGTGCCAAGCGCTGTTTCTGGGAAGTGATACGTCGCATGGAGCGTGAGGGCTATCGAGAGAGTATTCCCCCTATCTATATGAATCTGGTGAATATCGTGATTGATGAAGACCCTGAAGATGCCTTGCGACTGATTGACCAGGCGGCATCGGTGGCTCGTGAGTCCTCACCAGAGCGTGAGTTCGATATCGAGACGCGTCGCACGCTGGCCTACTACCGCATGGGTGATATGGAGCGCTTCGACAAAGGCTATCAGGAGTATAAGAAGGGGGAGGCTAAAGGCCTGTCGTCTGTTCATGGCCGCTCACTGGAGGTCTACCACCTTGTACAGCAGGGAAGGATTGATGAGGCTGTCAAGATGGCTGATGAGACGCTCGACGACCGTTACTCTACCATTGCCCAGATCTATGCCTCTGCAGGCCGTTGGAAAGAAGCCTTTGAGATGCAGAAGACGGATATGGCTGAGACCGACTCTATCAATAGTCTCTTGCTGGGCAGCTCGCTGCAAGGTATCCAGCAGGAGGTCCAACGCTATGAGCAAGAGCGCGACGAGGCACTCCGTAAGCTCTATGGTATCATTGCTATCACCGTGTTGCTGCTGTTGCTGGTTATCGCCCTGTTCTATATTATTCAAACGCGCCATCGCCTTCTCCGCGAGATACGCAAGGCCTATCAGCGTGCTATTGAGTCAGACAAGATGAAGACCGTCTTCATCCAGAATGTCAGCCATGAGGTGCGCACACCTCTTAATGTCATCAGTGGTTTCGCACAGGTCATGGCCGACCCCACCAGGAAGATTACTGCCGAGGAGTATCGCTACATGTCTGATATGGTGATTCATAACAGCAACCGCATCACGCTGATGCTCGACGAGGTGCTGATGATTGCTTCCCATGAGTCGGCAACATACGAAGGTAGGGTAGATATCCAGTGTAACCAGTTCCTGCGCAAGATTGTTGACGGCATCCATCTCGACGGCGAGCAAGGCAAGTTGCTTCAGGTTAATTTCGAGACAGAGCTGAGCGACGACCTCGAGGTAAAGATTCATAAGAGTGCCGTGCGCCTCATTGTACTCCAGCTGTTAGACAATGCTGTGAAGAATACCGCCAGCGGTACTGTCACCCTGAAGGCTTCTATGGCAGACTCTCAACTGATACTGGCTGTCGAAGACACGGGTGTCGGTGTGCCTGAACAAGAGGCTGAGC
>JAILMS010000073.1 GCA_024692385.1 Prevotella sp. | reverse complement strand
ACCAGTATTCTCAGCAGATACACTATCAGCTCGACTTCGACTTGATGAACGAGGCCGGACGCATCCTGATGGAATACGATGACTTTGGTGCTTTCTGCAAGGCCGGCAGCGATGTGAAGACCACGATCTGTCACGTCACTCATGCCAAATGGCATCAGACATCTCCCTCAGAGTGGTATTTTGAGATTACTGCCAACCGATTTCTCCGCAATATGGTACGTGCCGTAGTAGGCACACTCATCGAGGTGGGGCGTGGACGTATGATGCTTGACGAGTTTCGCTTAGTAATTGAGGGTAAACAGCGCACGCAGGCTGGCGAATCGATGCCTGCTAAGGCTCTATTCCTCGAAAAAGTAGAATATTAATTTCTCATTTTCTTAATACCTCAATTTCTCATTTTCTCAATACCTCAATTTCTCATTTTCTCAATTTCTCATTTTCTCAATTTCTCAATTCCTCAATACCTCAATTTCATATGTGGCTTTTATTAGCATTCATGTCTGCAGCACTGTTAGGCTGCTATGATTCATTTAAGAAGCAGGCACTCAAAGAGAATGCCGTCATTCCCGTCTTGTTTCTGAATACTCTTTTCTCTTCATTGATTTTCCTGCCGTTCATCATTTTAAGCGGCACTACTGATACGCTTGACGGAACACTCTTTCATGTAAGTTCGGGTGGCTGGGAGGTTCATAAGTATATTGTACTTAAGGCACTTATCGTACTCTCAAGTTGGGTACTTGGCTATTTTGGCATGAAGCATCTGCCACTCACCATTGTAGGTCCTATCAATGCCACGCGCCCTGTGATGGTACTTGTGGGTGCACTGCTGGTCTTTGGTGAACGACTCAATCTCTGGCAGTGGGTGGGTGTCATGCTTGCCGTGCTGTCATTTCTCATGCTCAGCCGTAGCGGTAAGAAAGAAGGTATTGATTTCAAGCGCGACCACTGGATATGGATGATTGTCGGCGCTGCTGTCTTAGGAGCCGTCAGCGGACTCTATGATAAATTCCTTATGGCACCGGTATCATCGGGTGGAGTAGGACTTGACCGCATGCTCGTCCAGTCGTGGTATAATATCTACCAGTGTGGTATGATGCTCGCCATGCTGTTGCTCCTGTGGTGGCCCAAACACAAGGAGACCACACCGTTCCATTGGCATTGGTCTATTATTGGCGTCAGCGTCTTCCTGTCCACTGCCGACTTCATGTATTTCTATTCGCTGTCACTCCCTGAAGCGATGATTTCCATTGTCAGCATGATACGCCGAGGCTCCGTCATCGTCAGCTTCCTCTTCGGTGCTGCTTTCTTCCACGAGAAGAACCTCAAGGCCAAAGCCTTCGACCTGGCACTCGTACTTTTAGGAATGATATTCCTGTATATCGGTTCGAAGTAAGAGATTGCTACTTGTTTAGCGTTATCACGAAGCGGGCACCGTCTGCATACGACGTGTCGAGCATGATGTCGCCCTCCATGTGGCGCACCAGTGAGCGGGCAATAGACAGGCCGATACCCGTTCCGTCGGTGTATTCATCCAGCTGTACAAACTCCGTGAAGATATTCTCTGCCTGTCCTGCGGGAATACCTATTCCAGTATCCTCCAAGACAAAAATCACCTGCTCCTGGGTGGCCGTCACGCTGAGTGCTACATGGGGCTTCTCGGGCATATTCGTGCGACCTCTGAAGGCGTGCGGATGCGTAAACTTGATGGCGTTGTCGAGCAGCATGGTCAGCGCCTTCACGGTAGCCTGATGGTTGGCCTTGAATGTCACGATCTCCACCTCCTTGGATAGCTCCAGCTGGAAGTCCAGATGGTCAGCCTCGCGGATGCCGCTGTTCTTGACGGCCTCCTCAACCACCTCGGCAACATTCACGTCGTCGCTGCAGTCCAGATTGGTATTACTGTTGACAATACTTAAGTCTAACATCTTGTCCACCAGTCTCGTGATGCGCTCGCTGTTCTCCATAATCTTCTGACTGATATGCTGCAGCTCGTCGCCGTCAATCTCGATGTCGGGCGTTGCCAGCACCTGACTGAATCCCGACAGCACGTTAAGCGGAGTGCGCACCTCGTGGGAAATCTGCTGAATAAACTGAGCCTTCACGCGCGACGACTCTTCGGCACGCTCGTTGGCCAGCATCAGCTCGCGGTTGGTGGCATCCAGCTGGCGGTTCGTCTCGTTCAGCCGTTTGTACGCCTTGCGTCGCTGCATCGAATAGATATGGAAGAATATCAGGATAATCACCATCACCACGATGCCTGAGATAAAGCGCTGATGCGATATCTTGGCGCTCTGCTCGGCTATCTGGCGCTCTTTACCCTCCGTGTCGTAGATGGTCGATATCAGGTCGGCGTCAATCATCTTCTGGCGCACCAGTGCCGTGTCGTAGTATTCGGCTATCAGGCTTGCCACCTGTAGTGCTGAGTCGCGTCGGCCAGCCAGTATGTTGGCACGGTATTTCGGTATCATGTATTGTCCGATGATCTCCAAGTCACACTTGTAACCCCTCTCGCGCAGGAATTTCTCCAGCTGTCCGTAGTTGTCGGCAGCCTCCTTGTAGCGCCCTGTCATCAGCAGGTAATCGTTGCTGTTGATGATGCTACCCAGCAGCTTGGCCTTCTTCGTAGAGAGATAGGTGTTGTAAGCCACCTCCGCTCTCTTCGTATCGCCCTGTGCGTGGGCGAGCAGTGCCTTGGTATAGTTGATGTCAGCCTTCATCTCGTCTACGAAGACAGAGTCTCTGTGGGGATGGATGTCGGCAGAGACAAACATGGTGTCCTCTCCCTTTATCCAGGGTATCGCCTCGTTGTAGCGGTTGGTATGGATATAGGCTCGGGCGATGGCATTCATCGTCTTCTGACACTCCAGCAGGTCCAGCGGATCATGGTTCTTGACCAGACGCTTGTTCATGCTCTCCATCGACTTCTTGAAGCTGGCAGCTGCCTCGTCCACTTGGTTCAGGTTTAGCTGACACTCGCCAATCATCTGTGCGATGTCTTGATGGTCGATGAATGAGTCATAGCCCGCCTCCTTCAGCTTGCGGTCGGCATGGTAGGCCTCGCGCAATACGCGGTCGTAGCGCTTCATGTCGCACAACAGGCGGATATAGTCTTTATAGGAATAGATATACGACTCCAGGTCGGCGGTGCTCTTCAACTTCTTCACGTCCATCTTGTCCAGCTTGTAGTACAAGCTCAACGCCTTGCTCTGCTGTCCCATGATGTTGTAAGCGATGGTCTTATAGAAGATAGCTCTTACGGGCGTGATGTCGCCAGCCTTCAGAAAGCTGTCAGTCACTACCAGCAGTCGGGGGAATTCGCGGGCGTCGCCGATGTCTGAGATGATAGAGTCGGCAGCGTTATAACCGTCAGCGTCAGCATACGCATTACGCTGAAAGTCATTGTTGGTGCAGCCGATAATAGCACACACAAGCAACAAGAGGATGGTAAGTTTCTTTTTAATGGGGTTATTCATAAATAATTTTAATTCGGTTGCAAAATTAGCAAAAAAAACGCAATATTCACTAACTTTGCAAATAAATTTAGAGACTATTATGAATAAGGTACGTATTACGGCTATTCGCCAAACGGTTTATCCCGACCTCATGGAGCGTTATGAGAACCCTATTGAGCATACCTGTGATGTCAGGGTGGGGCAGCAGTGGCTCTCCATCGACGGCCAGCGCCCCGATGGGCTGTGTTCCTCTGCGTGGTCGTCTATGCGCGAGTTTGTGGAGTCGTTGGCTAAGGGAGAGGGTAACTTCTTCGATGGATGGATGAAGAACCCTATGAGTGCCATGATTAGTTGCAATGATGGCTTTCGGCCCTTCAGCTTCTATCTGGAAGTAGTAGAACAAGAAATATGATTATCTGATATTACC
>JAILMS010000065.1 GCA_024692385.1 Prevotella sp. | reverse complement strand
ATATTGATATTGACGCGCGTTAATCCCCTGGGAGAGTACTGCACCGTCGGCCTCGTATTCATGGATGGCACGCAGGTCGGCGCGCAGCATCCACATAGCGGGATTAAACCACTGGAGGGCGGTGAGGAGGTCGACGAGGAGCACGTCGCACGAATGGTGCTGACGGATATGTCCTCGTTCATGGGCTAATATAGCGGCATCGCTGACAGCATAGTCGCTACGACTCATAACAATATAGGAACAGAAGCTGAATGGCGGCACCTCGTCGGGAACTACACAGATTGTAGTACCATCCGGCTGAGGGATGCGCTCGCTGCGACGTACCAGCGTCAGGACACGCCATACGGACAGCAGGGTGTGGCTGAGCGTGAACACTACACCTATTATATATAGGAGGGGCAACACATACTGCCACAGGGCAGGCTGCTGGTCGGCAGCAATCTCCATCTGGACATCGCCAACAGACACTACGGGCACGGTTTTGAGCACAACCGTCTTGTGCATCGTAATGACACACAGCGGAAGGATGAACGACAGCAGGGCCGTCGAGAGCAGCACCAAGCGATTTACCCGATGGAAGGTCTCCTTCGAGAGCAACAGGCGGTAGAACATGTAAAAGACTACGATGAGTACCGCTACCTTAGCGTCATAAATCAGAAAGCCTGTCATAATTCAACTACTATTAATTATTCACTATTCACTTTTCACTATTCTCTATCTGGTCGATGAGTTCTTTCAGGTCGTCAACGCTGATTTTCTCTTCTTTGACAAACGCGGAGACAGCACTGAGGTAGGAGTCGTTGAAGTAGTTCTTGATGACACCCGCAATAGACGAGCGGCCATACTCCTTCTCTGACACCAGCGGATAGTACTGATAGGTATTGCCAAACTGCTTGTGGCCCAGATAGCCCTCTCGCTCCAAGATGCGAACGATCGTCGACAACGTATTGAAGTGGGGACGAGGCTCATCGTAATGCTCTTGCAACTCGCGTACGAACATCGGACCATGCTGCCAGTACAGCGTCATTATTTCCTTTTCCTTGTTGGTCAGTTTCTTCATCTTACATTAAAGATTAAACATTAAATTCGTTTTGCTCAGAAGTCATTCAACTCTAAACTAAAACATTTCGCGTCATTATCAATATCTGCCGCAAAGTAACTAAAAGTTTTCGTTACTTGCAACTAAAATGTTTAGTTTTTAAATTCTGTTAACTAATATTTTTAGTTACTAACTTTTACTGTAGTGTAAGTCCCATCAGTCCAACAACAACCTGGTTGGATTGAGGAACGATGTCGAGGGAGATTAGTTTCTTCTCAGGATTTAACGACAGACAGAGTATCTGGGCAGCACCGCCAGGCAGTTGCAGGTCGCTATTACCCTTGATACCCAAAGCTTTACAGAGGTCGCGGCTCACCACACCCGTGCCCAGACTGACACGATAGGGACGTGGCTGAGAGGCCGTGAAGGAGCAGTCGTTGAGGTAGTATTCCTGTTCGATGGGACACCAGTTGTCAGGGTTCACCAGTCGCAAGGTATCTGCCGTGCCGTCCTCATAGCGGGCCACAATCAAGGCATTCACCATTCGGCTCTCACGCGTAGACGTGGTACCTGCCAACAGCAGCCAGGCACGCCAAGCAGTAGCCTTCAAAGGAATAGAGAACTGATTGGGATAGCGCTCAGACAAAGAGGTACAGATGATATTCTGTCCGACAAGGGGCGACTGGAAGGGAACACCCATCAGTACCACCTCGTCCTTGATAATCTGCTTGCGGAAGACAGAGTCTGTCACCTCAGGACTGATGTCTGTCACATTGGCATTATAATAAGGTGTGAGCTTCACCTTCTGGAACTTGCGTTCAAAGGTGGGCTCATCAGCTCCCTCTGTAGTGGGCGCCTGTTCCTCATAAGAGCTATAGACATAGACCTCAGGGTATTTCAGCGGGGCATCGACCATAAACGTCTGGTGCTCCTCAGTGGTGCCTTCAATATCGCGGAACTCGCCATTGCCCAGATTGACACGCAGCACAAGCTGCTGGGCGTCGCTGAAATGCTGGGTAACATCATAGATGAGCAGGTTGCCCTGACGACGGAAACGGTAGTCGACATAAGGAGTGCTGATAGAAGCGCTGTTCCACGACTCAGGGAAATTGGGATGAATCAGGCAACGACGACTGAAGGCATTGGGACGGATGCCGAAGAGGCCCTCTGTCAGTGTGCGCGTAGCGATGCTGATGGCATCGGGGATGTCACGACCCTCAGCACCATTCACCACATCGTATTTGCTATAGAGTCCGAGATTGGCGGGTGCCTCACCATCGTACATCTGGTCGATGACGACGGCCTTCATCAGTCGGAAGCCATCCTCATTGCGGCCTGCCTTGAAGCAAGCCATAGCAGCGCGCAGCACGGCAACGGGATTGACATTGTTCATATCCCAAGTATAAGGCATCCAGTTGCTGGTAGCCAACAGCGAGAATTGAGGGGTCACGGCGACACGAGGAAACTCGCGCAGCATATACTTCGTAGCACGGAAGGCCTGCTCGGGAGTACAGGCATCATACTCAATGGGGGTATAGACAGACCACAGGGCAGGAACATCGTGGAGACGTTGCAAGCCTTCGTTGTCCTTGAACTCTGCCCAACAGCCCTTATCAGCCATCCACAGGTGCTCGTTGAACTTGGCATAAATATCGTCGGCCTTGGCAAAATAGGTGGCACCATTGCGATTGGTTAATGTCGCAATGCGGGCAGCCAGCGTATTGAGCCAATAGTTCTTCGCCATGATAGGAGTGGACAACTGATTATCGTCAACAGCCTGTAAATAACTTTCAAGCGAAGGCCACAGCTGCTGCATCATCTCTCTGTCAGCATCGTAGTAGAGCTGCCAGAGCTTTTCATCTAAAGATGCACTCTTCACCTTGTCGTGCAAGACGGACAGGGCGCTACCCAATGGGTTGATAAACTTATCAGGGGTATTGATGGTGATGGTAGAAGCCAATTCCTTCATGTCTTCCTCCATACGCTCGAAGAGTTCCTCACCCTGACGAACAGGAACAAAGGAGAAGGTTAGCCCCGTACACATCAGATAGATATCTTCCGTAAACTGAAGTTTAGTCTGCTGATGGGGCAACTCTAACTGAACAGGGGCATCGAAGTTGGCCACACGCAATCGCCAAAGGATACGATTGTCTTGCTGGCTCATCAGCGCCTTGATGCGCACCACAGCACGTTTGCCCCAAGCAGGATGCTTCACCTCATAGCTACGAATGCCGTCCTGATAGCGGGAGAGACAGTAGTCGGCCTTATCCAAATCAAGACCATTGATGCGGAAAGACAACTGACGGTAGTCTTTATTCTGGAAGACAACAAAGTTGGGGCGATCACTGGTCTGCATGACGTAATCAAGGCTTGCACCATAGTGCGTACGTGACAATCGATTATCGCCATTGACACAAACGAAAGCACGTCCGTTGGGGCGATAATTGTAACTGCTTGCCGTATTCCAACAACAGGCCAGCAGCAATAGCAGAGCCAGTATTTTGTTCATACTTGATGCAAAGATACGAAGAAGGAGGGAAAAACCAAAGTTTTTTGGCGCTTTTTTCAACTCTTTACGTTAAAAAAAATGGAACCGACTGTCATCACGACAGTCGGTTTCAAAACAAACTACTTAAAAACTAATCTACTAAAACAAATCAAAAAAATATCGTTCTATTTCTGAATATGCTTTCTCGTTGTCATGATTTTTAACCATGCTCACAGTGCAAAGATAGATTTTTTTCTAACACGATGCAAGCATTTGTATAGAAAAAATGATACGTTTTTGATATACATCAAGCGGACGCTAACATTAAAGTGCTAACGTCCGCTCAATTGTTATGTATAGTTTACAAAATCAGGGGATTACATCATACCGCCCATACCTGGTGCGCCACCCATTGGCATAGCTGGCTCCTTCTCAGGTTTGTCGCAGATGAGGCACTCAGTGGTGAGGAACATACCAGCGATAGAAGCGGCATTCTCCAGAGCGACACGAGCAACCTTAGCAGGATCTACGATACCAGCCTTACGCATGTCCTCGTACTTATCGGTGCGGGCATTGTAACCGAAATCACCCTTACCCTCGCGAACCTTCTGAACAACAACGGCACCCTCGCCACCAGCATTCTTGACAATCTGGCGCAGAGGCTCCTCGATAGCACGCTCAACGATATTGATACCAGTCTGCTCGTCGGCATTAACACCCTTGACAGCCTTCAAAGCCTCGAGAGCGCGGATGTAGGTAGTACCACCACCGGCAACAACACCCTCCTCGATAGCTGCACGAGTAGCGCAGAGAGCATCGTCAACGCGGTCTTTCTTCTCCTTCATTTCTACCTCGCTGTTAGCACCAACATAGAGTACTGCTACGCCACCAGCCAACTTAGCCAGACGCTCCTGCAGCTTCTCCTTGTCGTAAGAAGAGGTGGTAAGCTCGATCTCCTTCTTGATCTGAGCGATACGATCCTGGATAGCCTGCTTGTCGCCAGCACCATTAACGATAGTAGTATTGTCCTTAGAAACAGTTACCTTATCGCAAGTACCGAGCATCTCCAGTGTAGCCTGCTCCAGCTTCAAGCCCTTCTCCTCGCTGATAACAACACCACCAGTCAGGGTAGCGATGTCTTCGAGCATAGCCTTACGACGGTCGCCAAAGCCAGGAGCCTTGACAGCACAAATCTTCAAACCACCACGCAGACGGTTGACGACGAGGGTTGTCAGTGCCTCAGAGTCTACATCCTCAGCGATAACGAGCAGAGGACGGCCACTCTCAGCAGCGGGCTGCAGGATAGGCAGGAAATCCTTGATGTTAGAAATCTTCTTATCGTAGATAAGGATGTATGGATTCTCCATTACACACTCCATCTTCTCTGAATCAGTAACGAAGTAGCCAGAGAGGTAGCCACGGTCGAACTGCATACCCTCAACAACACCGATGTGGGTATCACGGCTCTTGCTCTCCTCGATAGTGATAACACCATCCTTAGAAACCTTGCGCATAGCGTCAGCCAGCAGCTTACCAATCTCCTCGTCGTTGTTGGCAGAAACGGTAGCGACCTGCTCAATCTTGTCGTAGTTGTCGTCAACCTTCTCAGCATTCTCCTTGATGAAGTCAACAACTGCCTTCACAGCCTTGTCGATACCACGTTTCAGGTCCATAGGATTGGCACCAGCGGTAACATTCTTCAGGCCCTCAGTAACGATAGCCTGAGTGAGGATGGTTGCAGTAGTTGTACCATCACCTGCGTCGTCACCAGTCTTAGAAGCTACGCTCTTCACCAGCTGAGCACCAGTGTTCTCGAACTTGTCCTCGAGCTCAATCTCCTTAGCAACGGTAACACCGTCCTTAGTAATCTGAGGAGCACCAAACTTCTTCTCAATCACAACGTTACGACCCTTAGGGCCAAGGGTAACCTTTACTGCGTTGGCCAGCTGATCGACACCGTTCTTCAACAGGTCGCGGGCCTCAATATTGAATTTAATATCTTTTGCCATAATATTTGATCTTTAATGCTTCTGAGCGAAGCGAATTTAATGTTTAATCTTTAATGTTTAACGTAACATTACTTCTCGATGACTGCGAGGACGTCGCTCTGACGCATCATCAGATACTTCTCACCCTCGAACTCCAGCTCTGTGCCACTGTACTTGCCATACAGTACCTCGTCGCCAGCCTTCAGAATCATCTCTTCGTCCTTGGTACCCTGACCAACGGCCTTGATAGTTCCATGAAGGGGTTTCTCCTTAGCGGTGTCAGGAATGATGATACCACCGATCTTCTCTTCTGCCGGTGCAGGTACTACCAGCACGCGGTCTCCTAATGGTTTGATATTCATAACTTGAAAATTTAAATGTTTTATGTTTGTTCTTTTTCTATTCTGTCTCTCCCATCAGCCAAAACCATGCCAAATGTAAAAGACTGACACTTTGGCAGACCGGATTTCATTCTGGGTACAAATATTTTTTGTCCTTTTTATTTTTTTATTCCTATTATTTTTATTACCTTTGCAGAATTAACAGAAAAAACTATAACCAATTACAACACAAACATGAAAGAATTTCTGAAATATGTGTTGGCCACCGTTACAGGTATTATCCTGGTGACCATCGTGATGGCAATTCTCGGCGTTATCTCTCTGGTAGGACTGGCTGCATCAAGTGCAAGCACCACTCAGGTAGAGGAAAACTCAGTATTTACACTGATGCTCTCTGGACAACTGGAAGAGCGCACCCAGAGCAACCCATTTGCCAAATATATGGGACAGGCTGCTGAGAATCTCGGACTAGACGAAATCATCGATGCCATTCACAAGGCAAAGAACAACGATGACATCAAGGGAATCTATATTGAGGCAGGCGTATTCAGTGCTGACACGCCAGCATCTACGCACGCTATCCGCGAGGCGCTGCTCGACTTCCAGAAGTCTGGCAAGTGGATTGTAGCCTATGCTGACAGCTATACACAGAGTACATATTATATATGTAGTGTAGCCGACAAGCTCTACCTGAACCCACAGGGTATGGTAGACTGGCACGGTCTGGCCTCTACTCCTTATTTCGTAAAGGACCTGCTGGCAAAGTTTGGCGTGAAGTATCAGCTCTGCAAGGTAGGTAAGTATAAGAGTGCTCCTGAAATGATGACGGCTGACAAGATGAGCGAGCCCAACCGTGAGCAGGTGACAGCCTACATCAACGGCATCTGGCAGGTTATGCTCAGTGACGTATCAAAGAGCCGCAAGGTGAGCGTAGACTCACTGAACGCTTACGCAGACCGCTATGTAGCACTCAGCGACCAGAAAGACCTGATTCGTATGAAGTTGGTAGATAAACTGCTCTATACCAACGAGGTGAAAGACGAAATCAAGAAGCGCCTGAAGATTGGCAAGAACGACCACATCAACCAGCTGACGCTGGAGGAGATGGGCGCCGTTCCTGGCAAGAAGGAAGAGGGCGAGAAGATTGCCGTATATTATGCTTTCGGTGATATTGTAGACTCAGAGACAGGCAACACGCTCTCACAGGGTCACTCTATCGTGGCTACTGAGGTATGCAAAGACCTGGAGGACCTGATGAACAACGACGACGTGAAGGCCGTTGTATTGCGCGTCAACTCTCCTGGTGGTTCTGCCTACGCTTCAGAGCAGATTTGGAATGCCGTCAAGAATCTGAGAGCAAAGAAGCCCGTCGTTGTATCAATGGGTGGCTATGCTGCCTCTGGCGGTTACTATATCAGCTGTGGTGCTAACTACATCTACTCTGAACCTACCACGATTACTGGTTCTATCGGTATCTTCGGAATGTTCCCCGACTTCAGCGGACTGCTGACAGACAAGCTGGGTGTGAAGTTTGACGAGGTGAAGACCAACAAGTTCGCTGCCTTTGGCACAATGGCTCGTCCATTCAATGCAGACGAGCTGGCTCTGCTCGACCAATATATCGGTCGTGGCTATGAGCTGTTCCGCCAGCGTGTGGCTGATGGACGCAAGCTCCCCGTAGCACAGGTTGAGGAGATTGCCCAGGGGCGTGTATGGCTGGGTAATGACGCACTGAAGATTAAGCTGGTGGACGCCATCGGCTCACTGGACGACGCCATCAAGAAGGCTGCCCAACTGGCTAAGGTGGACAAGTACTACGTCAACAACTATCCTGACGAGCCCAGCTGGTTGGAGAGCCTGACCAGTACACTGGATAGCAGCAGCTATCTGGACGAGCAGGTACACGAGACACTGGGTGAGTTCTACGCACCCTTCACCTACCTGAAGAACATCAACAAGCAGAATGCCATTCAGGCACGTCTGCCCTACTTCGTGACAATTCAATAAGCAATAAACGTGGAAGGCGACTTCATTAAAATCAACAAGTGGCTGTTACCGCTGAGCTGGCTGTACGGCTTAGGTGTGAACTTCCGCAACACGCTCTTCAGCATAGGTTTGCTGAAGAGTCGTGCCTTCGACGTTCCTGTCATCTCCGTTGGCAACATCACTGTGGGCGGAAGTGGCAAGACGCCACATGTGGAATACTTGATTCGCCTATTGCAAGATACTTTCCACACTGCAGTACTCAGCAGAGGATATAAGCGCAAGAGCAAGGGGTTCGTACAGGCTACGGCAGAAACAACAATGCCGGAAATTGGCGACGAACCCTACCAAATGAAGCAGAAATATCCAAGTGTGACAATAGCTGTTGACAAGAATCGCTGTCACGGCATCGACACACTGGTGGAAAACGACAAGGACATCGATGTCATCCTTCTGGACGATGCCTTCCAGCACCGTTATGTCAAGCCAGGCATCAACATCCTGTTGGTGGACTATCATCGCCTGATAATCTACGACAGGCTGCTGCCCGCCGGTCGTCTGCGCGAGCCACTGTCTGGTAAAGACCGTGCAGATATTGTCATCGTCACAAAATGCCCCAAGGACCTCAAGCCGATGGAGTATCGCGTAATTACGAAGGCGATGAGCCTCTACCCCTACCAGCAGCTGTTCTTCACCTCTATCGACTACGGTAAACTGCAATCGGTATTTAAGGAAACAGAAGAGACCAAGACTCTGGAAGATGTAAAGGGCTATCACGCCTTACTGCTTACGGGTATTGCCTCGCCCCGTCAGATGACGCACGATCTGGAGCCACTGATACCTCAGCTAACTCCGCTTACCTTCAGCGACCACCACAATTTCAAGGAGAAGGATGTGGATCTTATCAATAGCACGTTTGCCTCGCTACCTGAGCCCAAAATGATTATCACAACGGAGAAAGACGTTACCCGTCTCAAGTTGGTGGAAGGATTGAGCGAAGAAGTACGCCAGAACACCTATGTATTACCAATTAATGTCTGTTTCCTGCAGGATCAGGCAGATATGTTTAACCATCAAATTATAGACTATGTACACAAAAATTCAAGAAACAGCATCCTGGTTAAAAGAAAGGATGACCACAAGCCCAAAGACAGCAATAATACTGGGGACAGGCCTCGGACAATTAGCTTCAGAAATAACTGATAAGCTCGAAATACCATATAGTCAGATTCCAAACTTCCCCATCTCTACCGTAGAAGGACATGCCGGAGCCCTCATCTTCGGCAAGCTCGGTGGTGTAGACATCATGGCCATGCAGGGCCGCTTCCACTACTATGAGGGATACAACATGAAGGAGGTGACATTCCCCGTACGCGTCATGTATGAGTTGGGCATCAAGACGCTCTTCGTCAGCAATGCTGCCGGTGGTATGAATCCCGCTTTCAAGATTGGCGACTTAATGGTAATCACCGACCATATCAACTTCTTCCCCGAGCATCCGCTACGCGGCAAGAACTTCCCCACAGGTCCCCGTTTCCCAGATATGCATGAGACATACGACCACGAGCTCATCAATCTGGCCACAAAGATTGCCAAGGAGAAGAACATCCGCCTCGTCTATGGTGTATATGTAGGCACTACAGGTCCTACCTTCGAGACACCGGCAGAATACAGGATGTATCGTACACTGGGCGGTGACACAGTAGGTATGTCTACCGTTCCTGAGGTTATCGTAGCCCATCACTGTGGCATCAAGACTTTTGGTATCAGCGTAGTTACTGACCTGGGAGGCTTTGACAATCCTGTTGAGGTAAGCCATGAGGAGGTACAGGAGGCTGCTGACAAGGCTCAGCCACTGATGACCGAAATCATGCGCGAAATGATTAAACGCACTGCATAATAAATAAATGGAAATAGCAAAATTAGGAGAATTCGGGCTGATAGACCGTCTGACCAAAGACATCAAGCCCCAAAATACATCAACAAAGTACGGCGTAGGCGATGACTGTGCCGTACTTCATTATCCTGACAGCGAGGTTCTTGTCACTACCGACATGCTCATGGAGGGTGTACACTTCGACCTGACATATATCGACCTGCAGCACCTTGGCTGGAAGTCGGCAATGGTCAACATCAGCGACATCTTTGCCATGAACGGAACACCACGCCAGCTGACAGTATCGCTGGCATTGTCGAAACGCTTCAGCGTAGAAGATATCGAGCAGTTCTACTCAGGACTGCGTATGGCCTGCGACAAGTGGGGCGTAGACATCGTGGGTGGCGACACCACCTCATCATACACAGGTTTAGCCATCTCTATTACCTGTATTGGTGAGGCTCGCAAAGAGGATATTGTCTATCGCAATGGTGCCAAAGAGACAGACCTTGTCTGTGTCAGCGGTGACCTTGGCGCTGCCTATATGGGTCTGCAACTGCTGGAGCGCGAGAAGGCAGTCTATTACCAAATGGTGGAAGAGGCCAAGAAGAAAGAAAAGAACGTTCCAGATTTCCAGCCCGACTTTGCTGGCAAGGAATATCTTTTGCAGCGCCAGCTAAAGACAGAGGCTCGTGGCGACATCATTCAGAAATTGCGCGAGGCAGGAATCCGTCCTACCGCTATGATGGACATCTCTGATGGCTTGAGCAGCGAGTTGAGACATATCTGCAAACAGAGTCAAGTAGGTTGCCGCATCTTCGAGAAGCAGATACCTATTGACTACCAGACAGCTGTGATGGCTGAAGAACTGAATATGAACGTCACCACCTGTGCGCTCAATGGCGGAGAAGACTACGAGTTGCTCTTCACCATCCCCATTGGCGACCACGAAAAGATACAGCAGATTGAAGATGTGAAGCTGATCGGCCACATCACCAATGCAAGTCTCGGTCACGTTCTCGTCACTCGCGATGACCAAGAGTTCGAACTTAAAGCACAAGGCTGGAATCCCCTATGAAGAAACAACTATTCCTCCTATTAGCTACACTGATATCGTTGGTTAGCATGGCTCAACAGCAGCTTTCGGTGGGTGACGTCACGATGACGATTAACCCTGAGAAGGGCGCAAGAATTCTGTCGTTCCAGTACAAAGGGCAGGAAGTCATTTCACAACTGACGGCACCAGAGTCTTTTGGCAGTACGTTCTGGACCAGTCCACAGAAAGAGTGGAACTGGCCTCCTGTTAGGGAATTCGACAAGATGCCCTATCAGGTGGAACAGCGTGATGGTCGACTCATTATGACCAGTGAAATGTCGCAACGACTGAAATATCGCATCCGCAAAGAGTTTAGCACAGACCAAAAAGACAATGCCATCGTCGTCACCTATTATATTATTAACGAGAGCGACGAGACACGTCAGGTGGCTCCATGGGAGATTACGCGCGTAGAGAATAAAGGTGGCGTAATATTCTTCGACGCCCCACTCGACGGCATTACGCCTAATGGCATTATGCCCTTCACCGCTGCTAATGGTGTCGCTTGGTATCAGCCTGACGAAGCCGCTGGCAACCGAAAAATCAATGCTGATGGCAAGGGCTGGTATGCCTACTGCAACGATGGACTACTCTTGCTGAAGGTCTTTGACGACCTGAAACCCGCACAGCCAGCCCCTGGAGAAGCAGAGATACAGGTGTATGTAAATAGAGGCAAGACCTTCATCGAGCTGGAGTGCCAGGGTGCTTACACCACACTAAAGCCCCACGAGCAGCTCAGCTGGAGCGTTCGCTGGTATCTGTTACCCATCAAAGGTAATGCCGAGCCTTCAGAAAAGTTGGTAAAAATGGTAAAAAAGCAGCTTCACAAGAAGTAATAGCCCTACGAAACACCACTTTTTTAGGGCAAAAAGAAAAATAATTGGAGAAAAGTTTGGCCAGTTGCTTTTTTCTTCGTACCTTTGCACCCGCAAACGAAAGGAATGCAGTGATCTAAACTTGGTGCCTTAGCTCAGTTGGTAGAGCATCGGACTGAAAATCCGTGTGTCCCCGGTTCGATTCCTGGAGGTACCACTCCTCCTTTCATT
>JAILMS010000038.1 GCA_024692385.1 Prevotella sp. | reverse complement strand
ATAAGAGTGCCACATTGCCACGCATCAGTCCTGATGGTCGTTATCTGCTTTTTGCTGAAGGACAGTATGGCTGTTTTCATATCAGACATGCTGATGGTGACATCGTCTGTATGCCGCTCAACGTAGAGAACCCATCGCGTCTCGATCTTAGTCGCTTTAATAGTAAGGGCTTTGCTGACAGTTATCCGTCATGGTCAAGTAACGGACATTGGATAATGACTTCCAGCCGTCGTGGTGATGGCAACTTTAGCCGTATCTATATTTCCTATTTCAACAATGGTAGGGTAGAGAAGGCCTTTATGGTGCCACAGGAAGATCCTGAACAGAATACCTTCCGCCTGAAGTGTTATAACCGTCCTGAGTTTATGGTTGAACCCGTAAAAATCAGTGTCAACGAATTCAGCAAGGTGTTTGACAAATAGTTCAAATGAAGCATTTCACTATTCACTGTTCACTATTCACTGGCAAAGCGCTGTGTACGCTCCTCTTTGGTGTGGCTGTTCTCCTTTTCTTCGGACTGGTCTATCCGCACCATCTGCATTATCAGGAGCAGTATCAGCTGTTTCTCTTCGATAACAGCTATGTCTGGGAGATTGTTAGGGAGCCAGGTGGTGTAGCCGATTTGTTGGGACGCTTCTGTACCCAGTTTTTCCTGTTTGCGTGGGTTGGCGCGCTGATGATTGCATTGCTGCTTGTGGCGATCCAGCTGCTGACGCTTCGCCTTTTTGAAGTTCATAGTTCACAGTTCATAGTTCATAGTTTATATGGCCTGAGCTTCGTGCCTTCTTTTCTGCTCTGGCTCTTCCTGCTCGATGAGAATGCTTTGCTGGGAGGTGTGTGGGCAGTCTTGCTTACATTGCTTGCTGTCTGGGCCATTGTCAGTGTGCCAAAAGGCTGGTGGCGACGCATCCTGATTGTTGTTGCCATTCCTGTACTCTATTGGGTGGCTTTGGGAGGCTATCACTACTATCGTTACCCATCAGCAGTTCCTACGCTGCTTTATGCAGCATGGCTGTCAGCCATCGTCCTCCCGATTGTGGCCCGCTTGCTACATCGCTTCCAGCGCTCTTCTCAGCCCTCCTACCTTCTGCTTCTTGCCTCCTTTGCCTTGGTAGCAGCAGTGATGGGTACTGTTGTCTGGAAGAATGCCAATCTCAAGGCAGAAAAGGTGATGCAGTATGACTTTATGGCCAGCCACCAACAATGGAATCGCATCCTTGCCACAGCTACTGCTGAAAAACCTAATAACCAGATAGGTGTGACGGTACAGAATCTGGCTTTGGCGATGCACGGTCAGTTGGCTGACCACCTGTTTGATTATAACCAGAACGGTATCGCTGGTCTTTTACCCGAAGTCCAGCGTGATGCTACCAGTCCGATGCCTACTGCTGAGGCTTTCTATCAGTTAGGTATGATATCTATCGCCCAGCGAACGGTCTTTGAGGCTCAGGAGGCGATTCTTGACTTCCAGAAGAGTGGCCGCTGCTACAAGCGACTGGCACAGACCAACCTGATTCTTGGCAGCTATGAGGTGGCTCGTAAATATCTCATGGCGCTAAAGAAAACCCTTTTCTATCGCCAGTGGGCCGACGAAACGCTGCCCTTATTGGGCGATGAGGAAGCTATTGCCAAGCATCCAGAATACGGACGCCTGCGCCAGATGCTTTGCCACAAGAATTTCTATTTTGGCGACCATGTAACTGCCGATATGCTCGAAAGTCTATTCTTCAGCAATACGGATAATCGCGTGGCACTCGAATACCTCAGAGCTTACTATATGTTGACGGGCGACCGTGATCGCTATGCCAAATTAATACTTCACCTCCAACAGCAATGAAACAGGTTCTATATATATTCATGACGCTACTGCTGTTCACTGCTTGCACTGACTCTGTCAGCGATGCCAAGCAGGAAGCAGCGTGTCCTCGTATCTATCCCGACTACATCGGTGTCACCATACCCGTGAATATAGCTCCCCTCAATTTCAATATGGCTGATGAGTCTGTCCTGCGTATTGATGCAGTCATTACAGACCAGCATGGCAACAGTCTGCATAGCCTGGGTGATGAATCCACGGATTTTGACCTTGACGACTGGCATTCGCTACTCAGTCAGAATCCTGGCGACTCGCTCAGCGTTACTGTTTCTGCTAAGATGGATGATGGCTGGCATACCTATCGCTCTTTTTCTATCTATGTGAGCGCTGACAGCATCGACTATGGCCTCTGCTATCGACTGATTGAACCGGGCTATGAGGTGTGGAGCAAGATGGGCATCTACGAGCGCGACCTGTCTTCTTTCGATGAGCGTGCGCTGATTGAGAATACCCAGTTCGAAGGTTGCGTCAACTGCCACAGTTTCAATCGTGGCAATCCTGCTGATATGAGCCTTCATATTCGTGGTCCTCATGGCGCTACGCTGTTGCGTCATGATGATGCTCCTCTTACCGCTTATAATACCAAGACCGCCCAGACTCTTGGCTTGTGTGTCTATCCCTATTGGCATCCTTCTGGCCGTTATATTGCCTATTCCACCAATGCCACCAGCCAGCTGTTTCATAATGCTCATGCCAACCGTATCGAGGTCTTTGATACTGCTTCCGACCTTCAAGTCTATGATGTAGAGAAGAACGAGCTGTTGCTATCGCCCCTGCTCAAGCAGGATTCCGTCTATGAGACCTTCCCTGTATTCTCTGCCGATGGTCATTCGCTCTATTTCTGTGCTGCCCGTGCCCTCCCAGAGGGTAGCCTGCAGCTTGACTCCATCCGCTATAACCTCTGCCGCATTGATTTCGACCCTCAGACGGGTACCTTCGGCAATCGCGTCGATACCATTGTCAATGCTGAGGCTCACCACCTGTCCTTGTCGTTCCCTCGTCCCTCCTACGACGGACGCTTCCTCTGCTATACGCTATCTGACTTCGGACAGTTCAGCATCTGGCACCATGAGGCAGACCTTTTCCTGCTCGATCTCACTACAGGTGAGAGCCGTCCTATGGTTGGGGCTAATTCTGACGATACGGAGTCGTTCCATAACTGGAGTACCAACTCACGCTGGCTTGTCTTGAGCTCCCGTCGTGACGATGGCCTCTTTACGCGACCTTATTTCTGTCATGTTGATGCCAAGGGCACCGTTACTAAGGCTTTCATGCTGCCACAGCGCAATCCACGCCGCTTCTATCGTGAGCGCTTCCTGTCCTTTAATGTGCCCGATTTCGTTATCTGTCCAACCCGCTTCGATGGCGCCCATGCCAGTCGCATCATCAACGATGACCAGCGTACTGATTTTGGCGTTCGCAACTGATCCTCGTTAGAAAAATAACAGTATAGAGCTGTTTTTTGCGCTTTTTTTCGTAACTTTGCGTCCAAAGAATATAATGATATGGCAACAGTAGACGATAAAAAAGTGATTTTCTCGATGGTTGGCGTGAGCAAGACCATTCAGCAGAACCAGAAACAAGTGCTCAAGAATATCTATCTCAGCTTCTTCTATGGAGCGAAGATTGGTATCATCGGTCTGAACGGTGCCGGTAAGTCTACACTGATGAAGATTATTGCCGGGCTGGACCAACAGTATCAGGGCAACGTGGTGTGGAGTCCTGGCTATTCGGTGGGCTATCTGCCTCAGGACCCTCCTCTCAATGAGGAGAAGACCGTCAAGGAAAACGTGATGGAGGGCGTGCAGCATGTGTATGACGCACTGGCCGAATACGATGAAATCAATGTCAAGTTCGGACTCCCCGAATACTACGAAGACCCTGACAAGATGGAGCAGCTGATGCAGCGTCAGGCTGAGTTGCAGGACATCATCGATGCTACCGATGCGTGGAATATGGATTCTAAGCTGGATCGTGCGATGGCTGCGCTCAACTGTCCTCCGGGCGACTGGTCGGTACAAACGCTCTCTGGTGGTGAGCGTCGTCGTGTGGCTCTCTGCCGCCTGTTGTTGCAGAAGCCCGATGTACTCTTGCTTGACGAGCCTACCAACCACCTTGATGCTGAGTCTATCGACTGGCTGGAACAGCACTTGCAGCAGTATGAGGGTACGGTAATTGCCGTCACCCACGACCGCTACTTTCTCGATGATGTTGCTGAGTGGATTCTGGAGTTAGACCGTGGTGAGGGAATTCCCTGGAAGGGCAACTATTCTTCATGGTTGGAGCAGAAGTCACAGCGCTTGGCTCAGGAGGAGAAGCAGGCTTCTAAGCGCCGTAAGACGCTGGAGCGCGAGTTGGAGTGGGTGCGTATGGCTCCTAAAGCCCGCCATGCTAAGGGTAAGGCTCGTCTGAACTCGTATGAGTCGATGCTCAATGAGGAGCAGAAGCAGAAGGAGGAGAAGCTGGAAATCTTCATTCCTAATGGTCCACGTCTCGGCAATAAGGTTATCGAGGCTGAGCATGTGGCAAAGTCGTTCCCTGAGAAGACCTTGTTTACTGACCTCAACTTCAACTTGCCTCCCAACGGTATTGTGGGCGTTATTGGCCCCAACGGTGCTGGTAAGACCACGCTGTTCCGCCTGATTATGGGCCTCGATAAGGCTGATGCGGGTACGTTTAGTGTGGGTGAGACGGTGAAGCTGAGTTATGTAGACCAGCAGCATAAGGATATTCTGCCCGACAAGTCTGTCTATGAGGTAGTAAGTGGTGGCAATGAGACCATCCGCATGGGTGGTAAGGATATCAATGTTCGTGCCTACCTCAGCCGTTTTAATTTCAGTGGTGCCGATCAGGAGAAGAAGTGTGGCGTACTCTCTGGTGGTGAGCGCAACCGCCTGCATCTGGCTATCGCCCTGAAACAAGAGGGTAATGTGCTGTTGCTCGACGAGCCTACCAACGATATCGACGTCAATACGCTGCGAGCTCTTGAGGAAGGTCTGGAAGCCTTTGCTGGTTGTGCCGTTGTCATCAGTCACGACCGCTGGTTCCTGGACCGTATCTGTACCCACATT
>JAILMS010000013.1 GCA_024692385.1 Prevotella sp. | reverse complement strand
GTGCGACGACCATTGACGCTATTCTCAAACTCGGTGTATTCGCCATCGGTGACATACTGCATCTGTTGACCGTCACCATCGGCAGCCATTCCGTAGACCGGATAGGCCTCCTCGCCTGTTGTGAAGTGGTAAGAGCATGCCTTCAGATTAACAGTAGCCTCATAGATACCTGTACCCAGCTGGCGCTGTTCCAGGCGCTGGTTAGTCACAGTACCTGTCTCGCTGTCGGTCATAATCATATAGAGATAGGTTGGATACTTCTCATATCCTGTAGCGGTGAACTCAATGGTCGACACCTCCGGACGGACATAACGCGTTTCATTGTTGACAGCACTGACCACCTGTGCGGTGAGACGGACAGACTGTCCAGGCAAAGCCCAGCGGGCTACCATGGAGTTGAGCTCGTCATGCGTCAGCGTCAGACTAAGGTTGGTACCTGCATCAAGATAAGCAGACTTCTGGTCCTTCTGCGCAGAAGGATAGATGCACAGCTTGTAAGTAACCACATCAGAAGCAGATACCGGACTGGTTGCCTTGTCCCACGAGAAGGTGACGGCAGACTGGTTGCCCTTGCTCTTGTCCAACACGATATCCTCGACAGAGCAGCGCACGTGCATCTCGTCGGCATTGTAGGGTAGAGAGAAGTATTCCGGGTCTTTGTTGCAAGACGCCAGGATGCCACAAATTACACAGATTAAACTGATATTATAGAATAGTTTCTTTTTCATAATTATTTTCTTTTGACGATTCAATCTTCACTTTTGTCCACTACCCAGAAAGGAGCCTCGCGGAGGTTGGGATTCTTCTCGTATTCATCAATGTAGATAGGCATCCAGTAGTACTGACGCTTCCATACACGCGTCTGGAATACGGTGCGCTTGAAGAACTCGGTTTGGTTAGTTCCCTGGAAGTTCATACCGTAATCGTCGCCACACATCTCAGGCAGATTCTCTGCGTCAATCCATCGACGGATGTCATACCAGCGATTGTTCTCGCAACACAATTCCACACGACGCTCAGCACGTACTACGCGGCGCACATCTTCCTGCGTATTCTGGATCTGAATATAGTCAGGATCGCTAGCACTGACGGCATCAAAGGTATAACGACGTACACCGGCACGCTCGCGAATGCGGTTAAGATATACCAATGCCTCTACGCGTGAAGCCGCATTGTCAGAAGCCTCATTGAGCGCTTCAGCATAGTCGAGATAGGTAAAAGCCAAACGATAGGTAAAGCCCTGACGCTCGGTAACTGCACCTGTCAAATAGTTGTCGAGCACGTTCAAGCCCTTACGTGCCAGATAACCGTTTTGCGGAGCATCGTGGGGCGAACTGGTCTGTACGTTGTCCAATCCATTTTTAAAGAAGCTGTATTTACGTTTTCCTACTGCAAGCCATGAGCCATGGAAACTAACGGCATTATAGAAACGGGGCTCACGGTTGCAATACATATTATAAGTACCACGGGCAGTAATCTCACCAGGATTACCTGTACCATACTCCCAAGAGGTGACTGCTGGACGACTCTCAACTACACGCGAGAAACCAGTCTCAACATATCCACTGTTGGGGTCGTTGATGGGCAGACCATTAGCCATAAAGAAGGCATCGACCAGACCTTGGTAAACACCGAGACCATTACCACCGCCGTAGTCGCGTACAGATACGACACGCAAGAAGACATCCTTATAACCATTGTTCTTGGTAACAGGGAAGGTAATTTCATGGTTACCCTCGCTCCAGCGCTTGATATGTACATTATAAGTAGAGAGGAAGGGGTCAATGCCGCCATTAGGACCTGGCTCAGTGTAGAGTGCATAGCCAGCTGCCTCTGCTTCGTCAATACAGAGTTTAAGTGCTGCTACTGCTTTGGTCCACTTCTCTGGGTCATAGTTAGGATTGAAGATTTGCTCGCCCTTATCATTCACATAGTTGGTGTACCAAGGGTTTCCGTTTACCAGAGGGCTGGCAGCAAAGAGCAACATACGTGAACGCACAGTGAGTGCCATGATGCGGTTGATACGACCGTATTTTGAAGGATCATCGTAAGTCGGGGGCAATGCCATAGCTGCCTCCAGCATCTGCTGGTCGCAGTAATTCACTACATCATCGAACTTCGACTGGCCTACCATAAGGTCAGAGAGTTCAAAATCAGTAGGAGCTATATAGTCAGGCTTGAAAGGGATGCCACCATAATTTTCAGCCATCTGCCACCAAGCGTATGCACAAAGGAACTTCACCTCGTTCTTCATATTATCGACCTCCGATTGTGGCAGGTCATGGTCGGGCATAGCCTTAACCATGTCACGGAAGATATAGCCATGACGGATATAACGAGGCATCATGTGCCAAAGGTCACCACCCCACTGTGAGTTGATGGTCCACTGTCCCAAGATCTTCGGAATGACACGATTCCAGTCCCACTGTTGCCAACGGGCAGAAGGCGTCAGGTCATCAGCAAAGACTTCATAGCCATCAGACATGAGTTGCCACTTGTCTGGCGTATGGATGACGTTATAGACATAGCTAAGCCAAGAGTAAACCTTATCACGGTTATCAAAAGCCATTTCCGTGGTAAGTTCCGTATCGGGCTCTTTATCAAGATAGTCCGAGCAAGATACCAGTGGACCACAGGTTAAGCAGATTGCACTGATGATATATAATAGTTTCTTTTTCATGATTCGTAGTAAATTAGAAATTAACGTCAATACCAAACATCACTGAGCGGTTCATCGGATATTTCAGACCGTCATTGGTACCCAACTCAGGATCCCATAGTTTGAAGTCAGAGAAGCAGAAGAGGTTGTTACCACTGACGAAGACACGACAGCTCTTCACATAGAAGCGTTCAAACCATGATTTGGGGAAAGTATAGCCCACCTCAATAGTCTTACAACGCAGGAAACTCATGTCCTTCTTCCACCATGTAGAAGCACGATAGTTATTCTTGTTAGGACCGTAGGTCAGACGTGGCCAAAAAGCATAGGGATCCTGGTTGGTCTCAGTCCAACGATCGTCGAGATTATAGGCATAGGCATTACCCTCTGTAGTAGTACCTCCACCAGGCAGGAAGTAAGGCTGTCCGCCAATAACGCGGTACATATCACCCGTACCCTGGAAGAAGAAGTTCAGGTCGAAGTTCTTGTAGCTGATGACACCGCCGAAACCATAGACGATGCGTGGGTCAACGGTACCACCGATAAATCCTTCGTCCTCTTCAGTAATAACACCATCACCATTCACGTCAACATACTTGATGTCGCCAGGATAGAGCTTCACAGCACCCACACCCTCCTGTGAGGGGATGCCGTCTTTCAAGGTTCCATCAGCATTGAAATCATCGTAGGTAAACAGACGCTCAGCCGTCAAGCCCCACAACTCGTTCATAGAACGTCCTGTCTGTGAACGATGAGTACCCTTCAGTGATTCGGGCTCGTCTTTCTCTACTACCTCGTTCTTGGCATAGGTGAAGTTGGCGTATGCTGAGGTGAAGAGGTCTTTGTTCCATTGCTTGTGGAAGTTCAGCGTCATCTCGATACCCTGATTCTTCACCTTACCGAAGTTAGCCCAAGGAGCCTTGACGAAACCAGTCTGTGTGGGTATAATGGTACGCTCCATGAAGATGTCCTTACGGTCTTCACGGAAGATGTCGAAGTTAAGGTCAAGCATATTCCAGAGTCCCAATTCAACACCGAAATTCTTTTTAGTAACGGTCTCCCATGTCAGGTTATCAACACCAATCTCACCTTCGGTGATACCTTTCTTAATATAGTCACGCTGTCCGTTGGTACCCCACCTATAACCCTCTTGGTCGGTATACAGTGTACCGAGATAGGCGAAGCGACGTCCACCGATGTTATCGTCACCAGCCTGTCCGATGCTGGCACGGAACTTAATCTTATGGAAGATGGGCTTCATACTCTCCATGAAAGGCTCCTCACTGAGCAACCAGCCGATGGCAAATGAGGGGAAGAAACCAAAGCGCTTGCCCTTGCTAAAGTTCTCTGAACCATTATAACCGAAGTTGAACTCAGCAACATAGCGGTTGTCGAAGGTGGTAGAGAAACGACCAGCAAGACCCTGCTTGCGATAGTCCTGGATGCTACCGTCGTCGTATGCCTGCTGGTTGTAGAGCAGCATAGCGTCTACATCCACCTTGCCGAAGCGGCGGTTATACATCAGGTCTGCCTCAAAGTACACGTTGGTGTTACCATACTCCGTGCCTTGCTCAGAACCCATAGAGTCGTCACCCGTCTCAAACTGTGTATAGATGAGGTTACCTTCTTCGTCACGGCCTGTGGCGGGGAAGACGGTGGCAGGCTTGGCGGTACGACTGCGACGGCTACGGTTCCAGCGGTCAAAACTGAACAGCGCCTTGGCCTTCAGACCAGGGGTAAACATCTTCAGGTCCTGCTCTACGCTGAACAGCGTCTGTATCTTGCTGGAAGTGGTAAAGTCATAGCCCTGCTGGGTCACTGTGCGCCAGGGGTTTGCACGGTTGGAAATCAAGGGGATAGCACCGTCGCTATAACGGGCAGGATGGATGAAGGGCAGCGTGCGGAAGGCCTCGCCAAAAGCACCGTCTGTGTTACAACGCTGTTTCTTGAAGCGGTTCAGATAGCCACCGATATTGACGCGCAGCATGGTGGTCTTGGTCACATCCATATCAATATTGGTACGCAGGTTAAACTGCTGGTTGTTGGTGGCATTGTCTACTATCAGACTCTTATCCTGTTCCAGAATACCGGTCTCTTTGAAGTAAGAGGCCACGATGCTATAGCGCAGGAAGTCGGAACCACCACTGATATCCAGATTACCACGGGTGGTATAGGCGTAGTCCTTAGTGATAGCGTCTACCCAGTTGACATCGGGATAGAGGTCGGGGTCATATCCCGAACGGGTACGGTCTATCTGCTGTTGCGTGAAGGGCTGTGCCACACCATCTTGAAGGGCCAGCTCGTTGAGCAGCGACATATAGTCGGGAGCATTGAGGAACTCGGGCAACTTAGTGGGCTCGTTGATGCTGTGCTCTAAGTGGAAGCGTACCTGTGGTGCACCAATCTTACCACGCTTGGTGGTGATAACAATCACACCATTAGCACCACGCACACCGTACATGGCCGATGCCGAAGCGTCTTTCAGTATAGAGAAGGACTCAATCTCCGATACATCGACATTGTTCAGGTCACGTGCCACGCCATCAATCAGAATCAATGGGTTGTTGCTACCTGAGAAGGTCGAGATACCACGAATCCAGAAATTAGAATCGTCATAGCCAGGCTCACCAGAACGTTGTATACCGATGACACCACTCAGCTTACCAGCCAGGTTATTAGATAATGTACGCGTAGAACCGAACTGTAGTTCTCCGGGATTGATGGTCTCGATAGAACCAATAATTGAGGCTTTCTTCTGACTGGTATAACCTGTCACAACTACCTCATTAAATTCGTTCGCCTCTTCATCCATCACTACGTTGATAAGTCGCGCACCATTTACCTTCACAGTCTTACGCTTGAAACCGATATAGGTCAGTTCCAACTCGGTACTGCTCTTCTGAGGTACATTGAGGCGGAACATACCATCAATATCAGTAATGGTACGTGCTTGTCCGCCGACGACGGATACCGTCACACCCACCAGCGGTTCCTTTTGCTGGTCGGTCACTAAACCTGTCACCTGAACCTCACTGATTGGCTGCTGTGCAGAAGCCGTAACCGCCAACACGACATTCAAGGCAAGTACAGCCGCCAGACAAGCGGTTCGTGCCCATACTCCGACGACGGTTCTGAAGCTCGCTAATAGTTGTTTCTTCATGTCAGTCATTTTGTTTCTTTGATAATTTTGGATTGATTTTGTAGTTTACTGCTGCAAAATTACTGTGTTTTCTTTAGTCGTGTAGAAAACAAAAGAATTGTATAACCATATTTTAGTTATACAATTCTTTCAATGTTGATTATCAGACAGTTATATCTTCAGCAACATGGCATTGTATAATGATTATCTGTCTTTTACTAGCGGATATCATCACTATTTGACGTCTGAAAGAGACGAGATACGGGTGTCGCTTCAGACAATGTACCACTAAAAAGGGTTGCAGCAAAGACTACTACATGTTCATCGACAGGCAGTACCACCTGACGGCAGCCTTTCGGGAGGTCGATACGCACCTTATACATATAAGTAAATTCGTAGGGCTGGTCTTGTGCTGGGCTATGGCGATGCGTACCTACGTAGGCCACTTCAGCCTGTTTTAGATAACCTGTGGTATGTCCATCATGTCCCCACTGGCCAACGAAGCCGGTATAGAATGGTACGTCAACCTCCTGACGACTTTTCCCTGCCAGGAATGTGGCACGACGGTCACCTTCGTTACTGGCTACCAACAGGAAGAGATGAGATGCTCCTGACGGTACCGAGAGGGTATCGCCATGACAGCTGAGACCATTGAAACTCTCACGTTCACCAAAGATGAAGGGTACTCCGCCAGCCGTTAGTGAATCAGGGAACAACTCAGCAGCATAACTATAACCAGCCTCAAAGTCTGCTTCCGAACGGAACTCATTGAAGGTAGCACATTTGCGATTATAGGGCAGCTGCACCGTCTGGTATTTCCCCTCAGATGGCAGGGCTTTTGAAGAAGCCAACTTTACCTTATAGGTTTTGACACTATATGGTTTTATCGTTACCTGCAATTGGCGCCCCTCAAAAGGAGTTGCTGACAACGTACGCTCGGTACCGTCGGCCTCCACCGCTTGAAGGATATCAGCAGGGAATGTCAGACGAGCGTTTTGTGTAGCCTTCCCTCCTAACTCATGGACACGTACCACATACTCATCGCTGACCTCAGCACGCTTTAGGGTGCGGACAACTACGTTTTCGTTATCACTCTGCAGGAACGACCACTCACGTCCCAGAATACCCTTGTGCTTAGATACTGTAAAAGCACGCAACGGACTGTTCAACATGGTTGCCTGGCGCACGGTCTTAGCCATCGGCAGTGCCCCAGCATGTCCTATCAGACTGTAGGTAAAGACATGATGGCCCTTGTCCTGATGTGCCTGATAAGTATAACCGCCACCAGGCTTGGGAGCATATAGCAGCGACAGGCGCAGGGTATTGTCAGCAGGCTTATCCCATCCGTAACGGCTGTCATTAAGAATGGTCACGCCATAGTCGCCAGAGGCATCCGTGAGGTCTGTCCATTCATGACTGCACACCTCATAGTTGGTATCCGTATTAGTGGATCTCTGGATGCTACCCAGTCCGAGGTCGTAAGTCGCCATTGGATTGCTGACACTCAATGGGAATTCAGCTTTCAACAGGGCATTCTCTG
>JAILMS010000005.1 GCA_024692385.1 Prevotella sp. | reverse complement strand
AAGTTCCTGGTAGAGGATAAATCACTTGCTGAGGGCTTGAGCTTTGTTTGGTCTAAGAATAGTGGTTACGTAAAGGCTAGTGCTTATGCTAACAAGAAAGACAATGCTGCAGAGTCTTGGTTGGTATCCCCCTTGTTCGATTTGACTAATGCCAGTGCTCCTAATATGTTGTTTGAGCACGCCGTTAACTACTTTACTGATTTGGATGCTGCTAAGCAGGAGGTTAATGTATGGGTACGCGAAGGCGACGAGGGTGAATGGACTAAGCTGGAGATTGAATATCCTGAGGAGCTGAGTTGGACTTTCGTTTCTTCTGGTTCTATCGACCTCTCTGCATACGTAGGAAAGACTATTCAGATTGGTTTCAAGTATACTAGTGATGCAAAGGCTGGTACATGGGAGATTAAGAACTTCAAGGTGATTGATGGTCAGGATGCCGGACTGGCATTCAGCAAGGATAAGGTTTCTATCGTATTGGGTACTGAGAATCCTGAGTATCCTACACTTACTAATCCTCACGAGTTGACAGTAGTTTATTCTTCAAGTAATACTGATGCTGCTGAGATTAATGCCGAGACTGGTGTTATCACACTGAAGGCTGATGGTAAGACCACTATCAAGGCAACCTTCGCAGGCAACGACGAGTATCTGGCTGGTGAGGCAAGCTATGAGCTGACTGTTATCGACGATAACGTGAAGGGTAGAAAGGGTAATCCTTATACCATCGCTGAGATTCAGGCTATCGAAGAAACTGCTTATCCCACTGACAAGGTATGGGTTGTAGGATATATCGCTGGTTGCGCTGCTAATGGTGGTGTTATCTCTAAGGATGATCCCGTAGACTCTAACATACTTCTGACAGCTACTGCAACATTCGATGAGACTGACGTGCTGCTGCCTGTAGGAATTCCTAACAATGCAAGCAGAACAGCAATTAACATCAAGGATAATCCTACTAATGTAGGCAAGGAAGTAAAGGTATACGGAAAGGTACAGAAGTACTTCGGTGTTACTGGCGTGAAGGAAGTTACCAGCCATGAGTTCACAGGTCAATCTGTAGACATTGTAGTTACTGGCATCACCAACGTAAATGCTGCCAAGGCTGAGAACGCTGTTCGCTACAACCTCGCTGGTCAGAAGGTTAACAACGACTATAAGGGCGTAGTTATCATGAACGGTAAAAAGTTTATGAACAAGTAATCTTAACAGTTTAAGAATAAAAGAAAAAGAGCGAATCCTTGGGGATTTGCTCTTTTTTGTGTATCTTTGCAGGGCAAAAAGAGAAAGCACGATGGCAAAGGAATTAACACCCATGATGAAGCAGTTTTTCGACCTCAAGGCAAAGCACCCTGAGGCCTTGTTGCTGTTTCGTTGTGGCGACTTCTATGAGACGTATTGTGAGGATGCCGTCATCGCTTCACAGATACTGGGCATCACGCTGACCCACCGTAATAACGGCTATAACAAGGGCGACGAGATGGCAGGATTCCCTCATCATGCCCTGGATACCTACTTGCCTAAGTTGATTCGTGCTGGCAAGCGTGTGGCCATCTGTGACCAGCTGGAAGACCCTAAGCTGACGAAGAAACTCGTGAAGCGAGGTATTACTGAACTGGTGACGCCAGGTGTTACGATGAGTGATACGGTGCTGAACTACAAGGAGAACAACTTTCTGGCATCTGTCCATTTCGGCAAGGGCGCCTGTGGTGTGGCCTTCCTGGATATCTCTACTGGTGAGTTCTTGACAGGCGAGGGCACCTACGACTATGTAGAGAAGCTCATTGGCTCATTCCAACCTAAGGAGGTGCTCTATGATCGTGGCTGTCGTCACGACTTTGAGCGCTATTTCGGTACGCGTCTGTGTACCTTTGAGATGGACGACTGGGTATTCACAGAGCAGACAGCCCACCAGAAGCTCTATCGCCACTTTAATGTGAAGTCGCTGAAGGGCTTTGGCGTTGACCACCTGAAAAATGGTGTAATCGCTGCTGGAGCCATCCTGCAATACTTGGAACAGACGCTGCATTCGCAGATTAGTCATATCACCACGCTTTCACGCATCGAGGAAGACAAATATGTGCGCCTGGACAAGTTTACCGTCCGCTCACTGGAGCTGGTAAGCACCATGCAGGAAGATGGTAAGTCGCTACTTGACGTTATCGATCGCACAGTGTCGCCTATGGGTAGCCGTCTGCTGCGTCGTTGGCTGGTATTTCCGCTGAAAGACGAGAAGCCCATCAACCAGCGCCTTGATGTAGTCGACTACTTCTTCCGTGAACCCAACTTCCGCGAGTGTATCGACGAGCAGCTGCACCATATCGGTGACTTGGAGCGTATTGTCTCAAAGGTAGCTACTGGTCGTGTGTCACCTCGTGAGATGGTACAGATGAAGGTAGCACTACAGGCTATCGAACCTATCAAGAATGCCTGTCTGCATACAGACAACGAAGCCATACAAAGGGTAGGGGAGCGATTGACGCTCTGTGAGCAGTTGCGCGACCGTATAGCCCGTGAGATACAGAACGATCCGCCACAGCTGGTAGCAAAAGGTGGCGTCATCCGTGATGGCGTCAATACAGAACTCGACGAGTTGCGCCATATCGCTTATAGCGGTAAGGACTACCTGTTGCAGATTCAGGAGCGAGAATCGCAGGAGACGGGCATTGCCTCGCTGAAGATAGGCTATAACAATGTTTTCGGCTACTATCTGGAGGTACGCAACACCTATAAGGACAAGGTGCCACAGGAGTGGGTGCGCAAGCAGACGCTGGCTCAGGCTGAGCGTTATATCACGCAGGAGCTGAAGGAATACGAAGAGAAGATTTTGGGTGCTGAGGATAAGATTCTGTCGCTGGAGCAACGCCTGTTCAACGAACTTATCGTTGCTGCCCAGGAGTTTATCCCACAGATACAGCAGAACGCCAACGTTATTGCCCTTCTTGACTGTCTGCTGAGCGCTGCCAAGA
>JAILMS010000077.1 GCA_024692385.1 Prevotella sp. | reverse complement strand
GGACCACAGACATACATGCCCACATTGGGGGCGTGCAACGGCTCGAAGCGCTCCTTCTGGCGCGTCAGCGTATTATAGATAACTAATTTCGATTCCATATTCTCTGCAATTTGCCTGCAAAGGTACGAAATAAAAGTGAATAGTGAATAGTGAATAGTGAAAAAAATTAGTCCATCGGGTATCGCACATCCCACTTCTTGCGCAAGTCGTCCATCAGCTGCATGATGTAGAGCATCTCCTGATGCGGCATCTCACGGGGTTCGAGCAGTCCCTCTTTAAGAGCCTGACGACAGGTCATGAACTGATACTCATAGCCCGTAATCTGCTGAGGTACGCGGATGGTCTCGACATAGGTGCGGTCAGGACCGTTGACGGTGATGGTCTGCGGATTGTTGACATTGTCGATGATGAGGTTGCCCTCGGTACCAGCAATGACGCCGATGTTGTCACCTACACACGAGGCGCTGGACTGTACATTGGCCACCACGCCATCTTCGAGAATGATGGTGATGGTGTTGGTCAAATCCATGCCCGTATCAGACTTCACGCAGTAGCCGTCGATGGTCTTGATGGCGCTGTCGTTAAACATGCGGACAAAGTTGATGACATAAACGCCGAGGTCGAGTAAGGCACCGCCACAGAGGTCTGGACGGAAGATGCGTTCCTTCTGCCCCATCGAGTAACCCAGCGTGGCAGTAATCAGCTTAGGTGTACCGATGCGTCCATCAGCGATGAGGTTACGAACGATGTTGACGGCAGGCTGATAACGCGTCCAGATGGCTTCCGCCAAGAATACACCACGCTCATGAGCCAGGTCGATAATCTCTTTGGTCTGACGGGCATTGGCCATGAAGGCCTTCTCTACCAGACAGGGCTTGCCAGCCATGATGGCCTGCTTGGTGACGTCGTAGTGGTGGGAATGGGGCGTGCCGACATAAACCAGGTCTACATCGGGGTCAGCCAACAGTTCTGCATAGGAGCCATACACCTTCTTGATGCCCCGCTTGGCTGCGAAAGCCTGCGCCGTTTCCAGCTTTCTGGAGCCAACGGCGTAAGCCTCGCAGGTGTTTAGTCCGTTTAAGGTGGTGGCTGCCTTGTCGGCAATCCACCCCGTACCGATGATACCTACTTTCATCCTCGTGCCATTTTGTAGATAGCTTCCATATCCTCAGCCTTGAGCACCTTCAAACCGCCACAGGTAGAGGTGTAGTCGCGACTGCACTTGCGTGTCATCTCCTTGATTTCCTCGTCGGTGATGTCCTTGCCAATGAGTTCCTTGATGTTGATAGGCATGCCGATAGCATGGTAGAAACGCTCCAAAGCTTCGATACCCTTCAGTGCGGTGCCCTCAGGATCGGTGAAGTCGTTGGGAACATCCATCACGTTGACGGCAAAGCGCACGAAGCGACGCAGGTTCTCGTGCATGGTATAGCGTGCCCAGCTGGGCCAGATGGCTGCTAAGCCAGCACCATGGGTGACGTCAAACATGCCGCTGAGCTCGTGCTCCAACTGGTGGGTAGCCCAGTCTTCCTGAACGCCCTTGCCCAGCAAGCCCCAATGGGCTACGCTGCCGCCCCACATAATCTGGGCACGATAGCGGTAGTCTTCAGGATTCTTCAGTACGTAAAAAACTGCATCCTTGATGGTGCGCAGTGTGGCTTCAGCCAAATTGGTTGTCAGATCCATGTCGTCGTCCTTGGTGAAGTAACGCTCAAAGATATGCATCATCATGTCGGTGACACCTGCTGCTGTCTGGTAAGGTGGCAAGGTCATGGTACGACGTGGGTTCATGATGGCAAACTTGGGGCGCGACATATCGTTGGAATAGCCTAACTTTACGTCACCATCCTCATTGGTGATGACGCTGGCCTCACTCATCTCACTGCCTGCAGCAGGGATGGTCAGCACAGAGGCTACGGGCAGCATGCTCTTAGGTGATGCCTTACCCAGATAGAAGTCCCATACGTTGCCCTCGTAGGGTACACCGTAGGCGATACACTTCGCTGAGTCGATGACGCTACCGCCACCTACAGCCAAGATGAAGTCGATGCCTTCCTTGCGGCAGAGCTCGATGCCCTGCTGAGCCAGTGACAGACGAGGATTGGGCACTACACCACCCAGCGTGATGTAATCTACACCACCGTCTTTCAGCAGTCCGCAAATCTTGTCGAGCAGACCAGAGCGCTTGGCACTCTGTCCACCATAATGTACCAGCACCTTCGTGCCACCATATTTCTTCACCAGAAGAGCTACTTGTTCCTCACTTTGTTCTCCAAAAACCACCTCTGTCGGTGCGTAGTAATTAAAATCTCTCATAATTGTTTTGTTTATTATCTGTTAATGAAGTTCTTAATGGCTTGTTCCTGTGCTGCGATAACCTTGTCACACCAGGTGTCGAATTCAGGATCTACTACTTGAAGTTCCGGATGTGCCATAATGTAGTCAACACAGCGACGGACACCCTCGTCGAAGCGCGTGGTACACTGGAAGCCAGGTACGGCACGCTTCAGCTTCGAACAGTCGAAGCAGACGGTAACACTCTTGTCGCCCAGGAGGTTACCCTCGAAGTCCCATTCCTTGGGAGCTACTGTAGCCAGAAACGCAGAGGCCACATAGTAGGGCTTTGGAGTGGCGTGGAGTGCATTGCCAACGCATTCATATATCTGTGTCCACGACAGCTGTTCGTCGCTCATAATCTGGAAAGCCTCGCCGATGGCTTTCGGATTGCCCAAAAGTCCGATGAAACCACGAGCGAAATCTTCATTCCATGTCAACGTCCACAACGATGTGCCATCGCCCTGAATGATGACGGGCTTACCCTCCAGCATACGCTTTAATACAGGCCATGAACCTTTAGGTCCATGAATGCTGACGGGTACGCCACGTTCGCAATAGGTGTGGCTGGGACGAATGATGGTGACAGGGAAACCGTTGTTGCGATACTCCTTCATCAACAGTTCCTCGCAGGCTATCTTGTTGCGCGAATACTGCCAGTGTGGGTTGGCCAGCGTGGTGCCCTCTGTGATGACATGACTGGCAGCGGGTTTGTTGTATGCTGAGGCTGACGAGATATAGACATATTGTCTTGTGCGACCCTTAAAGAGTCTGATATCACGCTCCACCTGAGCTGGTACGAAGCCGATAAATTCACAGACGGCATCGAAGGTTTCGTTGCCTAACCCGGCATGCACAGCCTTTTCGTCATCTATGTCAGCGATTACTTGTTTCACGTTTGTGGGCACCTCATTCTTGCGTGTGCCGCGATTCAACAGCCATAGGTCGTGACCTGCTGCAGCAAGCTGTCGGGTAATGGCACTGCTGATGGTACCCGTTCCACCAATCATGAGTATCTTCATAGTTTTTATTATATAATATTATTCAAAATTCAGTGCATCAAGCCAGCAAAGGAAAGCAACGAGCGAGGCATTCCAGTTGATGGCAATCTCATTGGATGCATACGACTCCATAGCGTCTATATACGACTCGTCAGGAACATTTGAGGGATAGACAGCAGTTTTCAGGTCCTTTTTGTCTTGCTGCCCCGGGTTCGGACCGCCTACCAGCATGCCTGGATAGGGTGCTTTGATGCCGTCAGCCTCCGATGGACGGTGGTGTGGATGCATCGGACTCTTGTCGCCAAAGCCTGTCACATAGCAGTAGCCCGTAGCGTTACGACCAAGAAGATAGTCAGCATTCTGAAGGGCATAGCGACGATACTTTGTATTGCTCTGCATATTGTCGGCAAAGAGCAGTGCCATTGCCTGACAGCAGCAGAATTCGGCAAGACAGCCCCATCCAAAGTCTTTGGGTTTGTTGCCGTAGGGTGACTGGAATGATGACTCTTCGACACCTTTGATTGCTTCGTCACAGTAGTCATACAACTGCGAGTACATATCACCACCAATATCCCACGCTGCTTTGGGCTGTGCGTTAGCGTCAGTGAGCGCATGGTTGTGGGTCATCCACTCGAAAGCACCGAGTGAGGCGACATTGCCCCATGTAGGTGTGGTGAACTTCTTAGGCTTATACTGCTGGGCATCGTCCAGATAGTTCTGCTTACCCGTCAGGCGATAGAGGGCGGTTGCTGCCCAGAAGAATTCGTCGTTGGCACTGAAATCGCCATAGGTACCGGTGCTCACAGCAGGATTTTTCAGAGTATGTTGCATATAGAAGGCTTTCGGATGTTCTTTCGCCCACTGATAGGCGCGCTCTGCCATTGCTGCGGCCTGAGCACTGAAGCCTGGATAGTCTTGCTGATAAGGCTCGAAAAGTCGTGCGGCATCAGCCATTACAGCAGCAAAGTCAAGTGTGGCGGTAACAGTCTTTGCTACCACATAGCGCTGCTGCTTGCACTCTGTGGGCATGATAAACCCCTCGAAGTTGGGTGTTGTCAATTTATGATATACGCCTCCGTCATAGGGATCCTGCATTGTGAGGAACCACTTTAAGTTGAACATCATTTCGTCTAACAGGTCTGGCGTCGCGTTGCCGCTCTCAGGTATGTTGGTCTTGAGCTGAGCAAAATACTGTGGCATTTGCTCGTAGGCTGCAAACATCAGGCCGATGCTAAAGGCAGAATTCACTACATATTTATTATAGTCTCCCGCATCATACCAACCGTAGGGTGAACTGATGACCGTACCAGTGGGGCGTAGTGGTGAGGCAGCAGAATTGTGTACCAGCACCTTGGTGTCTGCATGTCCCAATTGGCGGCGATAGACAGCGTCATCAATCGCTACACCGGAGCGAATCAGATAGAAGAGACGCAGGGATGCCGTAGCGATATCACGATATGGGTGTTCATTGACGTGTAGCACGCACTGCTCGTCGCCAAGCTCCAGACGATAGTCGCCAGGAGTTGATAACTCACCAAGATTGACGACATAGCGTGTCTTCTGTGACAAGGGGGATATGGCCTTGCGTACTCCCTTAGCTTTTAGTATCTTGCCGGAGGGTGTCGTTATACGAAGTTTATTTACTGCGCTCGTACCCTCAACAACGACAACTTTTTCTTGTTGTGGGTAGTTGCCTACCTGGTTACGACGGATGTTGGTACCCTGCGCTAAGGCGTTCAGTGGTAGCAGAATGGCTAATACCAATAGTACTTTTTTCATGTCTATTTAATTGAAGATGTTATTCTGGATAATCGTTAGCGGTCTCTCCCAACTCGCGAGTCAGTCGACTGATGTCATTGGCACTCTTCTGCATACGAGTCATGATGTCCTCCAACTCATTAGCCTCCAGACTATGATGACTGGCGGCAAGTACCTGTGCAAAACCACTGATAATGTTGAGTGGCGTGCGTATCTCGTGATACATAAAATGGATGAAGTTTGCACGTTTACGGTTAGCCTCAACCTTCAGGCGGTAGGCCTCAGTGAGTTGTGCATTGAGCGTGGAGAGTTTTTCATTGGTCTGGCGGATGTCTCTGACCATCCTTGACAATGAACGCTGCATGAGGATGAAGCTGTTGGTCAGTCGCCCTACACTATCGTGACGTGGACTCTCTGGCAGGGGAGCGTCGAAGTGGCCCTCGGCAATGTGATTGACTTGTTCGTCAAGTAGGTGTAGCGGTTGGATGGCGCGACGTACTATCTGATAGCATACCAGCAATAATAGAAGCAGTCCGACAGCAATAATAACCATAACAGTTGCGAAGAGCTGATTGTATCGGGCAAAGATGTCACTTGCCGGGCAAACAATGGCGATGCTCCATCCTGTACGCTCCAGTGGAGTGTAGAAAATAAAGGCATCTTGTCCATCTACAATGGTTTCTATCATGCCATTATGTCCAGCAAGCATCGACTTACCGAGCGCTGTAATATCATGTTGTGCTTTTGGGTCTGCATCGCTGAAAATGTTTTCTCGGAATAGCTTTGCCGTATCAGGATGAGCAAGATATACACCGCTACGTCCTATCATGATAGCAGACGAATGTGGGTAGGGCTTGAGTTCCGTGACAGCCTGTGAAAGCCATTTCAGCGTAAGACTGGCGGTAACGCTACCAATGTAGTGTCCCTCATCGTCACGCATAGGACAGCAATAGGATGTTAGGAAGTCTGGTGAGGATAGTGTACCCTCATTATAGTCGTCGTAAGCATCAACCCAGCAATCCCTGCCCAGTGAGCGAGGGGTCTTATACCATGGTGCCTCGAAATATTCGAAGGGTCCTTCGCGCACTGTGGTGATGCTGTCAATATCCAACGCTCTGTGGCGGAGTGAGTAGGCTGAGTAGTAGCGCCCCATCTCAGGGAAGAAGTTGGGCTCCATAGAGATAGCCATGCCCGTAAGGAAGGTGTTCTCGACAATAGCCCGACGACTGAATGTCAGCAACGAATCAGGATGCAGATAACGAGGCATCGTCTGAGCCAGGTTTTTAGTTACCAGCTCTGTCTCATCCATAATACCATTGATGCGTACCACCGTGTTGTCAAGCAATTGTGTGGCACGGACAATAGCTACTCGTTGGATATAGCTCTTGCAATGGTAGAAAAGAAAACCGAATAGCAATGAGAATACCACCGTAATAATCAGTACGATGTTGATACCGAGGCGCAACGAGAGATGCTCGCGGATATTGCGGAAGAGACGATTGGTCATGACGGCGTTGAGTTTTCCATATATTGGTCGAGTAGCTCGGTAATCGTTTTCGTAGCACGCATGATGTCGGTCTGTTGAGTCGTCATCTCTGCTTTCGAGAGAGTGTGGTAGTTTCGGCAGATGGCTTCTGTAGCGTTACAGAGTTGTCCTACAGGAGTCGTCATACGGTGGGTCATGTTGGAGAATACCTTTTCGCGCAGCTCCTCATATGCTTTGGCCTCCTCGTAGGCAGCTTGTAATTCGCTGTTCTGCTGGCTCAGTGTCTCCTGCTTCTGTTGCATCTCAGCCATATAAGTCGCCATTGACGTCTGCATCTTTTTCAGACTATTTTGCAGGCGTCCTGTTTCATGTTTATGATGGGCATCAGGAATCGGGGTGTCCAGTCGGCCACTGGCAATACTTTGTGCTGCGTCGGCCAACAGATGAATTGGGCGCAGATGACGCGCCACAACCAAGAAGATGATGTAGAGTAGGATAAGTATTCCGATGCCGCCCCTTAACAGCAAATACCATTGCACGCCGGGGTTGTATTCGTAGATGTCCTCTGCTGGACATACTGCTGCCAGACTGAAGTCGCGCTCGCCAATAGGTTGCGTAAATATAAAAATCTCACGATCCTCATAGAAAATCTGTCGGTAGCCTTGCTCATCGCCTGCAATAAATGTGCTGAGTTGACTACTGTCACGTCGACTGACAAAAAGTTCTGCGTGGGGTAGTGATTGTCGGATGATGTTCTCATAGCCGTTCTCCTCAATCAACCGCTCTATGCGTCCGCGTCCTATTCGTAAGGACTGGTGCTCCATACGCGCCGCCATTTCGTTCTGCGTCAGTAAATTATTAATGCGCAGGGCAGTATTCTCCAATGCCTGTTGTGTCGTATCAATAGACTCTTGGTGGATGACATCTTGCGAGAAACGTGACAAAAGGAGAATGACAACGCCTGAAATAATCAGTACGAAGCCAGCTACCCACAGTGTCAACTGCCAGGTAAATGAGGTGCGTATCTTGTGGAGCAGTGTCATTTTACATATTTCAGAATGAGCCAGGATCCCAATACCTGTAGAAGGATACCGGGCCAGCCGACGGTGACGTCTTGGATGCTGGCTGTAATACCACCCGTGAAGAGCAGTTCACCAAGGGCTCCAAATGCCATACTTACGAGGACGACACCTACAAGCAGTGTGATACTTACCTTCTTGAAGTACTCGGCAGTGAGTCCTGCAATCATTGCCAAAATCATGAGTTTCACAACCATGACGGGCAGCACATTCCAAGCGGGCATTCCCGTGATAGTGTGGTTCACTATTGGTGATAGCAGTGCAGCCAACAGGCCAGTTCTCCAGCCGAACTTATAGGCACCAGCCAGAATAACAAGCGACAGGGGGGCAAAAATAATGCCACCCTGTGGGATGAGATGAAATACCTGAGGCAAGATCAGATTACAGGCCACGAAGATCATGCCCCACAGATAAGTCTTTGCCTCGGAATAATTCAATGTGTACAGTCTTACATTTGCTTCCATATAATTTCTCATTATTTCATTATCTCCATTTCTCAATTAAAAATTCACACTCACGCCACCCATAAATGTAGCACGGGGCATAGGATAGCCGAGGTTAATCTCGTAGCTTTTTGCCAATAGATTCTCACCACGCATCCAAAGGCTCAGCGCCTTTGTAGCAGCATAGGTAATGCTGGCGTTGACCAGACAGAAATTCTCCTTGGTTTCGTTGTCACCCACCTCGGTATAGAGATGGTTAACATATTGCACACCCAGCGTAGCCAACCACTTGTCCTGACGGTAGTCAACACCCAGATAGCCAGTAGCCTCAGGTGCAGCTACAATCTTTTCCTTCATGTGTAGGAATGATGCGTTGGCATTAATGTTCAGGCATGCGCTGACGGGATATTTCGCTTCTGCTTCAATACCCCAGTTCTCTACTTCTCCCGTGTTGACATTCTGCATGTTGATGGTCTGAATCAGGTTGTCAGCCTTGATATAGAAGATGTTGGCACCATAGGTGAATCCACCATTCAGACGATGACGCCAAGAGAGTTCGTAGTTCCAAAGTCGTTCTGGCTTCAGGTCTTGATTGGCCGACTTATACAGAAACATCTCCTTGGGATTAGCGCGGCGGAAGCCCTTGCTGACCATTGCCTTTACCTCACCAGTTGCAATAGGACGTACTACGATACCAGCCTGCGGAATCCATTCGCTACCAGCGATAGAATGGTGGTCGTAGCGCAGTCCGGCATCCACGGTAAGCCATTCGGTCAGATCTTGGCGAAAATCCACATATCCGGCAATACCATTGGCATGTGAGTGACAACTCTGCATCAGGCGTTGTTGGGTAGTCACTACTTCGTTCGTCTCACGGTTGGTATAGTAGGCTCGTCCATAGAGGTGCTGGTAGTCAATGCCGACCGTGGTACGGTTGCCCTCAAACAGCTGGGCTGACTGATACCATGAAATACCAGATACAGCATCCTTTGAGCGGAAAAGGTCTGTCTGTGGCTTTCCCCCCTCAGCGTTATATCCATCGTTGATTTTATGACGTCCGAAGTTTGAATAGGCACTCAGTGCACCGCTGGTACAGCCGTAGTTGTTGGTCAGTGCTACCGATACCTCACCACGAGTAATCCACTGGTCGTTCTCCAGTTTCAGCTGAGTCGTGGCGCCAGGGTTTGAGGCATTCCAGTGGGTTATGTTACCACTCAGTGAAGCACTCCAGTTCTCGTTGATGTCGTAGCCCAACTTCAGGTAGCCGCCATATTGCTCAAAGCCCATATTAGGACGGTGATTGTCCGTACGTCCATATTGTGCGGCCACGGTGCTGCTGAACTTACCACTGCGCAATTGATGAGAGGCCTCGGCCTGTACGGTACCATAGCTTCCCACTGCCAGATTGGCCTGTGTCGATGAGCCACACCCACTAACAGGACGACGTGTTACGATATTTATCACACCGCCCATGGCATTAGAGCCATAGAGCACGCTGGCCGGTCCGCGCAATACCTCTACACGGTCGGCCATCATCGTCTGATAGCTGTCGCTGAGAGGATGGCCATAGATGCCCTGATATTGTGGATGACCGTCGATAAGTACCATCAGCTGACCAGTACCACCCGATACACCACGCAGGTTAATGCCACCGGCTGCACCCGTCGATACACCATAGCCTATCATCGAGCGCGAGGTGACAAAGAGCCCAGGCACCTGTTGCATCACGGTAGGCAGTATGCTTGTTTGGTGCTGTTCGGTTAATGTCTCACGATTAATAACTGTTACTGTCATTGGCAGGTGGCGCACGTTTACTGCGTTGCGTGTTCCTGTCACTACCACCTCTTGCAGGGCCAGCGAGTCAGCAGTTTGTGCTTGTGCAACCGTTGCTGTCAGTGCTGCGATAGCAAGGGATAGCATTTTTTTCATATACTAATGTTTTTGTGTTATTATTTCTTATTCACGATGTTCTTGAATGATGAACCGAAGATAACGTACTGCGTATTTCCGGCAATAGTTCCCTCGTTCTGTCCCCATAGGAAGGGCCAGTCGTCGTAGTTCTCAAAATGGTCGGGCTTGCGGAACAATAGACCTGGAGCCACATTACCTGGGATGGCTGAGAAGTCAGCGCGGTTGTTGCCATAAAATACTTGCTTGGGACGTGCAGCACCCACCACAGCCACAAACGAGTAGTTGTGATAGGGGTGACAGCCGTAGAGCCAGTTGGCTACGCGGTAAACCTCCTCCTTACCTACGATGTCAGGGAAGTAGATGTGAGCGTAGTTTACGGTTATGCCGAAGTTCAGTACTGCATTAACTCCTGCCCAGTTGCCCAAGCCGATGGGCACACCATAAGGATTTTGCTTGTCGAAGCTCTTGATGTACTCCGCATATTGTTGTACAGCAGGGCGTAATTTCTGCTTATAAGCCTCGTCCTTCATTGGGATGCTGTCGAGCATGGTCTGCAGGTTGCGAATAACATCACGGGAAATGCGCGACGCACCAGAGGTGGTGCTACCGTCACCGATACCTGTCAGCCAGTCATTATCAGCTTCTGCCTGCGCGTTGCGACGATGAGTACGCTTAGCGATGATTTCGTTGGCTTCCTTGCGCAGACGGTCTGCCTGTTTTTGTGCTCGTGCTGCCAGATTGTCGTTATAGCCCTTAAGGACTCGTGCTGCTGAGCTGAACACACCTGCTGCCTGTAAGTCAAGACGTGGATTACGGGTGGTGAAGGCCCACATGTCGTCGGGGGTTCCACTACGCTTGCCGTCAGCGCTGACCTCGTAGGGTTTCAGTGAGGGATCGTAGTGCAGACCATCAGTAATGGAAGCGGCATCACCCAGATGGTGGTAGTTATCGAGCACTGAGTTTGAGAGTGTCTGCGACATATGACCAATCTGTTCGGCCTGAGTCACGAGGTTTAGTACGCCGTGTTCGATGAACTGCAGAATGTCGGGTTTACCGTCAGGACGATGCAGCTCCACATAGCGCTGCTCCTGACTGACAAAAGTCTCGTCACGTTGTGGGTGGAACAGTTCCCAGGTGCGGATGAAGTTCTGTACCACATTGATGTTTGAACCTGTCTCAATGTCGAAGTCGCCAGCATCGAAGAAACCACCAACGTTCAATCCTGGAATCAGCTCGTATGGTTTGTACTTTGTGTCGGTAGTCTTGCCCTGACTGTGTAAGTCGAAGTGGTCGCTCTCGGGTGCTTGCAGATAGCCCTCCTTGAATGGCTCACCATGCCACGTGCGGTAGCCCTCGGTGACATACATATGGTTCATGTGGATAGGTACCCAAACGTCTGTTGTCGCATCGGTAATCTTGTCGTAGACGTGCTCGTCAATCAGAAAGTCGTTGGTGCGTGTCTTGCCATACTGGATATAATAGACACCGGGCTCTTTTACTGACGAGAAGTCGAACTTTACATAGTTGTACTTGTAGTAGGGACCCCATGAGGTGACTTTCGACTGGAAAGCCTCGGTAGTAATACCGTCGGGGGTGAGACGTATTAGACTGGCAGAACCTGTCTGCATTGGGTCGTTCTTGTCAAGCTCGATGACGGCCACCTTGGGTTGTTCGGGGATGTAGCCCACCTGCGAGAAGCCGATATTCGGCTCACGAATCCATCCTGGGATTGCATGTGGCTCTACAGTCCATGTCACCACCTTTCCTGTCTTGCCTTTGGGTAATACGCTGCGAACGACAAACCAACCGTTCTGGGCCAGCATACGTCCGTCGAAAAGTTTCAGCTCAGCATCGTTACTGCTGATGGTTACCAGACGCGATGGGTCGTCAGTAGCCATGCTCAGGCAATGACCAGTCTCTAAGGGTAGGGGGTCAACGAAGCGGTCGGTACCTCTGTCATCATAGGTTTTGAAGCCCTTGAACTGGCGGGGCTTCTCGCTGTTAGGGCGTGTGATGGTCTGACTGGTAGCATAGCGTGGAAGACGTCCCAGACGGCCATCCATCGTGTAAGTCTTCAACCAGTATTGTGAGGGTAGGAACTCAATGTTCAGTCCTGCCTCGCCAGCCAGCTTCTCAGGTACAGGCTTGTCTAACCATACGGCAATCTCTACCGCTTTGCCCTTATTTGTTACGATGATGCGACTATCGAAGTCGTAGTCGGCATAGCGTAATGCTACCTCTATGGTGCCTTTCTCACGGTCCACCTTGCGGTTGGTCATCAGCGGAACGAGGTCCCATTGCTCAGGTGTGTTGTTCAGACGCACGGCACCACCCTGTACGGTTCTTACCCCATGATGGATAATCTCTATGCCAGAGTTTTTCTCGTCATTGAAACCACCATTAAAACTGTTGCTGAACACCAGTATGTTTACACCCTGGCGTTCGAAATAGTCGAGCTCGTTAAGTCGTAAATCTTGAGCATGGACTGCTGCCATTGCCAGCAATCCTGTCATCACACATAGTAGCTTTTTCATGTCGGCGCTTTGATATATATAGTTTGTGAGGTTTCATATTAGACGCCATCGCAGGCCGTATGTCAAATGCAAAGGCTATAATATTATAGATAATTAACAACAAAAAGAAAAGCGGACTCCAACGGTCCGCTTTCTTTCTTCTTTCTATCAAGTTTTCTTACTTGACATATTCTGCAAAGTCGGTCAGCTTCATGTCGCCCTTGCGAGCCAGTGTGTCGTGCATGGCGAAGGCGGCAGTGAGGTTGTGGCGTGTCTGTCCCATCTTGGCAATCTTCAGGTAGTCCCACAACAGCTGCTTATAGTCGGGGTGTGCACAGTTTTCGATGATGCACTCTGCGCGTTGTGCAGGCGACTTGCCACGCAGGTCGGCAACACCCTGTTCTGTGACGATGATGTTTACATCGTGCTCTGAACTGTCCTGATGGCTTACGAAGGGTACGATACTTGAAATAACGCCCCCCTTGGCAACAGACGGACAGGTGAAGATGCTCAGATAGGCGTTGCGAATAAAGTCACCCGAACCGCCGATACCGTTCATCATCTTTGTGCCGCTGATGTGTGTAGAGTTTACGTTACCATAGAGGTCAGCCTCGATAGCGGTATTGATGGCGATGACACCTAAGCGACGGATAATCTCAGGAGAGTTAGAAATCTCACTCTGACGCAGCGTCAGGTGCTGCTTCATGTAGTCCATATTGTCGTATACCTGCATCAGACAGTCGTTAGAAACGGTCAACGAGCAGGCTGAGGCATCCTTTACTCGACCGTTGAGCATCATCTCAATGACGGAGTTCTGGATAACCTCGGTATAGATATTGAAGTTGGGCACCAACTTATCTTCACCCAGTGCACCGAGAATGGCATTGGCAGTAGAGCCTACACCACTCTGCAGAGGTAAGAACTCCTTGGGGATGCGACCTTTGTGCATCTCTTCTACCAGGAACTCTGCGGTGAGGAATCCAATCTTATCTGTTACGGGGTCGCTGTCTTTGAATGCACGTGCCTCGTCAGGGATGTTACACTCTACTACGCCCACCACCTTCTCTTTGGGAATGCTGACGTAAGGCTTACCGATGCGGTCGCCTACATGCTCAATCATGATGGGCTTGCGGTAAGGCGGGTCAAGAGGCTCATAGACGTCGTGGATGAACTTGGCATTGGCATTGTGGAAGCTGTTCAGCTCCAGAATCACCTTCTTGGCCAGACGGGCTGCCGTAGGACTGATACCACCGGCGGCAGTCAGATAGACATGATAGTCGTTGCCCACCTCCTCAATGTCGCAGACTTCCAAGATAGCCCAATCCAATGGACCGTAGAAACCATAGCGCAGCTCCTGTGCCATGTGGCTCAAGTGCAAGTCGTTGTAGGGAATCTCACCCAAGTTGACGTGCTTGCGGAAGTCTGGGTTGGTGGTGTAAGGAGCACGATAAAGGATAGCCTGCGCATTAGCCAAATCACCATCGGTAGACTGGCCCGTTGATGCACCTGTAAAGATGGCTACCTTAAACTCGCGGCCAGCCTCATGCTCAGCCACGGCAATCTTTGCTAACTCCTTGGTGGTTGCCTTAGCCACACCAGCAGGCGTAAAACCACTCATGGCGATGTGGTCGCCATTCTTAATCAGTGCTGCTGCTTCGGCAGCTGTCATACGTGTGTAAGCCATTTATCTGTTTTGGTTATTTTGAAATTTTGCGTGCAAAATTACGCAAAAGAATCGAGACAACCAAGGAAATAAATGGGAATTTCAAGATAGTGTGTCAGGACCAGTCGGTCCAGAGCACGGTCTTGCCTTGTTGAAGCGATGCCTTGACATCGATGAGCCGCTGGTTGCGCGAGCCGCGGAAGCGCAGGGTCTCGTCGCGCAGCGAGCGCACGTAGGGCCCGTCGACGAGCACGTCGATCTGTTCCAGCAGTGCGCGCTGTCGCGGGTTGGTGATGAGTGCCTCGTAGGTGAAGCCCGTGTAGCACCAGATGTCCTTGGCGGTGCGCTGCCGGATGGTTCGTGCCAGTTCGGCGAATCCCTCCGGCTGGTACATCGGGTCGCCTCCCGAGAAGGTGACGTTGGCGAAGGGGTCGGCCTCGATGATGCGCATGATGTCATCGGTGGTCATGGTGTGTCCACCCTGGAAGTCCCATGACTGGGGGTTGTGGCAGCCTGGGCACTGGTGCTGACAGCCAGCGCAGTAGATGGAAGTACGGAAGCCGGGCCCGTCGACCATCGTGTCCTCAATGATGCTCAATACACTGATCATGGTTCCTCGTACACTAAGCACTAAAACAGCGTCTGTTCCCCGTCGTCAATGTGCGTCACGCGGTCGTTGAGCTCGGCCAGCTTGCCGCTGTTCCAGCGGTCGGTGGTGCCCACGAGGTAGCCGGTGATGCGCTGCAGGCGGTCAATGTTCTTTGAGCCGCAGCGCGGGCACTCCTTCAGGTCCTGCGTGGCGTTCTCGTAACCGCAGTCCATGCATCGGTTGCGGTTGTGGTTCACGGAGCCGTAACCCATGTCCAGGCGGTCCATCATATCGACGACGCTCATGATGACCTGCGGGTTGTGGGTGGCGTCGCCGTCAATTTCGACATAGAAGATGTGGCCTCCGCGCGTCATTTCGTGGTAGGGAGCCTCAATCTCGGCCTTGTGACGCGCGCTGCACTTGTAGTAGACGGGCACGTGGTTCGAGTTCGTGTAGTAGTCGCGGTCGGTGACGCCCTTGATGACGCCGAATTCCTTGCGGTCGCGCTTCGTGAAGCGTCCGGCCAGTCCCTCGGCGGGCGTGGCCAGCACGGAATAGTTGTGGTGGTAGCGCTCGCAGAAGTCGTTGATGCGCTGGCGCATGTAGGCCACGATCTTCAGTCCCAGCTGCTGTGCCTCGTCGCTCTCGCCGTGGTGCTTGCCGACAAGGGCCACGAGGGTCTCGGCCAGTCCGATGAAGCCGATGCCCAGGGTGCCTTGGTTGATGACGCTCTCGATGGTGTCGTTCGGTCCCAGCTTGTCGGCGCCTATCCAGAGGCTCTTCATGAGCAGTGGGA
>JAILMS010000166.1 GCA_024692385.1 Prevotella sp. | reverse complement strand
ATTTTAGTACACAATTAACGGAAATTAACGTTTTTTTTTTTTTGTTTGCGTTTCGCGTTGTATATTTGCACCCGAATACATCATGTGACTAAAAATCGGTGTAGTGTGCATATATATAATAATAAGGTGTAAAAGCCTAGCGATATAAAGCAAACAAGAATAAGAAAATAAGACAAAAAAGAACTAAAAATTCAAGTAATTATGAAAAAGTTTATTGTATTGTCAGCCCTTGCGGCTGTTGCTTCGACGGCTTTCGTAGCCTGCTCGAGTGATGATGATTTGGCACAAGCTCCCGCTGTGCCAGAGGAAACTGTTTCTGAGGGAATCCCATTCTCTGTTGTTGCTTTCAATACAGATGATACGCGTGCCGTAAGGTATGATGCTAATGGTGATGGATGGGAACCTACTACAGGTACCACTCCTGTCGCTGCCACAGGTAATTCTGCCTTTGTTAAGAGCTTCAAACTCTATGGTAAGCAGGCTGGTGCCAGTGATGCGTGGATTGATAATCTGATTTTTGCACGCACAGCTAAGACTGGTGACGGTAGTAAGTTCGTGCCTTCTCGACTAAGCAATAACGATGCATATACCAGTACGTTGACTTGGCCAACAGATGATACTAAGGCTACCACCTTCTATGCAATTACTGATAACGACATTCCAACTACAGGTAATAACACTAATCTTACTGGTGTGAATTGGACTCCCACTTCTGGTACATTTACTTATACTGTGCCGACAGCTGCAAGTACTGTTGTAAAATATTTTGATTTTGATAGTTTTTCTGGAATATTAAGTACATCTAAGACTAATGTTGTAGATGCCGATGCACTAAGAGACCTCATGGTTGCTACTGCAGAGAAGAATGCAGCAACTGCTCCCGCTAATACGGTTAGTCTTACCTTTGATCACGTTATGTCAGGACTTGCTATCAACGCATGGTTTGCTTCAGGACAGAACGATGCTACAGTGCCACCTTCTGTGGCAATTCATGCAGTTATGGTATGTGGTCTTAAAGGGTATTCAACTTACACGTTTGGTTCTGGTTTTGCTGCTTCTACTTCTGATGTAATTTACTATAAGGAGTTCGATACACCTATTGTAGCAACGAAACAAGCTGTTACCAGTGCAATTTGGAATGATCCTACACTATATGAATTGGTTAAACCAGGAGAGTGGCTCGTAATTCCACAAACATGTACTCCTTGGAATAGAAATGTAGATAGCTCCATATTCCCAAGTATGAATGGAGCATTTATTTCTTTGCTTGTTTATAATAGTATAGCAGCTGATTATTCTTTGATTTCTTTCCCATTAACTACAAATGCTGCTCATAAAGCAGACTTGACCAATAGTTCTCTTTCTGCTTTGTCTGATGTTATTTTTAATCCCGGAAAAACGCGCACTATTAATATTAATATTGCCCTGGGAAGAGAACATTATCTTGAAGTAGATGGTACTCACGCACAGTTCTGTTGGGAGCCTGGAACGTTTGAAATAAATTAAGGTTTTATGGCAAAAAAAAATATTAGAATCAGAGCATCAGCAATAATATTATTTGTTGTTGCGATACTATATAGCTGTGGTAGTGATGTCACAGAACAGTCTACTGAAGTTCTGTCAGGAAGTGACGAGCCAGCAGAGATTGAAGCCTATGATATTTCAAATGGCTCGCTTACTCGAGCGTTGGCAATGGAACTAAAGTCGTTCTCTGTTTCAGTGTACAATATGAAAAGAGATTTGCTGTATGTTGATAGGGTTTTAATGACAAAGAATCCTGTTTCTCAACAGTTCACGGGAGAATCCTGGAGTATGCTTAATACCGAGATGAAAGCTATCTGCGTATCTCCTAATATGGATGTTGTGACTTCCATTATGTTTGACAAAGTAAACAACAGTTTTGTCTATGAAGTTCCCACAACGGAGCAGACGATGATAAAAATCGGTGCAAATATGAGCTTTACCAAGAAGTCAGTAAACAATAAGTTGCCAATTAACTTTGTAAATAGCCTGGCGTTGCTGACTGTACGTGCTCGAAATGAGTTGGAACTGAAGGATAAGGATGGCAACATCCTGCCTGTCACCATCTATGTGAAGTCGTGTACACTATGTAACATGGGATCACAAGGCAAGTTTACCTATACGGGTAACGTGACTGGTACGTGGGAACTGATAGATGGAGCTTATGCAAACTATCCTCAGGTGTTGAAAAGTGCGACAGAGTTAAGTAAAACGAAGTTCATCAACATCTGCGACTCTACATTTGCTATGATTCCACAGTCTCCAGAAACGCATGCGTGGACTCCTGCAGGAACAGACGAGGCGCCCACAACTGATGCCATCAGTGTGGCTAATGCCAATCACAAGGCGTATATCGTGTTGGAGTGTGCCATGACAGCGGAGATTGACAATCAGACGGTCTATGTGTGGGGTAGCGAAACTACCTTTAAGCCTGTGTACTTCCCCTATAGGGCTGCGTATTGTCCCCGTGCATGGAATGCCATCAACAAACAGGGTATCTATAACCTGAAAATCATCGATGGTGATGCCCTTGATGCTGAAGGGAGGCCCATTAAGCCAGAGGAACGGGAGAATGAGAATAACTCGTTTGTTAATGCCGAGTTTATTACCGTTAGCCCATCGAAGGATAATGGTGAGGACGATGTAGACGACTGGCCTGATGCTATTGTGGAAGACATCACATTATGAGAAAAAAGAATTAGTAATAAATTAAAAAAGCTGTATTATGAAAAAGATATATAATGCTCCTAAGATGGAGGAAATTAAGATTGTGCAGAAAGTAAACCTCCTGACGGCTTCTGTCCAGGTAGGTTTTGGTCCAGGATGGGATGATGATACTGATGATGATTAGTAGTTTGTTATCTTTGAATAATAAAATAAAAGTATGCCTATGATTAAGATGGAAATACTGTATCGACGTCTGAGTGCCATTTGGCTATTGCCAATGGTGTTGCTCGTAGGCTGCACAAATAATGACGGCGCTCGCTCTGTGAAAGACACAGGGCTGAGCCCCGTCGTCTTTTCCGTAAGTACGGAAGGCGCGTCGCCCCAAGTTACGCGAGGCATGCTGGAAAACGAACTGAATACTGAGTTCGGACTGTTATGCTTGCAGTATTTGGGTAATGCTTGGGGTGCTGAAGAGGATGATAAATATATGATGTATAATGAGATGGTGATGGGTAATGGCGATACTTGGCAGACTGCCGAGGGCTATTTTATTCCAGATCCATCTTACAAGCTGAAGTTTTATGCTTATTATCCTTTCTTTGACAAAGTGGATGGTACTAGTCCTATCAAGATGTCTTCTAATAGCTATAAAGGAAATCCTTACTTCGACTACACCATGCCCGCTAATGCCAAAGAACAGAGTGACGTCATGTATGCCATTAGTGACGAGATGCAGCCTAATTCAAACAAACAGCTGCCAGTTGTTCGTTTGCACTTTAAGCACCTGTTGACTGCAATAACTATTGCTGTTGGTCAATGTGCTGAGTCTGGAACCGTTCGCCGTGTAACGCTGACAAACATTTACAACAAAGGACGTTTCAGATATGATAATGCAGGTATTACTTCAAAGAATGATGAGGGAAAGATTGATATATATTCAGATCTTGATTTGCGAATTATTGCAGGCCAGGACTATAAGCTTCCCAGTGTTGACAAGTCGTTTCTGATAATACCTCAGTCGGAATTACATTCATCAGCATCGCTGATAGTTCAGTATGAGGCTGGTGGAAAGATATATCCGTTCTCTGTGAAACTGAGTGAGTTGGCCACTTCATTGGAAGGTTCTGCTAAAAATATCCTTCTGCGTGTGTCGGTTACAAGTCTGCGACGCATGAGGATACAGGCCTTTATTACAGACTGGGGTGAGGGTGCTAACTTCGATGGTGCTGTCAGTGACCAGCCTACGGTAGAATTTGAGGCCACTATTGATGATTGGAGTAATGTAAGTTCTAGCGATAAGAGTACGTCAACCGATATAACTACCGGTCCTGATCCTACTGTTACTGGATATGGAGAGAGTTCATCTACTCCTGAGCCGTAGTGATTAGATCGTCAATATAAAACTTGTGTAAAATATGAACAAATACATAATTAAACAGTTTGCTGCAGCATGTGTCGCACTGGCGGCTTTGACTGCTTGCAGTTCAGACAATAATACGCAGCAACAGGTCTCTGAAGAGCGGTTGCCTATTCTGCTGTCTGCCAGCCCGCAGGGCGCTGAGACACGTGCCGGTCAGGGTATTCAAAATACCCAGTTCGAGGAGGGCCAGGAGATTGACGTCCAGATTACGTCGCAGGACAATATGACGGGCTATGATATGTTGACCTATTATACGAGTGATGATCAGGGTAATATGGTTCCCAAGAAGGGCGTATTCCCTTATTATCCTGTTAACAAGGCAAAGGTTGACATTCGTGCTATCTATCCTAAGGGTAAGATGAATGCCAGCAGTTTTACTATTGAGTATCCGCAGGTTACTAAGTCAGCCTATCAAGCCAGCGACTTGATGTTTGCCCAAGTAACGGACATCTCTCCCTCAAGTAATGCTGTACCTCTTACCTTTACTCACAAGATGAGTAAGGTAATGGTTAATCTGACAGGTGAGGGTGGTGTTAACCTTACCAATTCTGTAGTAACGCTACTCGGCGTAAAGCGAGTAGTCGCTTTCAATGCCCTTACGGGAGTTGTGGGAGCAGCCTCTGGTGCTACGTGTAATATCCAGATGACAAGTGATGGAGGAGTACCCTCTGCCTGTATCATTGTTCCTCAGTCAGTGCCTCGTGGCTATCTGCTGGAGATACTCTTACAGAACAACGACGTGCTGTATTACAGAACTGTGCAGGATATGGTTTTTGAGTCTGGTAAGAAATACACTTTCAACGTAAAGGTAATTGAGAGTAACATCAGTGTGAAGACTTCCGTTTCTGACTGGAACACAGAGCCAGAGGATGTGGAACAGCCTTTACAACTTTGATAATGAATATCAGACACTAAACAAGAAGATTATGAACAAAAAACTAATGATAATAACAATTGTGGCAATGGTTGCTTTCTGTGCCTGTTCCAATGAGGAGGCTCGAAGAGCAAGCAGCCAAGAAGATGTCACTACCGATCAGCTACCCATCTTGCTGGGTAGTAATCTCGGCGGTGAGTTGACTCGATCAAATAATGCCACAAATTTGATTAACGGCGACACCGTTTACGTGTGGGCTGATATGATTAATGGTGCTACGTCGGCAGTGGGTGAATACTTCAAGGCATGGGCACTTAGGGCTAATGGTGTTGGCGGCCTGTCCACACTGGCGGCTGGCAATACCAAGTTGTTTCCGGCCACCAATCATTTGAATTTCTATGCTCTTTGCGGTAACTTCGGCGTAGATGCTCTGGAGCAACCGATAATAGAAGCTGAGGTGGCGGATTTTCCTGTAACTGATGGCATCCGCCATACGGTGATGAGTGACCAGACCACTCCTGAGGCTTACTATAAAAGCGACCTGCTCTATGCAGTAGTCCCCAACCAGGAGCCAGTCAGCTCTGCCGTAGTATTGCCCTTCAAGCATCTCTTGGCACGCATCCAAGTGGTGTTGGTGGCAGGTGACGGTATGTCTATTGCTGATCTCAGTACAGCAACAGTGAAGTTGGTAAATCTAAAACGCCAAGTGACGTTTACGCCTGATAGGGATGCTGACTTCTCCTCTCAGAGCGATCTGGCAGGTATGCTTAGCTTCCCTGCCGGTGCTGCCCAGAGTGACATTCTGATGACGACCAATATTGTCGCAACAGCAGCTGAGGCTACTGTTGCCAATAGCACTGTATATGCTGATGCTATTGTAGCACCGCAGACCATTGCCAAGGGCGCCAACTTCATTAAGGTATCCTATCTGGGACGTGATGTTTACTATCGCATCCCCAATGGAACGAATGATGAGCCGCTGACCATTGAGAGTGGCAAACAGTATCGCTTCCGCCTTATTGCCAATCGAATTGGTAGTGGTCATCTCTTTGATGTCACTGTTGAGACGTGGGGTGCTAATACAACCAAGTCGCTGTGGTTGGATAATTTGACAGGACAAACAAATATTTGATTGCCTTATGAAACAACGTTCATTTATATACAGTATGCTGGCAGGTGTTGCGGTGTTCACTCTTGCCTCTTGTGCCGAATCCGTAAGCGAATTCTTCGGTCTGGAAGATAAAGATGTTATTACATTTACTGCCACCACCGATGATGAGGTTTCAGACCTGACACGTGCAGCTATCAACGAAGACTCTCGTGTGACGGTATTTAAGGATACACAGCCTAAGAAGCCACTGTTGCTTTCTTCGTCTGTGACAAAGCGTGACGTGGAGGCTACGCGTGGCCATCGAGTTACCAGTGCCACTGAGCTGAGTAAATTCCGCGTGTCGGCAGCTATTGGCTCTAAGAATATCTCTGAGGAGGACTTTGCTCTGCTGACGCCTAATTATTTCTATAATGTCAAGGCTGAGAAGAGCAACAATATCTATGAGATTGAACGCGACTACTATTGGCCTTCTAGTAGCGAGAAGCTGTGGTTCTATGCCTATGCTCCTTGTGACGACAACAATGTAGTCATTTCCGACCAGAATTTAGGAGGCCCACAGAAGGTGACGTTTACCGTTGCCAGCGATGTGGAAAGCCAGGTTGACCTGATGACGGCTGATGCTTCTACTACCGCCTTTACTGCTGCTTCTGGCGAGACTACAAAGACCTCTGTGGCTCTGAACTTCCGCCATGAGCTGACAGCTATCCGCTTCATTATTGGTGAGCAGTGGCTGGCAGGTAGCATTAAGAGTATTGGTATCTATAATGTTCATGGCAAGGGTACTATGACGATTGGTGCTGAAGATGCTACGAAATGGGCGTGGACGAACAAGGCAGGTACTTCTACCTATTCTGCTACTGACGACTTTGTGCTGACTGTTGATAAGGGCGGTCTCACTGGTGCCATTAATGAGCAATTTATAGAGGATGAAGATCTCTACTTCCTGATGATTCCGCAGGCATTTGATGACAACAACGACGCCTATGTGGAGGTGAAGTATCAGGACAATGCTCGTGAATATACCGTCAGGGCTCCTTTAAAGGGCCAGTCGGCATGGGTTCGCAATACGACGGTTACCTATGCGATCTCTTCTCATGAGCTGACTAAGCTGAAGATTGGTAGCGTCACATGGCCCAGCAATAGTGGTGAGGGCGTATGGAATGGTCCTAAGACAGACTTTGCGTTTGGTGATGAAGTAGGTCTGTATGTGGTAGATCCCGATGGACTTAACATTCAGTCGTACTATCGTAACGTGAAGTGTACTTATGTTGAAAATGAAGGCTGGATAATAGATCATCCAGAAGATCATCCAGTCTTTAAACTTCCTGGCTATCAGTACTTCTTCTACTATCCTTATACTTCACTTGCCAATGAAGACGCCAAGTATCCTGTAGCAGGTCAGAATAATACAAATACAGAGGCAAGTGCCTTCTTCAGCCACTTGATTGCTGGTTGGTTGCCTGCTGCCGAGCAGAATACACAGGCTAAGCTTGATGGTCAGGACTTGCAGGTTGCTAAGGGTATTGATGATGCCCAGCTGAGCTCTACCGTCAATGTCACGATGGCTCACCAGATGAATCTGGCTAAGCTGCAACTGGGTACCAAGAGTATTACCGATACCTGGGTATATCCTATTGATAACGACCATACATGGAGATATGTACCCGATGCGCACGATCTCACGGCTTCCAGCAGTTTCAATGGTAATGTACCATATCTGCATAGTGACAACTATTATTACTACGTCTTCAAGCCAGTAGAAGATGAGAGTATCGACGTTGGAACAACGCTTACTGCTTTTAAACCCAATACTTTTGTAGAAGACTGGTCATGGGAGATGAAGAGCCAGGAGCGTGGAAAAATGCTGTCGCATACTGCTGAGAGTAGTTCTGGCGCTCAGAATATCATGCATGAAAATGAGTTGTCAATTGCCCAGATTCTTGCCCAGACGGCTACAGGCTCAGAACTTGCAGTTCCTGTGAGTGTGACTATTAACAACGCAGCACTGACGAAGGGTACTGACTATACAGTTAGTTACAAGAATTCTGCAAATGAAACAGTTACTGCTCCAACAGTGGCAGG
>JAILMS010000150.1 GCA_024692385.1 Prevotella sp. | reverse complement strand
CATCGTATCTCTGGGTACCCTGACCGCTCTGTTCGGTACTGTGCTCGGTATGATCGGATCGTTCCAGGCTCTGTCTGCTGGTGGTGGTGCTGACTCTATGGCTCTGTCTGCCGGTATTTCTGAGGCCCTTGTGAACACTGCATCTGGTATTTTGACCTCTTGGGTTGCTACCGTTGTTTACAACTTCTTCTCTAACAAGATCGATAAGCTGACCTACGCTCTCGACGAGATTGGTTTCACCATCGCAGCTACATACGATTCTACCCACAACGAGGCTTAATCTTTAGTTCCATTTCAAACAAAACATTAAAACCGTTTTAGAATGGCTAAAGTTAAGATACAGAAAAAAGACATCTGGATTGACATGACGCCTATGTCAGACGTGATGACGCTGCTTCTGTGCTTCTTTATGTTGACATCAACATTCTTGACGCCAGAACCAATTCAAGTCACCACGCCTAGCTCGGTGTCTGAGGTTAAGGTGCCTGAGGGAGACGTCCTCAATATTTTGGTATCACCAAAGGGACAGATCTACCTTGGAACTGAAAACAAGAACCACATGAGGGCTATGATGGAAGAGATGACCGACCGCTTCGGTGTGTCGCTCAACGCTACCCAGCAGAAGCACTTCTTGGAGGATGCCATGGTCGGAGCACCTATGGACAAGCTTGCACAATACCTCAGCCTTGAACCCGAGAAGATGACAGAGGCTATCCAGATGCTCGGCATCCCCACTGATAGTATCAATGGTGGTATGAGCGAGTTCCAGATGTGGGTAAAAGCTGCCCGCGACGCTAACCCCGACATCAAGATCGCCATCAAGTCTGACGCTTCAACGTCATATAAGACTGTTAAGGCTATGATGTCAGAGTTGCAGGATATGAGTGAGAACCGTTACCAGTTGATAACCAACCTTAAAACTGCATCGGAGGAATAAACTATGGCAAAAAAGAATCTATCCAAGCAAAAGAAAATGGATACCCGCGTGAACTTCACGCCAATGGTAGACATGATGATGCTGTTGATTACTTTCTTCATGCTGTGTACCACGCTGGCTAAGCCCCAGTCCATGCAGCTCACGATGCCGTCAAACGACGACAATGTGCAGAAGGAAGATAAGTCGGTAACGAAAGCTTCTCACACCATTACGCTTTATCTGGGTGCTGACAACAAGATTTGGTACATTGCTGGTCTGCCCAACTATGAGGATCCCTCATGTGTTAAGGAGACTACCTATGGTGCCAATGGTGTCCGTGACGTGCTAATCAAGCACACTACGGAAGAGGGTGTTAACCCCGTGGCAAAGATTATGATGGCTAAGAAAGAACTGGATGCCAAGAAGTCTGCTTATAACAGCACGATGACTGACAAACAGTATCAGGAGCAGCTCTCACTCATCAAGAAGGGTCAACTTCCTAATGGTGAGAAGGTTCCTACCATGACTGTCATTATCCGTCCACTTGACACTGCAACCTATGATAACATGATTTCAGCATTGGACGAGATGCTCATTTGCAGTATTGATAAGTATGTCATCGACAAGATTAACCCCGACGATCGTGCATTGATCGAGAAGGCTGGTGTCAAGTAAGTCGATGTCTAACCATTTAAACGAAAAGGAACTATGTCAAAAATAGATCTTATAAATGATAGCTGGGTCGACCTCGTCTTTGAGGGAAAGAACCATGCTTACGGTGCTTATCAACTGCGAAAGGAAACGGGAAAGCGTAACCTCTACTCTCTGGGAGTGATGTTCCTCATCGCACTCATTATCGCAGCTATTGTTGCTGTGAAGGGTGTTGTTGAGAACGCCATGAAGCAGGATGTAGCTATCGACGCTGACGTTGAGCTTTCTAAGCTTGCTGAAAAGAAGGAAGCTAAGGTTGAGAAGAAAGAAGAACCGAAGATTGAGAAAGTTGAAGTAGAAAAGGTTAAGAGTTCTGTGAAGTTCACCGCTCCTGAAATTAAGAAGGATAGCGAGGTGAAGCCGGAAGAAGAGTTGAAGTCACAGGACGAACTGAGCAAGACCAACACCGCTATCGGTGCGTTCGACGTAAAGGGTAACGACGAGGCTGCAGGCGAAGTGCTGAAAGCTAAGGAAGTTATCGCACAGCCCGAACCTCCGAAGGAGGAAGAGACAAAGGTATTCGACGTTGTAGAGCAGATGCCTTCGTTCCCTGGTGGTCCTTCAGCTCTGTTCGAGTATCTGTCAAAGAACATTAAGTATCCGGTTGTTGCTGAGGAGAACGGTATCCAGGGACGTGTTATCGTAACGTTCGTCGTTGAGCGCGACGGTTCGATTACCGATGTTCGCGTCGTGAAGTCTGTAGACCCGTCACTCGACAAGGAAGCACAGCGCGTGGTTAAGTCAATGCCTCGCTGGATTCCTGGTAAGCAGAACGGTTCTGCCGTACGTGTGAAGTACACCGTACCTGTAACCTTCAGACTACAATAACAACATGAATAGAATCGCATCCATTTTTATTGGATTAACACTCATTTTAGGCTTGTTCCCATCCTGTGGGAACAAGCCTAAAAATACTAAAGCCGAGCAGGACTATCAGAAGGCAGCTCGCTATTTTACTGCTGACGAGAGTTTCAGCCCTATTCTGAACGAGGCTCTTGATGTATTTAGCTATAACAACGTTCTCGATACGTTAGAAGCTGAATATACCAACGAACAAGATGCCATCAAGCGATTGATGAAGTTGGAAACATGGCTGGCATTCTCTACACGCGATCTAACGCAGAAAGAGCGTCAGAATCTCATAGACCGCTCATACCGTCCGCGCACTATCCCCATTGCGTATGATGGTTTGGCAATTATTGTCAACAATGATAATCCAGACACATGTATCACGGTTAAGGACTTTAAGCGTATATTAAAAGGTGAACTGGTTAACTGGAACGATCTCTACCCAGGCTCTAAGCTTGGAACCATTGATGTGGTTTTTGACAACCCATTGTCAAGTACCGTACGCTGGTGTGTAGACTCGCTATTAGGGGGAAAAGAATTTAAAGCTCCTAACATTGGAGCAGTAAAGACCAGTGCTGCCGTTATAGACTATGTAGAGAATCACAAGAACTCTTTAGGTATTATCGGTTCTAACTGGCTTAACGACAAGCGTGACACCACCAATGTCACCTTTAAGAAGAATATAACAGTCATGAAGGTGAGCCGACTGGATTCAGCAACAGTAGCCAACAGCTGGCGTCCCTATCAGTATTATATCTATAATGGTAACTATCCGCTCATCCGTACAATCTACGCTTTGCTCAATGAGCCACGCAGCGGATTACCCTCTAATTTTGCCCACTTCTGCAGACTGCCCAAAGGACAGTTGATCATTCAGAAATCGGGTCTGCTGCCTATCCAGGCAGGAATGAATGCAAGGACTGTATTTGTGAATAATCAATAAAAAACGAAACATTTGTCAGTTCTAAACGTCAAATAAGAAGAAACAACCATCACTTTAAAATAACGAATTATGAAAGCAATTAAATATTTCTTTATCGCAGCGTTGACCATAGGTTACAGCGCAAGCGCAATGGCACAGAGCGGCACTGAAGCCGACATACAGGCCGTTAAGAACATTATCAGTCAGAAGCCCGCCGACATCGACAAGCAGATGAAGCCCTTCTTCAAGGCTAACAAGAAGAACCCCGCTAATCTGGTCGCTTTCGGTCGTGAGTTCTACCTCGCAAAGGATACTGCAAATGCAAAGACTTATGCTATGCATGCACTCGCTGCTTCTAAGAACAAGTGTGCTCCTGCCTTCATCCTTTTGGGTGACATTGAGGCTTATGGAGATGATGGAGGTCAGGCAGCTGCCCAGTACGAGCAGGCTATCTATGTAGATCCTACAGAGCCAGAGGCTTACTATAAGTATGCTAATGTATACCGTAAGATTAGTCCTCGTGGTGCTGTCAGCAAGTTGGAGGAGTTGCGCTCACAGCGTCCTGATATCGCAGTTGACGCTATGATTGGCCGCATCTACTACATGTCTAACGATTTTGATGCTGCTCTGCGTGCTTACAGCAAGGCCAACATGTCACAGATGGAAGACCGCGACCTGAGCGATTTTGCTATGACTGCTTTCTTCAAGCAAAAGTATGATAAGGCTCTCGAGGTTGCAAAGTTTGGTCTTTCTAAGAATCCTCGTCATGCAGCCTTCAACCGCCTTGCTTTCTTCAACAGCACAGAGCTGAAGAAGTGGGATGACGCTTTGATGTATGCTGATGCTTTGTTCAACAAGTCAGACTCTGCTAAGTTCTCTTACTACGACTATACCTACTATGGTAATGCACTCAGCGGTGCACAGCAGCATGCAAAGGCCATTGAGATGTATCAGAAGGCTCTTCAGCAGGAAGATATGGACAACAAAGCCAAGCGCGCTGGTGTCATTAAGCAGCTCTCTGATGCCTACAAGGCTCAGGAGGATTTCCCCAATGCAATCAAGAACTACGAAGAGTATCTGAATACTGTAGAGAAGGCTTCTGCTAACGATATCGCAGCATTGGCACAGCTCCATCTGCAGCATGCTAACAAGAAGACTACTCCGGAGGAGCAGGCAGAGTGCTTCATCATGGCAGACAAGACCTATCAGGATTTGGAGACCAAGTATGAGGATGCTGCTGAATATGCAACCTTCATGCGTGCTCGTGTAAACTCTTATATGGACCCAGATCAGAAGAAGGGGCTTGCTAAGCCTTATTACGAGAAGCTCGACCAGCTCATTGGTGGCAAGGAAAACAAGGATGCTACTGATAAGGCTCGTCTGACAGAGAGTTACCGTTACCTCATCTCTTACTATTTCGTTATCCAGGACAACAAGGAGAGTGCTAAGCAATTTGCTCAGAAGTTGTTGGAGATTGATCCAGAGAACGAGATTGCTAAGCAGGTGATGGAGTCGAAGTAAGTAACTAAAGACGCACCATAATATAATGGGCTGGCCTATGGGGCAGCCCATTTTGCAATAGAATAAACACCAAAGAATATGAACTACGCACTGATTATTGCTGGAGGTTCTGGCAACCGCATGGGACAAGACATTCCTAAACAGTTTATGCATGTCAACAACTGTCCCATTATCATTCACACACTACAGGCTTTTCAGCAACATCCAGACATTCATGGCATTGCTGTGGTGTGCTTGGCTGGCTGGGAAACGGTTGTGCAGTCGTATGCTAATCAATTCTCTGTTGATAAGCTCAAATGGATATTCCCTGGAGGCAGCAATGGACAGGAGTCTATTCATAATGGCATCTATGGCCTGCGCGAAGCTGGATGCCAAGATGATGATTTGGTGTTAATACACGATGCTGTGCGCCCGTTGCTCTCACAAGAGATTATCTCTTCGAATATAGCCACCTGTAAGAAATATGGCTATGCCATAACGGGTATCAAATGTCGTGAAGCCATTCTGGAGAGTGAAGATGGATTCTCTACAACCACCAGTATTCCTCGCGACAAGCTAATTCGTACACAGACCCCTCAGACCTTCCGCTTAGGCAATATCATTGCCGCCCACGAAGAGGCCAAAGAGAAGGATATCACCAATTCTGTTGCATCGTGCACACTGATGGCAGAACTGGGAGGCAGAGAGATGCATATCGTACCGGGTTCAGAAAAAAACATCAAGGTTACCACTATCGAGGATTTGGAAATCTTGAAAGCTCTAATGAACATCCAGGCTGAGTCATGGCTAAAGTAAGTCCCTATCAACAAGACCTCGCCAAGGCAGCTAAGCTATTACCTTTATCATTGACGGGAAATGTGCTCATCACAGGAGCAACCGGTCTGATAGGTGGCTGTCTGACGGATATACTCATCCAGTTCAGCGAGTGTGAGGTCTATGCGTTAGGGCGTAACCGTCAGCGGGCAGAACAGCGTTTTCAACAGTATTGGAATAATCCCCGTTTCCATTTTCTGGAGCATGACATCTGTACTCCACTTGATTGTTCTGTAGATTTTCACTATATTATTCATGCCGCAAGCAACGCAAGTCCAAACTTCTTCGTGCAGAAGCCTGTTGAGGTGATGCGTGCCAACCTGGAGGGTTTAAGCCATTTAGTTGAATATGGTCTCCAGCACCACATGCAACGCATGGTATATGTGTCGTCAGGTGAGATCTATGGTGAGGGAGATGGCAGCGTATTCACGGAAGAAAGCAGCGGCTATATCGACATCCTGTCACCACGTGCCTGCTATCCATCTTCCAAGCGTGCCGCAGAAACACTTTGTGCTTCCTATAATCAAGAATACCAGACGCGGATTACCATTGCTCGTCCTTGTCATACTTACGGTCCTTATTTCACGGAGAGCGATAACCGTGTCTTTGCACAGTTTATCCGCAACGTGCTACATGATGAAGACATCGTCATGAAAAGTGCGGGGACACAATACCGTTCATGGATTTATGTGGTTGACTGTGCTGCAGCCATTCTTTCCATCTTGTTGAAAGGAAAGAGTGGGGAAGCCTATAATGTTGCTAACGCGGAGTCGAATATAACTATCCGTGAGTTGGCTGAGAAGACGGCAGCTATCGCAGGACGTCAGGTCATTATGAATCTGTCGGATAATGGAAATACTACACCTATCACAAAGGCAGTATTTTCTACAAAGAAACTGGAAACATTAGGGTGGCAGCCACTTTTCGATATAGAGGAAGGACTACGCCATACGATTGAGACGATGCGCTAATCCTGGTGTGCCTTTTTCCACACCACCTCATCAGCCTCGCGGTCATACATATTATAATATGCCTTCAGGTGGTGGCTGATACGTTTTTCTACAGGAGGTAACTGCATATAATCCCCGTAATACTGACGCAGATAGTCATCGTAGCCAACGGGCAGGTCAACATTCATTCCTTCATAAGAGAAAGACTTTGTGCCCTGTAGCCAAGCCTTTGGAAAAACTTCCTTAGGACCATAGGAGCCACAATAGACGGCGACAAGGGATGCCGACTCATACGAATAACGATAACTGATGTCTGTCATCTGCTGCAGCAATCGTTTCCTATACCATTCCCTAAAGAAGAAACCAAGAGTCTTTCTTGCAAAGCGTCCCCATTCCTTGGGAGTCTTCAGCAGGCTCAGATAAGACGTGAAGGAAACGTGAGTAGAGATGGCCTCCAGCTTATGCTTCGTCTTGGTAAACTGTCGCTCCATAGCACGGGCAGCCTCTATGTCGTCAGGTGCTCCGTCAATGGGGAATACATCGATATACAATCCGTAGACACATGGGACATCCAACTCTTCTTGTAGGGTGGTGCGACTATCGCACAACTTAACAAAATATAGCGGATAGTTGGGTTTGTTATAAGGTGTCACCAACTCCAAACCATCGGGCAGTTGCTGGCTGGCAATTTGAACAAATCTGTCGTAGTCAGGACGAGGCATGAATACATCGACATCATCATCCCATGGAATCATACCCTGATGGCGCACGGCACCGATTGCTGTACCTCCACAGCAGAAATAAGTAAGGTTGTGTTCCTTACAAATGCTAATAAACTGACGCAGCACACCGTTGATAACGGCATTCCATCGTGGTTGTTCTTCCGGTGTCAGCTCTTTCATATATGTAATTAGCTACGTCCAAACAGCCATTTCTTCAGGAATGGACTGATACGCAAAATGTTCGACGTGATAATGCAGAACCCGATAATGACTAATGCCATCATGACAGAAAGCATCAGATCGATAACAAAGTTCGAACTGTGAGCCTTAAAGTATTCACCAATTTGTGGCACATCCGGCATAAAGAGGAAGTGTATCAGGTAGATGTCGAGCGTACGACGACCGATATACTGCAGTGATGAGCCCATCACGGTGAACTTGGTGAAATAGTCCTTGTAGAAGCGGAAATACATAAATGTAATGGTCAGCAGTCCAAACTTCGCAACGGTCTGTGGCAGGTTGGCCCATGCCATACGCAGCGTGTGCCATTTCAGTGCATCGAGTGTTGCCAGGATAATGATGACAATCAATATCGGGAAGAACCACTTAGAGTCCATAATGCGTTGGGCGCGCTCCCAATAGCGATGCACGATATTACCAAATAGGAAGAATGGGAGATATAGCATCATCTGTATCAGACTGCTCTCACGCAGGAAGTAGTATATATCTGTCTTCGGTCCACGATAACCTGCTGCCCATGAGAAGTACTTAGGCAGGTAACACGTCTCGTAGACACACAGCGACAGGATAAAGAATAGCGTAATGGGTATCCATGAGCGTACCTTTAGCTTGCTCTCTATATAGGAGAATAGATAATATACCACAAACATGTATAGCAACACGATGGTAAACCAGTATCCTCCCTTGGTAGGCAGCGATAATGCCTCTTCTACTGCTGGCCAGAAGTGAGGTTTCAGGATGGCCATTGCCAGGAAGAAGAATACCACAGTAGGTATCGTTTGTACCTTTATCTTCTTCAACAGCAAAGATCCGAGGTTTTTGAGATCCCACACTTGTGCAGCCTTATAGGCAAGGAATCCACTGACAAAGAAAAACAGGGGCATACGGAACAATACCAGAAAAGGCATACACGACGAACCTTTCCATGTCTCGCCAAACCCCATACCAGCCACATGATTGGCCACAACTAAAATCATGGTAAAACCTCGTAAGGCATCGAGCCACTCAAGACGAGGTTTCTTTATTTGATTCTCCATATTATTCACAAAGGTCGTATTCTGCGTGCAAAATTAGTCATTTTATTTTGAACTTCAAACAAAAAGCAGTACTTTTGTACCTTGAATATGAATAATCTGAAAGAGAAAACAGCAAAAGGACTCATGTGGGGAGCCGTTAATAACGGCACTATGCAGATACTCAATCTGCTTATCGGCATTGTTGTTCTTAGGTATCTGACACCTGCCGACACCGGACTTATCGGCATGCTGGCCATCTTCTCGGCTATTGCTGGTAACCTACAGTCGAGTGGTTTCTCTACAGCGATTATCAATGAAAAGCAACCTACAGCACAGCAATACAATAGTGTGTTTTGGTTTAACATCCTGATGGGTGGATGCCTCTATGGACTACTCTTCCTTTCGGCTCCCCTTATCTCCTGGGTTTTCGACGAACCACGTCTGACAGAGCTCTCCCGATTCCTGTTCCTGTCATTCTTTATCTCATCCTTTGGTATTTCTACCAATGCCTATATGGTAAAGAACATGATGAATCGTGAGATCACTATTGTCAATCTCATAGCTCTCGTTATCTCTGGCTCAACCGCTATTGTCTTGGCATTGAACGGCTTTACATATTGGAGCTTGGCTTGGCAACAGGTGGTTAATTCTACCATTCTGATATTAGGACGCTTCTACTATGTAAAGTGGAGACCAACGCTGCAGTTTACTTTCAGCTATATCCGCCAGACTTTCTCGTTCTCTATGAAGATACTGGTGACTATGATTATCAAGTCTGTCAACCTGAACATGCTGACGGTGCTCTTTGGATTGCTTTTCCGCAATGCGCATATCGTGGGAAACTTTTTCCAGGCATATAAATGGGACTCAATGGCATTTCAGACGGTTGGCGGTATGGTAGAACAAGTAGCACAACCAGTATTGGTGAGTGTGCGTGAAGAAAAGAATCGTGAACTGAATGTGTTCCGTAAGATGCTTCGCTTTACCTCTTTTCTCTCTTTCCCTTTCTTGTTCGGCTTAGCATTCGTGGCTCGTGAGTTTATTCTCTGTACCATTGGCGAACAGTGGATAGAATGTGTCCCTTTGTTGCAGATACTCTGTCTGAGTGGTGCCTTCATGCCCATCTTCTCGCTTTATCAAAATCTGGTAATTAGCCATGGTCGCAGCGACATCAATATGTGGCTGAATATCGCACAGATTGTTTTGCAACTGATTGTTATCTTGCTGTTCTACCAACAAGGTATTACGATTATGGTGATTGCCTATAGTGCATTCAATATCCTGTGGCTGGCCGCTTGGCAACCTTCTGCCAACAAGCTCATCGGGCTGCGCTTTCTGCAGATGGCAAAAGATGTTGCACCCTTCATGATAATTGCTGCAGGCGTGATGATTGGTACGCACTATCTTACCCTGTTTATTGCAAATCTCTGGATACTCTTATTGGTTCGCATCGCTTTGGCTGCCATCCTCTATTACCTCATCATGCGCCTGCTGCATGTTGTTATTCTTAAAGAGTGCATGCAATTTATCCTCAAGAAGAAATAGACCATGGAGATCTCAATCGTCATACCCGTATATAACAAAGCTGAATATATTGGTCATTGTTTGAAAGGTCTGCTACAGCAGGACTTTAGTAGTTTTGAGGTTATCTGTGTCTGTGATGGCAGTACAGACAACTCTACTGAGATTTGTGACGAATGGGCAGCAAGAGAAGAAAGAATCCATGTCGTACATAAAGATAATGGTGGCGTGACAGCAGCACGCAGAAGAGGTGTAGAAGAAGCCTCTGGTCGCTACATCCTTTTTGTTGATGCTGACGACGAGTTGCTTCCCAATGCCTTGCAAACCCTCTATGATGCTATCGAACGAACACAGGCCGATGAAGTGGTAGGTACGTTCCGCTTACATAGTGGAGAGCAATCCTCAGTAGTATATACCGGACTTGCTGCACCAGAAACGCTCATCCGAACCATTATCACTGGCAAGAACCACTTCCCCATCCTGTGGGGATGCATCTTCCGCAAAGAGATATTGGAGAATACGCTTGACACCCCACGAGAAATCATCGAGGGCGAAGATAAGATGATGCAGGTTAAGGTGCTGATAAAGCAGCCTAAAGTCTATTTTATTGACGACTGCGTTTATCAATATACTGCCGGACTTCCTAACAACCGACATCATACGTTGGAGCGTGAGAAACTGTATGATGACATTCTTCGAGAGGTACTGGCTCCACGATGGGACCTCTTCCAGTCAGCTTATGTCCTGCATCAGTTAAAGGAATATGAGCGATTTATAGCCGAGGGGAACAACGAGGTGCGCACATCCTATTATCAGCAGGTAATCAAATCATTACCTGCAGGCATCCCTCTCTACGACCGAATGGTATGGCTGCTGCCACCATTCTTGGCGCGACCACTTATCAGCTTATATCGTTGGGCAATCCGTCATAAGCGATAGCCATTGCTATCGTTCTAATATCTGTAGCTCATTGCCGCCTATCCACGATGCCATCTCTGAGAAGCTGCTACCAGCTGAGCCATAGATTTTCCTCGTCAGCGATAGTGTCCACATTTCTGCTAGTCCGGCACGAATACCTTCCACACTATCACGGGTTGCCTCTGCAGTGGAAGTAATGATATGATCGCCAAAGTGCTGGCGCATCTCCTTCTTTACGTCTTCACTGTCAGTAGCCAGGAATATCTTCGCATCAGGATGTGCTGTCAACTCCTCCTGTCCAGCCTTTATAAACAATTCTATAGGACTTCTGTTGATAGAATCAATGTTGTCAGTACGACGGATATGCATACCCACTACATCCTCACCAAACTGTTGCTGATAGACCGCTATCATCTTCCTGACGGGTTCGCAGGGCGTAAAGAAGTCACGATAAAGCGAGCGGGGTGGAGTAACCACTTCAAAATGGCAACTCATATAGCGGTGATGGCCTTTTAGCCAATGGACAAAGTCGAAGCCCTGCTGTTGCAGTGCGGCAATCTGCATCTCGCCAATAACACCACCTTTATAATATAGCTGCTGAGGCAGATAGGGTAGCCACAGATTATGGCGGCGAGGGCGGTCATTAATCAGATAATCCCATGCTGTTGCTTCGCGTACAGCGATATTCTCCTTTGTCAGTGGTTCGAAGATGTCGCTATAAGCGGCATGCATTCCCCATCCTTGAAACCATACAACCTGCAGACGGCTATCTGTCATCTGACAGAGATGATAGGCTGATACGATAGCTCGCATGCAGTTGGCCAAGCCACCAGAGGGAACCAGGAGAAGACTGTTTTTATCCATTCTTTTTTGATGATGATGTGTTTTCACTGCAAAGATACAAAAAAAACGCTATTATTTAGTCTTTTCTCATATTTATTTAGTACTTTTGCGCCAATGAAACATCCTGCAAAAAACGATATCGCCGTGCTGCTGCTCTTCTTTACTCGCAGCGACACGTTTCAACAAGTATTCAATGAGGTGAAGAAAGCCAGACCTTCACGTCTTTTCCTCTTCCAAGACGGTCCTCGCGGAGAGCGCGACTTAGCAGGCATCGAAGCATGCCGCCAGATTGTTGCTGACGACCAGATTGACTGGGAGTGCGAGGTACATCGCAACTATCAGGAGAAGAACCTTGGTTGCATGGTGGCAGGATACACCTCTCATCAGTGGGCTTTCTCGCTGGCAGATAAGTGTATGGTGCTTGAAGATGATGTCGTACCCTCACAGTCGTTCTTTCCTTTTTGTAAGGAGATGCTTGACAAGTATGAGAACGACGAACGCATCACGATGGTGGCAGGCTTCAATGTTGATGAGGTAACCCCCAATGTCCCCTATGATTACTTCTTTACCTCTGCATTCAGCATCTGGGGATGGGCATCATGGCGCAGGGTGGTGCAGCAGTGGGATAGAGAATACTCTTTTCTCAACGATGATTTCAGTATGCAGCAGCTGGAGGCGCTCATCCGTCAGCGTGGCTATCGCAAGAGTTTCATCCAGATGTGTAAAGACCATCGTGACAGTGGTCATCCGCAGTTTGAAAGTGTGTTCTGGGCTACAATGCTATTCAATTCAGGACTGGCAGTGATGCCTACAAAGAACATGATAAATAATGTGGGAGCCTCTGCCGACTCTGCTCACTATTCTGAGTTTAAGACGCTTCCTTCTCGTATCAAGCGTTTGTTTACGATGAATCGCTACGACATAGACTTCCCATTAAAGCATCCTCGCTATGTCATCGAGGAAGTTGGCTATTGGAAGCGTTTCTATCAAGCAAATGGATGGGGTTGTCCTTGGGTGAAGATCGGTCGCTCATTGGAAGAGCTGTGGCTTAACATTCGCTATGGCAATTGGGCCTTCATCGGCAAGTCCATAGCCCGTCGACTGCGCATTCTCACAGCCCAAGAGAAATTCAGCTAAGCATATAGTCGTTGCACATCAGCTACGATGCTTTCAGCTACCATTCCTTGAATACTTTGTCCTTGCTTTACTCGCTGGCGTATCTCTGTGCTTGATACGTTGATGAGTGGAGCGTCAAATGTTCCTGCATAGCCCTCTCGTGGATAGACAGCGATGTCGCAGGTGCGCTGTATGTCTTCCCAGTGATACCAGCGTTTGAAATGTGCCCAGTTGTCGCCACCTATCAGCAGTGTAAAGCAATCGTCAGGATAATCTTCTTTCAGGTGTTGTAAGGTATGCCATGTATATGAAGGTTTGGGCAGGTGCATCTCATAATCACAAACCTTCACTCCCTCAACACCCTCCAGTGCCTTCTGTGCCAGCTCCAGTCGCAACTGGTCATCCAGCAGTGTCTGGTCCTGCTTCAGCGGATTCTGTGGCGATACCATCAGCCACACCTCGTCTAACCCACACTCCTTCAATGCAGCCTTAGCCAGCGCCACATGTCCCACATGGATAGGGTTAAACGATCCGCCAAAGAGGCCTATTCTTTTCATCCAAGGAATTCTTTTACCACCTGTAGTGCTTCTTGCTTGGCAGTTTCCAAGTCGTCATTGACGATGACTCTGTCAAACTGTGGAGCGAAGGTCAGCTCGTATTCAGCCTTTGCCAAGCGCTCCTGGATTGCTTCAGGGGTATCTGTGGCGCGACCTTCCAAGCGACGGCGCAGCTCCTCCACAGATGGTGGCTGGATAAACAGGCTCAGCGCCTCGTCACCATAGTATTTCTTGATGTTCACGCCACCCTTTACGTCGACGTCGAACACCACATTCTGACCTACCTCACGCTGACGCTCCACCTGAGCCTTCAGCGTACCGTAGAAACGGTCTGTATAGACCTCCTCATATTCCAGAAATTCATCATTCTGTATCTTAGCACGAAACTCCTCGGGCTTCAGAAAGAAGTACTCCACGCCATTCTGCTCGGTGCCACGGGGAGCACGGGAGGTACAAGATATTGAGAAATATAAGTTCAGTTCTGGGTGCTCCTTCATCAGCCACTGCACAATGGTAGACTTACCACTGCCGCTGGGAGCACTGACAATTAACATTTTTCCTTTCATAACTATGAACTATGAATTGTGAACGATGAACTATAAAGCGTTCAATACCTGTTCCTTGATCTGCTCCAGCTCGTCCTTCATTTTCACCACGATGTTCTGCATTTCAGCCTGATTAGACTTTGAGCCTGTGGTATTGATTTCACGACCCATCTCCTGAGCAATAAAGCCCAGCTTCTTGCCCTGTCCTGGCGCGTCGGCCATGGTCTCACGGAAGTATTTCAGATGGTTGGTCAGGCGCTGCTTCTCTTCGCTGATGTCCAGCTTCTCAATATAGTATATCAGTTCCTGCTCCAGGCGGTTCTTGTCGTATTCTGCCTCGGGAATCTGCTTCAGTCCGTCTACGATACGGTTGCGGATTTTTTCCACACGCGACTTCTCGTAAGGCTCTATCGATGCCAGCAGTTTCTCAATGTTATCAATCTTCTCTGCAAATTTCTTCTCCAGCGCTGCACCTTCCTGTGTACGGAAGTCTACCAAATGCTGTACAGCCTCCTGCACACCACTCTTTACAGCCTGCCACTCATCCTCGCTGAGCAGTTCCACCTCCGTCTTGGTCATTACGTCGGGCATGCGTATCAGCAGTGATACCCAGTCCACGTTTGACATCTGGTGTTCCTGAGCGAAGCCTGCCAGCTGCTGATAGTAGTTCTCCATCAGTGCCTTGTTCACCTGCGCGGCGTCGGCAGTAGCTTCCTTCTCTATCCAGATATTAAACTCAACCTTACCTCTGATGACGCGCTCAGCAATCAACTGGCGAATCTCCATCTCCTTTTCTCTATAGAGTGGAGCAATACGTGTTGACAGGTCAAGCTGCTTAGAATTGAGCGACTTGATTTCTACATTAATTTTCTTTCCCTCAAAGGCCACAACAGTCTTGCCATAGCCAGTCATTGATTGTATCATAATCTTAGATTTCTGTAATATGGCTGCAAAGGTACGAATAAGTGAGTGAAAATGCAAATTTATTTGCAACTTTCCGAGTGAGAGATGGTCCCTTTACTTATCGCTTGTATAGTCTTTTTACTTTCTTCACCGTCTTCTCCAGCCTTTTGGCATACAATACTCGTAAGGCCATATAGGAGTACGGCATCTTCTTATACATAAAGGTGACATACTTCTGTCTGATACCATTTCTGAAGCGCATCTCTGGGGCAGATCTCTTGATTTTCTTCAAGATGTCCATACGCTCTTTGTGGCGATGAATGTCATGCACAACAGAGTATGTCAGGAAGGAGAAAGAGATATAGATGTTCTCTCTCAGTCTGTTGGCTACCTGACTTGACATTCCATTGTGTTTTGTCAGCTCCCACGTCTTGGCCAATGCCACGCTGAAGTCCATGCCTGATCTCTTGTCAAACTTGGAAGTGATAGACATGGTGTTACCCTTTCTGTAAATATAGATGGGCATCTCAATTCTTAAACAGGTTTGGGCTTTCAGATAACACTCATGCATATAGGGTACATCCTCATAGTAGATATAAGGATGGAAGGTGATGTTGTTGTCCAGCAAGAACTGTCTCTTAAACAGGGTGTGCCATACGTGGCAGTCGTATGGACTCAAATAGTCAAGATAGATATTCTCTCCGGAGTTCTCCGTTATGGCGATGTCTTTGGGAACGGCCATCTCCGTCGTGCCAATCTTCTCGTTGCTTAACTCTATGAAGTTAGCCACCACCAGGTCCACCTTGTTGTCTGATACCTTGCTCAGCAATAGCGAGAGACAATGGTCAACCAGCAGGTCGTCAGAGTCTATGAAATAGATATACTCGCCTGAAGCTTTCTCCAGACCATTGTTGCGTGCTACTGACGGTCCTAGATTCGGTTGGTTGATTACTTGAATATTCTTGTGTGCTTGGATGATGTCACTAATCATCTCCATACTCTTGTCAGGAGTACCGTCGTTCACAAGAATCAGTTCGAAATCGTCGTCTGTCAGGTCTTGGTTGAAAATGCTTTCAATGCATGTGCGAATATATTTCTCAACGTTATATATCGGCACAATAACGCTCAATTTTTTCATGCTGCAAAGGTACTAATAATTAGTTAATTATGCAAATATTTAGTGCTTCATTATTATCAAATTGTTATTTTTTTCTTCATAATGTTTTCAAAAATTTTTATAGATATCTTTTGCTTTCTTGTTGAGAAGTAGTACCTTTACACATCTTTTCAAAAAAACACTATGAAAAAGTTTTGTTTCTTGTCTCAATGGTACTCGTGCCACCAACGGCAGTAAGGGCCTCCGCATCATGCGTGGTCGCAAGGTGCTGATGAAGTAAACTCTTTACAGTTTAAATAGTTTCTATAGCTCCGTATACAGCTAATATGCGTCTGTATTAGCTGTATACGGAGTTGTGTTAGGCTGATACGCGTCTGTATCAGCCTGTCCCGCGCACAGGACAGCCTGTCCCAATGCCGGCTTAGCCGTTCTTTTGAGTGCCTTTGGGGGGAAATAATGTACGAATGTCGAGTTTTTTCGTACTTTTGCTTTTTATTTCAAAGAAATTAAGTATCTTTGCAAACGAGGATTGATAATCAATATATATAACTAAAAACTAAATGTCGATGAAGAAAATGAGATTATGGGTGATGGCTACTGCCCTCGTAACCTATGCAACTACATCCCTATTGACGGGCTGTAGAGAGGCAAAAGCAAGTGACGATGCCGCCCAGGCTGTGAAGAGTGAGGAGCTGATACGCACCTCGCAGAGCTGGGATGGCGTAGAACTGCCTGACTATCTGCAGGGACGTCCTGAATTGGTGGCTGTGAAGTATGAATTCCCTGCAGGTCAGAAACTGGGGTGGCACCATCATCCTGTGATGAATTATGGTGTACTGGTGCAGGGTGAACTGACCATTATCGGACAGGACGGCAAGGAGAAAGTGGTGCATGAGGGTGAGGCCGTGGTAGAGATGGTGAACACCATACATCATGGCGAGAACAGGGGTACGAAGCCCGTCATTCTCTATATGTTCTACCTTTCACAGAAGGATCTGCCACTGGCTGTGCAGCATCCTGAGATACCGTTGGAATAAAGAGGATTATGCGCTGAGACAGACGCTCTCGATGCGCAGCTTAACCATACCGGCAGGTACACGGACTTCTACCGTGTCGCCTGCTTTTTTGTTAAGCAGGGCCTGAGCAATAGGCGACTTGATGGATATCTTGCCTTCGCGGAGGTTGGCCTCATGAGGACTGACGATGGTATACGTCATGCGACTGCCATTAGCCTCGTTGGTAATCTCCACCTTGCTGAGCAGTCCTACGCTATCGGTAGAGAGGTGGGAAGTGTCGAGTACACGGGCATTCTCCAGCACGCGCTGCATGAAACGGATGCGACCTAACAGGCGGCCCTGCTCACGCTTGGCGGCATGGTATTCGAAGTTCTCGCTGAGGTCGCCCTTGTCGCGGGCCTCGGCAATGGCATCTCTTACCTGTGGCAGTTCAACACTCTCTAATTGGCGTAGTTCGGCAACGAGTTTGTCGTAGCCTTCCTGAGACATATATTCCATATCGTTCTTTAATTTGGCTGCAAAGGTACGAAATAATTCATAATTCATTACGCATAATTCATAATTATTTCGTACCTTTGCAGGGATTATTAATTAAAACAGAATATGAAGAGACTCATTGTGATGTTGACGATAGCTGCGTGCTTATGGGTGGTGACTCCTATGGGGCAAGTGCAGGCCGCGTCGCAAAAGGATACAACAGAGGCTGTGGTGGCTGACACACTGGCTGCCGACTCGGCAATGGCGCTGATTGATGCCGACCTGATGGGTGCCGACGAGGAGTTGCAGGGCGGTGGCCTGCACAAGCAGCTGAAGCGTAAATTCATCGAGGGCGAGGCCGGCTTTATGTCGCTGGTAGCCCTGGCGCTGGTGTTCGGTTTGGCGTTCTGCATAGAGCGCATTGTCTATCTGACGCTGTCGGAGGTGAATACGAAGAAGTTGCTGAAGGATGTGGATAGCCGTCTGGAGCAGAACGACGTGGAGGGTGCGAAAGACCTGTGCCGCAATACGCGTGGCCCTGTGGCTTCTATCTGCTATCAGGCGCTGTTGCATATCCGTGAGCGCGTGGAGGATATCGATCGCCAGCTGACCAACTATGGACAGGTGCAGATATCGAGCATGGAGAAAGGCTGCTCATGGATACGCCTGTTTATCGCTGTGGCTCCCTCGCTGGGGTTCCTCGGAACAGTCATCGGTATGGTGATGGCTTTCGACCAGATTGAGAGTGCGGGCAATATCAGCCCGACGATTGTGGCTAAGGGTATGAAGGTGGCACTGATTACCACCATCTTCGGTATCATCGTAGCCGTTGTGCTGCAGTTCTTCTATAGCTATATCCTCTCGAAGATTAACCGTCTGACCGCTCAGATGGAGGAAGGTGCCATCATCCTGATGGACAGTATCACTAACTATAAAGCACGAAACAATGGCTGAAGCAGGTAGTTTCTTTCTGGCAGAGGTGATGCTGTGGCTGATGTATATTGCTGTAGGCATCGCAGTAGTGGTGACGATAGTCTCTACGGTGCGCTCTTTTTGGTTGAGCAACAAAAAATAGTTGAAAGTTGAACGTTGAAAGTTGAACGTTATGCGGTTCCGTCGTAAACAGAGGGAGATACCCGAGCTGAACACTACCTCAACAGCAGACATCTCGTTTATGCTGTTGGTGTTCTTCTTGGTGACCTCATCAATGGATACCGACCATGGGCTGGGACGACAGCTGGCTCCCATGGACGACCACCATCAGGAACAGCGCGACATCAACCGCTCGAATGTGCTACAGATAAGCATTGACGACAATGATGCGCTATCATGTGACGGCAAGGTGGTGACACTCGACGAGCTGCAACAGCAGGTGGAGAGCTTCTTGGCATCTAGACAGTCCAGCCAATACGTGATTGCAGTGGAGACGGGGAGAAAGACCAGCTATAACGCCTATTTCGAGATGCAGAACAGTATTGTGGCTGCCTATAGGAAACTGGATATCAAACCCATGAGAATCATGGAGGGAGTGAAAAACGTGGAGTGAGGAATGGGCAGATTTAAAAGAAAGCAAAGCAACAGCGTGCCAGGACTGAACCTGGCATCGATGCCAGACCTGATCTTCACGGTGCTGTTCTTCTTCATGATAGTCACCCACATGCGTGACGTAGATCCGAAAGTGCAGTATAATGTGCCGCAGGGCACTGAGCTGACAAAGGAGGTAAATAAAAACGGACTGGTATATATCTTTATAGGTAAACCAGTAGATGCTCAAGGCAACGTCGTTTCTGACGATGTGCGCATACAGATGGGCAACCGCTATGTGACACTGGCGGAGATAGGCGACGAGATAGCCAAAGAGCGCAGTCGCCTGTCGGAAGAAGACCAACAGCGCCTGACGGTGAGCATCCGTGCCGACAGAGATACCGAGATGGGTATCATCAACGATGTAAAGCAGGAACTGCGCAAGGCAGGAGCACTGAACATCAACTACTCGGCAGAGAAACAAGTGAAAAAGGAAAGCGTGAAACAATGATAATACTAAACAAAAGATTATGGCTGTACAGAAACTTGACAAACTGGATCAACGGATCCTACACATGATTAGTGAAGACGCACGAGTGCCCTTCCTGGAGGTAGCCCGTGTATGTAATGTAAGTGGTGCCGCTATTCATCAGCGTATTCAGAAACTGACCAGCATGGGTATCCTGTGTGGTTCACAGTTTATTATCGACCCTGAGAAAATCGGCTACGAGACATGTGCCTATATAGGTTTGAACCTGAAGAACCCAGAGGACTTCGACCATGTGCTGGAAGCACTGAAGAAAATCCCTGAGGTAACGGAGTGTCACTATACGACAGGTAACTTCGACATGTTCATCAAAATCTATGCTCGTAACAATCACCACCTGTTGACCATCATTCATGATCAACTGCAACCCTTGGGACTATCAAGCTCACAGACGCTCATCTCGTTTCACTCGGCCTTTGAGCGCCAGTTGCCCATCAGCGAGCCAGCAGAGTCGGCAGAAGAATAAATCATAGAGAAGGGAGGATGCCTATGAAGTCCTTTTCAAGACCGCTGATGCTGGTGCTGGCACTGCTGCAGGTCTGCCATATGCGGGCTGGTGACGTGGTGACGGTATGTGGCCAGAATGTGCAGAACTTCTTCTATTCGCTGGATAGAGGGAGAACAACAGGTAATTCTGTTACCAAAAGCAACTACAATACAGAAGAGGGACGTAGCATCAAGATGAACGCCATCACCGACGCACTCTCCATCTATGAAGCCGATATCTATGCCTTCAACGAGGTGGAGTGCTGTGCGGAATCGTTAGAGTTGTTGGCACAATCTATGAGTCTCAAGACGGGCAAAAGCTACCAGCCTGTTGCTGATGGACTGTCGTATGATTTATCAGTAAATCCTGATGGACTCATCAAGTCGGGCTTCATTTATAATGCGGCAAAGATAGAACCTGTGGGAGATAACCTCTCTACCGCTGTAGGCTATACACATATCTATCCTGCTCAGATGCGTATGCAGACCTTTAGAAGCAAAGCCTCTGGTGAGTGCTTCACGCTGAGCATGAATCACTTCAAGGCCAGTACGAGTGATGACCCAACCTATGACGTTGCTCAGCGTGAATACAACTCCATCGCTCTGCTGAAAGGCTTGGATCAGGCTACACTCGATCCAGACATTCTTGTCATGGGCGACCTCAATACAGGGATGAGTGAACTGTCTCTGAACAATCTAGTGAACGCTGGTTATGAGGAACAGATACTCAAGCGGGATCCCTATGCCGCCAGCTACTGGTATTACAACGACGGCAGCTTGATAGACCACGTATTTGCCAATAGTACGATGGCTGCACAGGTAACGGATGCTCATATAGAATATGTGGCCAATCCTCATTCTACAGGTAGCAAATACACTGCCTATTCTGACCACGACCCTTATCTGGTAATGCTTAATCTCGAGGCACAACCAGTTCCTACCTATAGTTACAAGAAGGCGACAACGTGTACCGCAGGTGTCCACTACCTGATAGTAGCTCCTATTCAGGGACTACAAGTCGCTAACCCTGTCGGCATATCAAACAGCTACGAATATCAGGCTGGCGCTGCTGTTACGGAAGCGAACGGCTATATTACGATGCCTGATGCGAAGAAGGCTTATATCTTTGAGGATGCCGGCAATGGGAATTACTATCTGAAGGACTATTATGGCCGATATAACTATCAGAAGGGGACCTATTACAGCACGAATGTAGGCACCAAGAGTTATGTAGATGAGGCTAACTGTACGTTCAGTGTCACTATGCAAGGTGATGGAACCTTTAAGATCCTGAATACAGCAACGAATTACTATTATCTTGCCAGCCTGTATAACGATGCGCCGCAATTCACATGGCGCAACTGGAACAACCTTGGCGCTAACCAGTATCTCCCTTGGCTGTATCAGTATGATCCCGATTACTCTCCTACAGGTATCAGTACCATTAATGCTAATGCTTTACCCACCGCTACTCGCAAGATGATGAGCAACGGACAGCTACTGATTGTGATGCCTGATGGCAAGCGCTATACGTTGCAGGGCATAGCCGTAGAGAAATAAAAAAAAGCGAGCCTTAGCGGGCTCGCTCATAATCGATAAAGGCGTATTCAAAGGCATGACGTTCATCCTTTGGATGCGCTTCTTTGTTGACCACCTGCCAGTCGCTATAGTCTGGGAAGAAGGCGTCGGCCTGTGCTGGTGTGTCATCCACTTCCGTCAGGCATAGGCGGTCGGCTATGCTGATGGCCTGTTCATAGACACGTGCTCCACCTATTATATATATATCCTCGTCAGAACGACAGCTCTTGAGGGCTGCGTCGAGGGTGGGATAGACATCGCACCCAGGCAACTCACTGATGGTAGATGACAACACTACATTACGGCGGTTGGGCAGCGCGCCCTTCGGGAGACTGAGATAGGTGTTGCGACCCATGATAATAGTGTGCCCCGTAGTCAGCGCCTTGAAGCGCTTTAGGTCGTTGGGCAACCAGTATATCAACTTGTTCTCAAAGCCAATGGCACGGTTCTTGGCTACTGCTGCAATAATATTGATGCTCATCGTGTAGCCTCCTTGAAACGTTCGAGCAGCCACTCTTTCTGCTCAGCAATGGTCATGTGTGAGTTGTCGAGCAGGATGGCATCGTCAGCCTGACGCAAGGGTGATACCTCACGGTGTGAGTCGATGTAGTCGCGCTCTTGCACATTCTTCAGAATATCTTCGTAGTCGGCCTCCATGCCTTTACCTTTCAGCTCGTCGAAACGGCGCTGGGCACGAACCTCGGCACTGGCGGTAACAAA
>JAILMS010000149.1 GCA_024692385.1 Prevotella sp. | reverse complement strand
GGTCCCACCTCTTCCCATTCCGAACAGAGAAGTTAAGCCCGCTTGCGCCGATGGTACTGCAATGCAATGCGGGAGAGTAGGAGGCCGCCACTTTTTTCAAAGAGAAGCCCTGAGTCAGAAATGATTCAGGGCTTTTTCGTTATATTCCTTGGTTGTTTGTATTTTTTGTTTTATCTTTGCAAGCAAGAAGTCTATATAACTATGAATTATTACTATCGTTTTATTCTTCTTTTTGTTGTGCTGATGGTAGGTCTATCTGCACATGCACAGGAGGAGTCTACTGTCGCAGACTCGGTAAGTACCCAGAAGGATTCGCTGGTTCAGGCCTTGCTTGGTCAGATACAGGATTTGCAGATGCAGAGTATTATGATGCGTGAGCAACTGGAAAAGAGTGGGGAGGCAGCACGTGATGACTCTCTCCGTCTGGCTCGTCGCAAATCACGTATCGACTCGTTGCGCAATATTACGCCGGGTGCTCCGCTGATTGTTGAGGGCGACACCTTATTTATATTATATAACCGTCGTGGTGGAATCACTCCTGAGGCTCGTGTTGAGGATCTCCATGATAAGATTATGGAGATAGGTACGAGTATGACGCTTTTCACTGATTCTATCTATCTCTTTGATGCCGATTTTACCACTGATATCATGGCTGGTGATGAGCTGTTGATGAGTATTACCGACTATGATGCTTTGTGGCAGAACAAGACGCGTCAGGAGTTGGCGGCAGCCTATCGTACTATTATCGATACCAAGATACAGCAGTTGCATGCGGAATACGGTCTGAAACGTAAGTTGATAGGTGTGTTGTATGTCATTGGCTCTATGGTGGTTTTAGGTTTGCTTATCTGGGCTACCAACTATTTTTATCGCCACTGGCGCTATCGCCTGCTACGCAAATTGCTACGCCGTACGCGTCCGCTGACCATCAAAGACTATGAGGTGCTTAACCTGCATCGTCAGGGTATCGTATTCCTGACGGGTTTCAATGTGCTGCGCTATTTGATTATAATGATGCTGCTGTTCATCTTTGTACCGATGTTCTTCGCAGCATTCCCTGAGACTAAGTCGTTCACCTATACCATCTTCGGCTATGTCTGGAATCCGTTTGTCTCTATTTTGAAGTCGATAGTCGGTTTCCTGCCCAACTTCTTCCGTATTATCGTTATCATTCTGTGTTTCCGCTATCTGGTAAAGGGCTTGCACTACCTGATGAACGAGATAGGCAGTGGTAATCTGAAGATTAGTGGCTTCTATGCCGACTGGGCGCAACCCACCTATCTTATTCTTCGTGTGCTGTGCTATTCGTTTATGATTGTCATGATATGGCCGTTGTTGCCCAGCAGCGACTCTCAGGTGTTCCAGGGAGTATCGGTCTTTATCGGTCTTATCATCTCGCTGGGTTCTTCATCAATTATCGGTAATGTGATGGCTGGTATGGTGATGACCTATATGCGTCCGTTCCATGTGGGCGACTTCATCAAGTATGGCGATACGGAGGGCTTTGTCATTGAGAAGACCGTGCTGGTGACGCGCATCCGCACTCGTAAGAATGATGTCATCACCATTCCCAATGCTAATCTGATGACCTCGCAGACCACCAACTATACCTTCTCAGCACATAACTACGGTGTAATCGTGCATACCAAAGTGACCATCGGCTATGATATGCCCTGGCAGCAAATTCGTGACCTGTTGCTTGATGCTGCTGCAAAGACGCCTTATCTGCAGAAGAAGCCGGAGGCTTTTGTGCGCATCACGTCTCTCGATGATTTCTACGTGGAGTACGAGATTAACGCCTATACACGCAGGTCAGACCTGCTCTCAAATATCTATTCAGAGCTGCATCAAAATATCCTCGACTCCTTCCACAGCAATGGTGTGGAGATTATGTCACCCCATATCTTTGCCCACCGCAATGATTTGGAGTTACAGATTCCCAAGCAGAAGGCTGAGGGATGATGTATGAAGTCTGATGTAAGAGGTTAGAGGTTCAGGTCCAATGTTACGGGACAGTGGTCGCTGCCGTAGACGTCGGTCAGTATCTGCGCATCGGCAATGCTGGTGCGCAATCTTTCGCTTGTTACGAAGTAGTCGATGCGCCATCCTGCATTCTTCTGACGCGCCTGAAAGCGGTATGACCACCACGAATAGGTAACCTGTTCAGGATATAGTGTGCGGAAGGTATCAATGAACCCACTGGCCAGTAGTTCGCTGAACTTCTCGCGTTCCTCATCGGTGAAGCCTGCATTCATGCGATTTGTCTTCGGATTCTTCAGGTCAATCTCCTCATGCGCTACATTCAGGTCACCACAGAGAATGACGGGTTTCTTCTGATCCAGCTTCTTTAGGTAGTTACGGAAGTCATCTTCCCACAACATACGGTAGTCCAGACGCTTCAACCCATCTTGGGAGTTGGGCGTATAACAACAAACCAGGTAGAACTGCTCCATCTCCAGCGTGATGACGCGTCCCTCATGGTCGTGCACATCGATGCCGATGCCATACTCCACGCTCAGTGGTTCGTGCTTGGTAAAGATTGCCGTTCCTGAGTAGCCTTTCTTCTCTGCATAGTTCCAGTATGAGCGATAGCCCTCATACTGCAGGTCCAGTTGTCCCTCTTGCATCTTGGTCTCCTGCAGGCAGAAGAAGTCGGCATCCAGTTCTTTAAAAATATCGGTAAAGCCTTTTCCGGCCACAGCGCGCAGGCCGTTCACGTTCCATGAGATGAATTTCATTGTCACTTGCTGATTTAGGATTCAAAGTGCAAATATAATGAAAACTGCGCGCGTGACAAAAGTATGGATGAAGTTTTTTGCGCTCACTTCCAGTGCCACAGGCGCGAGACAGCATGGGCGATGGTGCGCAGACGCAAATCCCGGCCCAGGACAACCATCATCACCGCAAACAGGATGAAAAGGATTCCCACCACGAGGCGGGGCGTCAAGGTCTCGCCAAACACCAGCACACCTATCGTGACGGCCGTGAGCGGCTCCAGGGCACCTAAGATGGCCGTGGGCGTGGCACCCACCGAGTGCACCGCAATGGTCATGAACACCAGCGAGAGAATCGTGGGAACGACGCTCAACCAGCACGCATAGAACCAGGCACGCGGCGAGGGCAGGAATTGCAAATACAGTTCGGGTGATGTGAAAGAGTATAGCACCAGGGTAATCTCACACACAAGCATGGCATAGAAAGTGACCTTGAACGAGGACATCCTGATGCTGGACTGGTTGACGACAACGATGTAGACGGCATAGGCCAACGACGAAAGCACACACAGGATGATGCCCACCACACTGATTGTCGCCCCGGGCCCGCCCTTGTAGAGCAGGAGAATCCCCACCAGCGACATCACTATCGCGATGACAGCCACCACCGTGACACGCTCCTTGAAAAAGACTGCCATGATCACTGCCACCATAACAGGATAGACAAAGAGGATGGTAGAGGCAATACCAGCATCCATGAAATGGAAACTCTGGTAATAGGTAATGCTTGATGCCGCAAACAGGATACCCAACGAGAACAAAACCTTGAACTCCTGCCTGGCCACCTTGAAATTCTCACGCTTGGCGAGCATGACCACTGCCAGCAGGATAACAGCCAGACCGAAGCGATGGGCCAATACGGTGGATGTGTTCACGCCTTCCTGATAGAGCGGTAATGCGCCAAACGGGTTGGTACCGTAGCACACCGCCGACAGGACGGCACACACGATACCTATCAAGTGATTCTTGTTGTTGGCGAGTTTCATGTATATCACGATTTAAAGTCCCAGGTAAATAAAGACTAACGCTTGAAGCGGGACATCTCGTAGAGGGCAGGCAAGGCGCAGCCGTCGGCATTATTGAACAGGCCACGGTTAAGGCCTCCCCTTCCCTGGTACGGTGTGCCGTAACTGTTCTCCTCGGGGAACCACCAGAACAGGCCCGTCACATTGTCGTGACGGTTCAACTCGTTGACCAGTTGTGCAGTGAACTCGCGCTGGCCCTCGATGGTACCGGGCAGGCACTGGGAAAAGTCCTCGCTGCCATCCCACGACTTGCCGTTATGGAGATAGTAGTAGGCCGCCTCGACCATCATCACGGGTTTGTCAGGATAGCGCTCGGCGAGCAGGTCAAGCGTCCGGCCCAGGTTGGGAATCGTGCCGTGCCACATGGGATAATAACTCAACCCGATGATATCATAGTCCACAGCGGCCTCCCTCAGGCGGTCATAGTAGTTGCGCGTCATCTCCCACTCGCCAGCCTTCTCGGTGTGGATGATGATACCCGCAGCGGGACATTCCTCGCGGCAGGCCTTGCAGCCGGCTTTGAGCAGAGTGGTGAAAACGTCCCAATTATCAGGTTTCATCGGGTCCACACGTCCCACGGGCCAATCCATGCCGAAGGTGATTTCATTGCCCACCTGAATCATCGCGGGTTCCACACCAGCCGCCTTCATGGCAGCCAGGCAATGGCGGGTGTAACGGTAGATGCTGTCGGCGAGCGTCTTGCTGTCCAGCCCTTCCCACCGTTTAGGCGTGAACTGCTTGGCAGGGTCGGCCCAGGTGTCGCTGTAATGAAAATCCAGCATCACCTCAAAGCCGCGCGCCTTGATGGTCCGGCACAGGTCGACGACATAGTCCAGGTCCTGGCAGACACCCTGGTCATGGTGACTTCCGGGAGCATATTGCGGATCGACGAACAGGCGCACGCGCATCATGTTCCATCCTTGCTGCTTGAACAGGTCATAAGGGTCCACAGTCACGCCACATGAATCCTTGTAAATCACCCCATTGCGGGCATTGGCGGTCATCATCGACACGTCACCGCCCAACCACGACTTGGCTACTGCCGGCAATGCTATCACCAGCGACATCACACATAGTGCTACTAGATTTTTCATCACTTCACTTGAATTAACGGGCACAGGCACCACCGCCGTGCCACAACATTTGGTTTAAGTAAAAACAAAAGAGCGCCGATAATCATAGACCATCAGCACTCTTTCATGTCGGGGTGACTAGATTCGAACTAGCGACCCCACGCCCCCCAGACGCGTACTCTAACCGGACTGAGCTACACCCCGAACATACTTGCCGAAACGCAATTGTTTCGTAAAGCGGTGCAAAGGTAATACCGATTTACATACCCACCAAATTTTTTTGCGATTTTTTTTGCCACAAAAAATGAAATACAACGATATACACCTGATATTCAGCAAAATAGTAGAGGCGCAAAATTTTTGCGCCTCTACTTGGTTCCAATTAGATAATTAAGAACTGATGCGATTACTCGGCCTTGCCGTCGCTACCCAGCACCTCAATGATTTTGTGCTTGTAGAGTTTAACCATCTCGTCACGGGCGGGACCGCAGTACTTGCGGGGGTCAAACTCACCAGGTTTCTCAGCGAGCACCTTGCGCACGGCAGCGGTGAATGCCAGACGGCTGTCGCTGTCGATGTTGATCTTGCAAACGGCACTCTTGGCAGCCTTGCGCAACTGCTCCTCGGGGATACCTACCGCGTCGGGCAGGTTGCCGCCGTGGGTGTTGATGATGTCAACATACTCCTGGGGCACGCTCGACGAGCCGTGCAGCACGATGGGGAAGCCGGGCAACTTCTTCTCGATCTCCTCGAGCACATCAAATGCCAGGGGAGGAGGCACGAGTTTACCGGTCTGCGGGTCACGCGTGCACTGCTCGGGTTTGAACTTGTAGGCGCCATGGCTGGTGCCGATGCTGATAGCCAGCGAGTCACAACCGCTGCGGGTAGCGAAGTCGATGACCTCCTCGGGCTTGGTGTAGTGCGACTCCTCGGCCACAACGTCATCCTCCACGCCAGCGAGAACACCCAACTCGGCCTCAACAGTCACGTCGAACTGATGGGCATATTCCACAACCTTCTTGGTCAGGGCGATGTTCTCCTCATAGGGGAGCGACGAGCCGTCGATCATTACCGACGAGAAACCGAAATCCACGCAGGACTTGCACAACTCGAAAGTGTCACCATGGTCCAGATGGAGGCAAATCTGGGGATGCTCCCAGCCCAACTCCTTGGCATACTCTACAGCACCCTCGGCCATGTAACGCAGCAGCGTCTGGTTGGCATACTTGCGGGCACCACTCGATACCTGCAGGATAACAGGCGACTTCGTCTCGGCGCAAGCCTTGATGATAGCCTGTAACTGCTCCATGTTGTTGAAGTTGAATGCGGGGATGGCATAGCCGCCATCGACTGCCTTAGCAAACATCTCTCGCGTGTTCACGAGACCTAAATCCTTGTAATTTACCATAATACAGAACTAAAAATTTTTGGAATAAACCTTTTGTCTTATTTGCTGCAAAGGTAAGCCTTTTTTATCGTTGGACAATGCTCTAAAGATGTTTTTTTCAAGAGTGCCTATATTAATTAACACAAAACCCGTATCAGACACAATATCCTATTATAAACCGTAAGCATAAATCGTAAAAAATATTAAAAATGTGACAAAAACTTTTAATATTTTGATAATTGGTTGCATTTTATTATATTTGCATGCTATAGTATAAGTGTTTCCAAATCACCCTAAAAAACAAAGAAAAAACGTATACTAACCGCATATATTAACAATTAAAAAATTCAAGTGAATTATGAAGAAACTATTACTGATCGCTGCTATGGCAGCAGTAGCGCTGGGTGCAAGCGCAGGCTACACAATTGAGAAAGTGTGGACACTGAATGCCACAACAATCTTCAGTACCACAAATGATGTCCGCCAAGGTTTTGGCATGAACGGAAAGTTCTACATCCACAACAAAGCAGAACAAGTTGTCTATGAAGTTGGCGAGAACGGATTGACAGGCGTGACTTTTGAGGGCGCCACCAATACGGCTATCTGCCGTGATGAAGCCGGTAATATCATTGTCAGCAACGCAGGTTTCGGAAGCACCGCTTGGGGTGCAGCAACCTTTAAGGTAATCAACCCAAGCAATGGAAATGTAAAAGTTCATACCATACCTCCCGGTGCTGGATTGAGCGGCCGTTGCGATTTCTTTGGTTTCTGCAAAGGCAATATGCTGGAAAACGGCGAACTTTATCTCACTGCCGGCACACCCGATAACTCAATCTACACTGATGGTATTGTCCGTGTGCCTGTCGTTGAAGGTGAGGTTAACGAAGATGATTGCTTCCTTGCCTCATGTACAGGTTTAACCGCAACCAACACATCAACTGTAATTAACTATTACAAAGACCTCGCAGGTAAAGACGCTTTGATTTTCGCTTATCGCAGCGGTGCCCCTGGTAAGATTACTGATGATCCCGAAAGCGAAGGCAATTTCATTCGTTATGGAATCACTCTCCCCAATAAGGGTGCTTGCAATGGTGTATTTCCCATCATCTGGGATAGCAAGGAACTTTATCTCTACCCAACTTTACCCAACTATCAAGATGGCTTTGCCATTGCCGAGGACAAAGCAGGAGCTCCATTAATTGAAGTTCCCTCATCGGTTACCAGCAATCCCAACGGCATCCAGTGTAACTGGCTCAATGCTGAAGTTGATGCTAATGGCGTTACCATCTATCAATATGTGCCTGGTGGCCAGATTTCAGTTTATCGTCTGACCAAGACCACCGATTACACTGTGGCTGGTACCGACAACCTCTTCGGTTCGTTCTGGGATCCCACTGACACCACCAACGACATGGTGATGGGCGAGGACGGTATCTACACCTGGACCAAAGACAATGTTGAGATGGCCGCTGACGCCGAGATTAAGTTCAAGGTTGTTCAAGACCACAGTTGGGATAATCCTGCATGGCCCGCCAATGACTATTACTATCAGTTTACCGAAGATGGCACCTATAACATTAAAATCACCTTCGATCCTGAAACCGAGCAAGTTAAATTCTTCGTTAACGGTGAGGATCCTAATGCTGAGATGGTTTACACCGTTGTTGGTCCCGAGAATGTATTCGGCTCCGACTGGAACACCAATGACCCCAATAA